>JAFZEI010000053.1 GCA_017560765.1 Clostridia bacterium | reverse complement strand
TCTAATAAAGTTAATTTTTGTAAACCTTCGATTTTCATAAATTTATTATATCCCTCCTCCATAGATAGTATACTGCTTAATCGCTTAAGCAATATAACACAAGATATTGTTGCTGTCAATGCTAAAAACAACAATATGTGCAATTTTTTTCAGTTCTTTTTTTGTTTGCCGAAAAGGCATTTCTGTATTATAATTTATGTAAAGTTTTTTATGAAAGGCGAATTCTAACATGTTATACGATTACAAGAACGTAAATAAGTATATACAAGAAGAACGTTTTGATGAACTGATACGTTTTTCGGAGCAAAGAATATCTATGCAATTTGAAATGTTGCTTAAGCTTGTCAGAGAGAAAGATTCTGACGGAGAAGGAGAGAATCTTACAGACTTACTGATGGTAACGGGACCTTCGGCATCAGGCAAGACAACAACTTCAAATTTACTTGCAAAATATTTATCTGAGGATGGTTACAATTGTACGGTAATATCTTTGGATGACTACTATTTTGATGCAGAAGTAACGCAAAGAAAACAAATAGAAATGGGGCTTGTTCCGGAGGGAAGTAATGACTTTGACTACGAGACAATCGATGCCATTGATGTTAATTATTTCAGACAGCAAATGAAAGAATACACATTGGGTAAATCCATTACTCCGCCTAAATACGACTTTACAATAGGCAAGAGGGTTAAAGGGACAAAAACTATCGAGTCAACGCACAAGGATATGATTATTCTTGAGGGTATTCATTCATTTAATCCTATTTTAACAGAAGGGCTTAAATTCGATACAAGTATCAAAATTTATATCAGTCCCTTTGACAGCTATAAATCTCAGTATAAAGAAGAGAATTATTTGATTGAGCCTCATCAGATAAGATTTATGAGAAGGGCGATAAGAGACAGTGTCCACAGAGCAGCTCCGTTAGGACGAACAATGGATATGTGGAAAGGAGTACGCCGAGGAGAAAAAAATTATATGAAGCCTTTGGTTCCTTATGCAGACATATTTATCAATACTTCTCATGAGTATGAGATCTCATATCTAAAGAAAAAAATATTTGATATACTGGATAAATCATCTGACAGTGATAAAAAAAGATTTTGTGATGTAATTCCGATAGAGGCGCTGTATCCGTTCCAAGGTAAAGATGGATTTGAAATTCCCGAAAATTCACTTTTCAATGAATTTTATATGTAGTTTCGATACAAACAGCTTGACACACGGGAACGAAAAATGTACTATAAAACAGTATAATTTTATATTGATATTAGGAGTTGTTTTTATGAAAAAAGTAATGCTTACATTAAGTTCTATAGATGCAGTTAAGGTATTTGTTAATGAAATTAACATGCTTCCTTACGATGCAGACCTTGTTTCGGGAAGATATACAGTTGATGCGAAATCAATAATGGGTATTTTTTCGTTAAACTTATCGCAACCCATTGAGCTTGTGATTCACAGCGACAATGACGAGGCATGTGATAAATTTATTGCAAAAATATCAGATTTTTTAGTTAAATAATATTTAATCAATATTTGATAAAGGGTGAATAGAATTGGATAATACAAAAAACACTATGCTTTTTACAGTGCCGGAGAAGCAGTCAGAAATGAGCAATATAATGAGTGAGGTTTATAAAGCTCTTAAAGAAAAGGGCTATGACCCTTTGTGTCAGCTTGTGGGTTACGTTATGTCGGGAGATCCCACATATATCACAAGTCACAAGAATGCCCGCTCAATGATTACACGTCTTGAAAGAGATGAAATTATCGAAGAACTGTTTGCTTTTTATATTAACGAGCATCTTGAAAAAGAAATTAAAGATTAAAGAGTTATGAGAATACTGGGTATTGATTACGGTGACAGCAGAATAGGAGTTGCAGTAAGTGATGACGGTTGCAGATTGGCATTTGATTTGTGCGTCATTGATGCGACAAAAGGACGCAAAAACACTGTATCAGAATTGCTGCAGTTAATTGACAAATACGGTTCCGATACTCTTGTTATAGGTTTGCCCACAAATATGAATGGCAGCAGAGGAGACAGAGTTGTTAAAACGGAGAAGTTTGCAAAGGCACTGTCAGAAGCTTCTCCGGATTTAAAAATTGTATTTGAGGATGAGCGTCTTACAACAAAATATGCGGACAGGCTTATGATAGAATCCGGTAAGCATCAAAAGCAGAAGGGTGTCAGCGATAAGCTTGCCGCTATGATTATTTTACAGGGATATTTAGATAAGATTAACAAGTCTTAATGAATAAATTAGTTTTTAGGAGATTTTTATGAGAAAGAACAGCAGAGACATTAAAGAAGAGTTTTTTGATAACGGCATAAATACTTTTACATTGACCGATGAAGACGGTGTTGATTTTGAATTTGAGCTGTTGGATTTTGTAGATTACAGAGAGAATCTTTATGCAGTTCTTGTTCCGATGGAGAATGAGGGTATTGAGGACGATATGGGAATCGTTATAATGGAGACAACATTCGAGAATAACGAGCCCGTATTTACTTTTGTTGATAACGAAAATCTTGCACAAGCAGTTCTTGATGAATACGCATCAAGAGCCGATAATGATGATTTCGAGGAGGACTAATTATGCATATAAATACAAAATGTGTTCAATCAGGATATGAGCCTAAAAACGGTGAACCCAGAGTTGTGCCCATTGTTCACAGCACAACGTATAAGTATGATACAGCCGGAGATATGGGTGATTTATTTGATTTGAAGGCTTCCGGTTTTTTCTATACAAGACTTGCAAATCCCACTGTAGATGCAGTAGAAAAGAAGCTTGCTGATTTAGAAGGTGGAGTAGGAGCTGTAATGACTTCTGCAGGACAAGCGGCAAATTTTTATGCAGTATTTAATATTTGCCATGCAGGTGATCATGTTGTATGCTCAAGTGCTATTTACGGAGGTACATTCAATTTATTTAATAAAACAATGCGTGAAATGGGCATTGACTTTACTTTTGTTAAACCTGACATCACAGAGGAAGAACTTCACAAAGCATTTAAAGAAAACACAAAATGCGTTTTTGGTGAAACAATTTCAAATCCTTCGCTTGATTTGATTGACATAGAGATGTTTGCAAGGGTTGCTCACGAACACGGTGTTCCTTTTATCATAGACAACACATTTGCTACACCGGTAAATTGCAGACCTTTTGAGTTTGGTGCAGATGTTGTTACGCATTCAACAACAAAGTATATCGATGGTCATGCTTGTGCTATAGGCGGCGTTGTGATTGATAGTGGTAATTTTAATTGGGATAACGGTAAATTTCCCGGACTTACAACTCCTGATGACAGTTATCACGGCATAACATATACGAAGAGCTTCGGTAAAGCAGCTTATATTACAAAAATGAGAACGCATCTTATGAGAGATATAGGCGCAATGGCAAGTCCTCAAAATGCATTTTATACAAATCTCGGACTTGAAACATTATTTTTAAGGATTGAGCGTCACGTACAGAATGCTCAAAAGGTTGCCGAATTCTTAGAAGGTAAAATGAAAGACGGCAGCATTACATGGATAAAATATCCGGGACTTAAAAGCAGCAAGGATTTTGAGCTTGCTCAAAAGTATATGCCTAACGGCACATGCGGTGTGGTTTCATTTGGTGTAAAAGGCGGCAGAGAGGGAGCTGTAAAGTTTATGGAAGGTCTCAAGTTGGCGGCTATTGTTACGCATGTAGCTGATGCAAGAACTTGCGTTCTTCATCCTGCAAGCACTACACATCGTCAAATGAATGATGATGAGTTAATGGCAGCAGGAGTTTCACCGGATTTAATCAGACTTTCTGTCGGCATTGAATTTGCAGATGATATTATTGCTGATATTGATAACGCATTAAAGTGTATTTAAGAGAGAAATTTAGAAAGATAGGTATTTTATAATGAGTGTAAGACGTATTTTTGTGGAGAAGATTGCGGGAATGGATGTTTCCGCAAAAGCTGTAGCAGCAGATCTTAAGAATAACTTGGGCATTTCCGGTCTTAAGAATGTAAGACTGTTAAACAGATATGATGTAGAAGGTATATCAGAAGAAGAATATGAGGCGGCAAAATATCTTGTATTTTCAGAGCCGAACGTTGATGATGTTACAGATGAAGAGTTTAAGTGTCCTGACGGATGTAAACTTTTTGCAGTAGAATATCTACCCGGACAGTATGACCAAAGAGCTGATTCCGCAGCGCAGTGTATACAAATTTTAACACAAAAGGAACGTCCTGAAGTAAGAGCTGCACAAATATATGTGCTTGAGGGTGATATTTCCGACGCTGACGTTGAGGCAATAAAAAAGTACAGTATAAACCCTGTAGAGTCAAGAGAGGCTTCTCTTGAAAAGCCTGAAACATTAAAACTTAAACTTGATATTCCTGAAATGGTAGACACACTTAAAGGATTTATTAATCTCGGCGATGAAGAAATCAAAAAAATGAGAAGCGATATGGGACTTGCAATGTCAGCAGAAGATTTACTGTTTTGCAGAAATTACTTTAAAGACACAGAAAAAAGAGATCCCACTATAACAGAAATCAGAGTTATAGATACTTATTGGTCTGACCACTGCAGACATACTACATTTTTAACAAAATTAAATAACATAACATTTGCTAAAGGCCCTGAGAACGAATTAGTTGAAAAGGCATTTAAAGAATATCTTCTTGCTCGTGAAAATGTTTACGGAGAAAGAGCAAAAACAAGAGATATTACTCTTATGGATGCCGGTACATTAGCTACTAAGTACCTTAAGAAAAACGGCAAAATTAAAGATCTTGACGAATCAGAAGAAATCAACGCTTGCAGTATAAAAATTAAAGTTGATGTTGACGGCGAGGAGCAGGATTGGCTTTTGATGTTTAAAAATGAAACACATAACCATCCTACAGAAATCGAACCTTTCGGTGGTGCGGCTACTTGTTTGGGCGGCGCTATTCGTGACCCGTTATCAGGAAGATCTTATGTATATCAGGCAATGCGTGTTACGGGAAGTGCTGATCCTACAGTTCCCGTTTCTCAGACGATTAAGGGTAAACTTTCACAAAGAAAGATTACAACGGGTGCAGCCGCAGGTTATTCTTCATACGGTAACCAGATAGGACTTGCAACAGGCCATGTTCGTGAAATATATCATAAAGGCTACATGGCAAAGAGAATGGAAATAGGTGCTGTTATTGCTGCGGCTCCTGCAGATAATGTGGTTCGTGAAAGACCTGATGCAGGCGACGTTGTTATATTGCTTGGCGGCAGAACAGGTCGCGACGGAATAGGTGGTGCGACAGGTTCTTCTAAAGAGCATACGGTTGAATCAGTTACTACTTGCGGTTCTGAGGTTCAAAAAGGTAATCCTCCCACAGAGAGAAAACTTCAAAGATTATTCAGAAATCCTACAGCAAGTAAAATGATCAAACGCTGTAATGACTTTGGTGCAGGCGGTGTTTGCGTTGCAATCGGCGAGCTTGCTCCTGCTCTTAATATTGACCTTGATAAAGTTCCTAAAAAATACGAGGGACTTGACGGAACAGAGCTTGCCATTTCAGAATCACAAGAGAGAATGGCAGTAGTTGTTAAAGCTGAAGATGCAGATAAATTTATTGCGCTTGCCAATACCGAGAATTTAGAGGCTGTCAAAGTTGCTGATATAACGGATACAGGCAGATTAAAAATGTATTGGAAGGGTAATACAATAGTTAATATTGCAAGAGAATTCCTCGATACCAATGGTGTAAAACAAAATGCTGATGTTACTGTTGACGTAACAAAATTCCGTCCGGAGAAAGAGCATATTTGCAAATGCGATTCAAGTAAGAGCGTAAAAGAAAATTGGCTTGCGCTTTTAGGACAGCTCAATGTTTGCTCTCAAAAGGGTCTTGAGGAGCGTTTCGACAGTACAATCGGTAATAATACTGTAGTAATGCCTTATGCAGGCAAATATCAGTTTACACCTTCTGACGGTATGGCTGCCAAAATTGCTGTTGAAAAGGGTGATACTAAGACAGGTAGCATAATGACTTATGGATTTGATCCTTATATGATGGAGGATAATCCGTATGTAGGAGCTATGTATTCCGTTGTTTCATCACTTGCAAAGCTTACAGCCATGGGTGGCGATTATAAGAAGAGTTACCTTACATTCCAAGAGTATTTTGAAAGACTCGGTACTGATCCTAATAAGTGGGGCATTCCCTTTGCTGCATTGCTGGGCGCATTCCGTGCACAAGTTGAGATGGGCACATCTGCTATAGGCGGCAAGGACTCAATGTCAGGAACTTTTGAGCAAATTCATGTACCGCCTACGCTTGTTTCTTTTGCAGTTGCTGCAGAGAATATTAATAACATGAGATCGCAAGAGTTTAAAAAGCCCGGCAATAAAGTTGTACTTTATACTATGCCCAAAGATGAAAACGGCATCCCCAACTACGCAGATATCAGAGAAATGTATTCATATATCCACGAACTTATCGTTAAGGGTGATGTTGTATCTGCTAAAGCAGTAGGTTTTGGCGGTATTGCAGAGTCAATCAGCTATATGTGCTTCGGTAACAAACTTGGATTTAAGTTTGAATACAGTCCTGAACTTGAAGAATTACAACTCTTTGAAAAGGGCTACGGTTCTTTGATTCTTGAGCTTGCTGATTCTGTAAATGTTAACACACTTGACAGCAGATTGTTGCTTTTGGGTGAGGTTACGGAAAACAGCAGCGTAACTTACGGCGACAGCGTGATTTCCGTAGAGGAAATGCTTGCTGTTTGGCGCAAAACTCTTGATAATGTTTTCCCTGAAAAGGCTGCTGATACAAGCGACAATGTAAACATTCCTCTTTACAATGAGGTTAATCGCAAGAGTCCCGCTGTGAAAATCGCTAAACCTCGCGTGTTTATTCCTGTTTTCCCCGGAACAAACTGCGAATATGATACAATTAAGGCTTTTGAGAAAGAGGGCGCAATTGCCACTCCGTTTATTTTCAAGAATCTCAGCGCCTCAGATATAGAAGAGTCTGTAGCTGAAATGAAAAAGCTTATTGATAATGCTCAAATTATAATGATTCCCGGTGGTTTCAGCGGCGGTGACGAGCCTGATGGTTCCGGTAAATTTATTGCAACTGCTTTCAGAAATCCTGTTATCAAAGAAGCTGTTGACAATTTACTTAATAAACGCGACGGCCTAATGCTTGGTATTTGTAATGGTTTCCAGGCGTTGATTAAATTGGGACTTGTTCCTTACGGTGAAATAAGAGCTCTTTCAAAAGAGGCTCCCACACTTACATTTAATACAATAGGCAGACATATTTCAAGATATGTTTACACAAGAGTTGTTTCAAATAAGTCGCCTTGGCTTATGAATACAACTCCCGGCGAAGTTCACGCGGTGCCTATTTCACATGGTGAAGGTCGTTTTGTTGCAGAGCCTGCTGTATTGGAGAATTTAATTAAAAATAATCAAATTGCAACACAGTATGTGGATGATAAAGGTAATCCGTCGAATGATTCTGAATGGAATCCTAACGGCAGTATTTGTGCAATTGAAGGTATTACAAGTCCTGATGGCAGAATATTGGGTAAAATGGCACACTCTGAGAGATATGGCAATTTAATCGGCTGCAATATTCCCGGAGATAAGAACCAAAAGATTTTTGCGTCCGGTGTTGAGTATTTTACTAAATAACAACGGTTGAATTAAGGAGTTTTATATATGAAAATAGGCTTTATAGGTGCAGGAAATATGGGCAGTGCCATTTTAAAGGGTATTGCATGTAACAGTTTTTACAAAATTGCTGTATATGAAAAATCAGAAGAACGTGCAGCGGTAATTTCTGCTGAAACGGGTGCGGAGCGTAAGAATTCCGTAGAGGAGCTTATTGCGTCTTCAGATGTTATTCTTGTTGCTGTAAAGCCTGTTCATATCGATGCTTTGATTAGTGAAATAAAAACATGCGAAGGCTATGAGTCAAAAATATATGTTTCTATTGCTGCAGGTGTAAAGATTGAACGCTTTACAAATGTTCTTGGCAATGTTGCCGTTGTACGTACAATGCCAAATCTCCCGGCAATGGTTGGTGAAGGTCTTACGGGAATGTATTTTTACAATATGGATGATGACAAATATTTATCCGCAAAAGAACAGATTGTGGGTGTGTTTGAACATTGCGGAAAGGTTGTAAATCTCCCCGATGAAAGCTATGTTGATAAAATCATTTCTGTTACTTCAAGCAGTCCTGCATATATTTGTATTATGATTGATGCCTTGGCAGATGGTGCTGTAAGAGCAGGATTTTCTCGCAAAGATGCTTACATTATGGCAGAGCAAACTGTTTACGGTACTGCTAAGTATTTGTTGGAAACCGGCACGCTTCCTGTAGTTCTTAAAGATATGGTTTGTTCTCCTGCAGGCACCACCATAGAAGCAGTTGCGTCTTTAGAAAAAAGTGGCTTCAGAGGAGCAATTTTTGATGCAATGGAGGTTTGTGAAAATAAAGCTTTAGGTAAAAAGTGACGGTGTATTTATGAAAAAAGTCGTTATATATACTGACGGAGCATGCTCCGGAAATCCCGGGCCGGGAGGTTATGCCGCTATTTTGATGTGCGGCGATGTGAAAAAAGAAATTTCCGGCGGTGAGAAAGATACCACAAATAACAGAATGGAGTTAAGAGGGCCTATTGAGGCGCTTAAGCTCCTTAAAGAAAAATGTGAGGTTGAGATATATTCTGACAGCTCCTATGTTGTAGATGCCTTTTCAAAAGGTTGGGTGCAAGGTTGGAGAAATAACGGTTGGAAGCGTAAAGATGGCCCTTTAAAGAATCCTGAGCTGATTAAAGAACTTTACGAGTTGTGCCAATATCATAATGTAAAGTGGATTAAGGTTAAGGGTCATGCTGATAATGAGTATAACAATCGTTGTGATGAACTTGCTGTTCAAGCTGCCGCAAAATATAAAAACGGTAATGTTTCAGAAAATACCGCTTCGGTGCGCGATACAGAGTATTCAGGTGAACTGTTCGAGAAGATTATTAAAACAGATACATTGTTTACAGGCCGAGTTTTTAAAGTAGAAGTTTCTGAGGTTGAACTTCCTGATGGTCAAAGGTCAACGAGAGAAATTATTCGACATAACGGCGGTGCGGCTATTGTAGCTATAGATGAAAATAATAATATTTTTCTTGTAAAACAATACAGAATCGCTGCAGGTCAAGAGATGCTTGAGATTCCTGCAGGTAAGCTTGAAATCGGTGAAGATCCTCTTAATTGTGCAATAAGAGAACTTGAGGAAGAAACGGGTATGCAGGCAGGGGAGATTAAGCATTTATTTTCTATGTATGCAACTCCCGGTTATTGTGCAGAAAAACTTCATATATATTTTGCTACCGGTTTAAAACCTGGACATATTCATAGGGACGAAGAAGAATTTTTGCATGTAATAAAATTGCCGTTTGATATAGCTTATAAAATGGTTATGAACGGTCAATTAAATGATGCTAAAACTATTGCCGGTATTTTGGCTGCCAAGAGTTTTATGTAATGAAAATATCAATAAAAAGCTCTGAAACTCATATTTGAATGGATTTCAGAGCTTTTTTTAGGTTTTTACAATACCTTTTTTATATTATTTTGAGTTTTTCTTGTTATAGGGCTTTCCTGTATATTGCTCAAATACTTTTTGAGTAATTCTGCCACCTATAGCACCGTTCTCTCTTGCAGTTTTGTCTCCGTTGTATCCGTGATTGAGTTGAATACCCATTTCATCAGCAACTTCGTACTTCATCTGATCAAAAGCACTATTTTTCTTAGACATAAAAATTCACCACACTTTAAATAATTGCCTTGTTTAAGGCAATTGTAATATTTGCAATGTGGTGAATAAGTATGCAATGTAAAATATGGAAATTTTATTTATATGAATAAGGAGAACAAACGTCCGAATATTTTGCTAAATAAATTTAATAACGATATTGCAGGTACTTCTACAATACTATACGCACCGGGTACAACCTCTATTAACATTATAAAACCTAAGAAAATAAACAAGCTGTATTTTTCGATATTATATAGTGTTGAATAATATTTGTATGGCAAGAAGTTAGCAATAAGTTTGTATCCATCTAAGCCGGGTAATGGTAAGAAAAAGAATACCGCTAAGAATATTGATACAAGAGCAGTGCGACCGATAATGCACAAAAAGGCAGTATAAACAATTGAAACACTTTCTGTATTTGATGCGATTATCTGCAAAATGTCGTAACTTCCCGTAAAATAGTGGACGGGAGAAAAAAAAGAGGATACTAAACCTGTTTTAATTCCGATAAACCATAACAGATACAGCAAAAAGGACGATATTATCATCAACAAAATGCCGCTTATAGGGGCAGAAAGAATTTGTATGGCATTATCTCTTTTTATTTTCTTAAAATTTCTTGTATTTACCGGAACCTGATTACTAAAGCCAAATCCAAAAATAATAATAAATATAAAACCGATTAGATTTATATGTTTCATTGGATTCATTGTCATGTACCCTGTTAAATAAGCTGTATCGTCACCTAACTTATGTGCAGTCAACGCTTGACAAAAGCCTCTGAAACACAGGAACAAAACAAAACCGGGAATACCAAGCAATTGATCAACTAAATAATCTGCACTAAAGCCTAATGCTGAAAGTGTCATGTTAATACCTCTCTAGAAATTATTATTTATTTCTGTTAAATAAACATCATAGAGTATAGCACAAAATTACTGTTTTGCAAGTTGGCGCCTATAGTTCTGCATAAATATAATATTGAAAAAATCTGTTTTTGTAATATAATAGTAATATTATATGTTTATGCAAAAGGGGAGATTAAAGTAATCGGAAAGCATGCTTTTTATTAGTAATAAGGCAAATTTTCAATTTTACAAAAAGCAGAAAGGAGCATGATTATGAAGAAAATTTTCACAATCATTATGACAATTTATTTGATGGCAAGTATATTTTGCATCACATCGTTTGCGGTAGAGGAACCTGCATCTAACGCTGTGATTCGTGTGTCGGGACTTAAAGAGGACGGCATCACTCTCTATTACCCGGAGAATTGTGATTACAAAGATTTTGCAGAGGGATGGGAGGCAGCTGTCGACTATGCGTGTGACGATGACTTTATGGATGATAACGACCTTCTTCGTATTGTAGTAGACTTCTACGCCGACTGGAACGCTAACGATAAGGGTGAATTTGGTAAGAGTTCCTGGACGGGATTTCAGTACAGTACAATCTATGTGCCCAGCGACACAAGAATTACTATAAATCTTAACGGTCACACCATTAACCGCGGACTCACCAAATGGGAGTATGATGGTGAGGTTATCTGTATCAATGATGATGCTGACCTTATAATCAACGGTGGCAAGTCTGGCGATCCAATCGTTAAGCCGGGAAGTGCTCCCGGCGAGATTAAATTTGGTACTATCACCGGTGGCTTTAGCTGTAACGGAGCAGGCGGTATCCATATGCAGGACGGTTCAAAATTATTGCTCAACAACGTAAATATTGTCGGCAATAAGGTTGATTACGATGATGGTGCGGGAATTGCCGTATATGACGGAGCAACTCTTACTATGAACGGTGGATGTATTTCTAATAATATGTCGTACAATTTTGTGTATGGTGGCGGTGTTTATGTGGAGGATGCAAGTGCTTTTTTCACGGATGTGACATTTCAGGATAATCAGGGACACAATCGTAGTACACACGGAGCGGCCGTTTACGTTGATGACGGCACATTAGTAATGGATGGCTGTGAAGTTATCGGTAACGGTTTGATGAAGGCAAACGATGGCGATACACGCTTGGTTGCATATTCTATTATTAGTATCTTGAACGGCAGTAAAGTCACGATGAAGGAAACAAAGTTCTTGGAAAATGGTTATGCGCATGAAACCTATGTCAGTTTTAACACACTTAAATATACTACGGTGATCAGTTCCAAGGCAAGCTATCTTACAATTGAAAAGTGTGATTTTTCAGATAATAATCAGGTGCATTTAATAGAGTCTGAAGCTACGGTGTTGAACGCATCAAATTCGGACTTTACAGAAAATAATTCTTTTGCTTTCTATGGGAATTGTGCCGCCGGATTTAACAGTTCATTTACTAACTGTAAGTTTAGCTATAACGATCCTATGTTGGAGCTTGATGATACATTCTTTTTCAATATTTCCAACGCGGGATTGAGCTTTGTTGATTGCGAATTCGGAGAGGCAACCTTTAATAATAAGAGTGCAGCACAGTTTGTTGATACCGATGCTCCTAATGGTGTAGGATCCATCTTTGGTGAAGGCTCGCTTGCAATGCTCGTTGCAGTACTTGCTCTCGTTGCTTCTGCTGTTTCGATCTGCATGACAATTGTTTACAACAAGAAAAAAGCGGTTCCCGTGACAGCTAACAACGTATCAGAAACCGACGACGAAGAATAATTACTTAGTAACAATTTTAGTTGAATAAGTCCGGCGGTGATATATCAAAATTTGTTATTGACACTTTAAATTCGTTTTGATATAATCGTACACGATTCACACAGGCTGGTGTGGCGAAATCGGCAGACGCAAAGGACTTAAAATCCTTCGGGGAAAACTCCGTACCGGTTCAAGTCCGGTCACCAGCACCATTGAGAGTGCTCATGATGTTTTAGATTATGAGTACTCTTTTTTTTCGGGAGATGAATACATTGGATTTAGATGTTAAAGCATTTAAAGAAATTACATTGGGTGCAGATAGAGTAACAGAGGATATTAATGGATTTAATTTTCATCGCTTTACTTGTCAGCAAGAAGAACTTTATAAAAAAACAAACATTGATTTCTATAAAAAGGCACTTTCTACTTCGGGAATAATGCTTTCTTTTAAAACCGACAGCGATAATTTATATATGGATGTACTTGTTGAGCCGGGAAGCAGCAGACTCTATTTTTCGTTTGATGTTTTTGTTAATGGCAAGCTGCTTGATTCTTTAAAGAATTTCACAGATACAGATATGGTGGGGAATTATGTGGGAAAGTCTTTGCCGTTAGGAGAATTCAGTAAAAACTTTATCCTTGGCACAGGGATGAAAGAAGTTTGTATATACTTACCATGGTCTGTTAAGGCAGTGATTAAAAAGATGACTCTTGACGATAATTCCACAATAATACCTATTAAACATAGCAGAAAATTATTATGTTTCGGTGATTCGATAACACATGGATATGATGCTTTATATCCGTCAAATAAGTACACATCTCAACTTGCTAAATTTTTAAACGCAGAAGAACATAATAAAGCTATCGGAGGAGAAATATTTTTTCCTCAATTGGCGGCATTGAAAGAAAATTTCGTACCAGACTATATTACTGTTGCTTATGGCACTAATGATTGGTCAAGGTGCAAAGAGAGTGATTTTATAGATAATTGCTATGGTTTTTTTAAAAATCTAAATACTTCTTATCCTAATGCACGTGTCTTCGTTTTCACTCCGATATGGCGAAAGAATCACAATGATATAACACAATTCGGCTCTTTTGACAATGTTGAAAAAAACATTCGCAATATAGTAAAAGAGTATGATAATATGGTTGTGATTCAAGGAATTAATTTCGTAGAACACAAAGAAACATTATTTGCAGACCTTTGCTTACATCCGAATGATGAAGGGTTTAAGCAGTATTTTAATAGTGTTATGAGTAAATTTTAATATTATGGGATGATTTTATGATTATTGAAAAAGGAAATTCTTATATTAATCCGAAAAAAAGAATAAGATTTAAAATTTTTATTACGTGTTTTGTATTCTTATTTTTAGTTATTGCTTGTATTTTATTAATTGTTATGATTCCTAAAGTTAAATATAATAATGCAATAAAATTGATGGATGACGGAAAGTACAATGAAGCAATATCAGCTTTTGAAGAGCATAAGGAATATAAAGATAGTGAAATTAAGATAGAGGAATGTAAAAAAGCAATTATTGATAACAAATATAATAATACCTTAGAGCTAATGACAAAAGAAATGTATGCTGAAGCAATATCGGCTTTTGAAGAACTTGATGGATATAAAGATAGCAAATTAAAGATAGAGGAATGTAAAAACGCAATTATTGAAAAGAATTACATGAAAGCATTGATGTTAATGAATGAAGGGAAAATTCAGGATGCACATGATGTATTTCTTCAACTTGGTGATTATAAAGATTCTATATTAAAAATTGAATTCATCAATGAAATAAAACAGCTAAATAACGTTATCGTGGGAGATTATATAAAGTTTGGAAAATACGAGCAAGACAACAATCTTTCAAATGGAAAAGAAAAAATTGAATGGCTTGTAACAGACAAAAAAGACGGCAAAATTCTTTTGCTTAGTAAATATTTGCTTGATTATAAAAAATACAATTCAAGTTACATTGAAACTACATGGGAATCGTGTACACTTCGTAAATGGCTTAATAATGACTTTTATACAATTGCATTTTCTGCTGATGAACAAAGTCTGATCTCAAAAGAAAAAGCATCTGCAGATCATAATCCGAAACACGAAACAAATCCGGGGAATACAACACAAGATAATATTTTTTTACTCAGTGGTTTAGAAGCAAAAAAATATTTCGGTTCTGATGATGCACGAAAATGTTCTCCTACTGAATATGCAGCTGTCACTAATGGTATGTGGAAATTTTCATCTGGACCATGTTGGTGGTGGTTAAGAACTCCGGGTCGGACTCAATCTGATGCATCTTTAGTAGATACAAATGGAATTGTTGATTATTTGGGCGATTATGTTAATAGTAGAGCTCCAATTGGCGTTCGTCCTGCCTTGTGGATTGATCTGAACGATAATACTAAATAAAATTATTTATATTCAATTAGTACCATCAGCTCTGCATTTTCATATACTATATCAACGATATTTTTGGAGAATGAATTAATTTGAACAACAAAGAATTCACCAATAAGCTACTTGATATAGCAACAAATTATAAAACAATTTATGCCAACGGAATGTTTGGTCAGCCTATTACAGAGAGCATTATTACTCAAAAAACAAAACAGTTGCCGAATTGGTACACATCAAAAAGGCAGCAAGAATTAAGAACCTTAGTCGGTCAGGGTTATTTTGGATTTGACTGCATTTGCCTTATTAAAGGTGTGCTTTGGGGTTGGAACGGCAGCATAAACAGTGTTAATGGCGGTGCGGTTTATGAAAGTAACGGTGTGCCCGATGTAACAGAGTACGGAATGTTGCAGCAATGCTCTAATATCAGCGAAGATTTTAATAAAATAGAAGTTGGCGAATATTTATGGACAGAAGGCCATTGCGGAATATATATAGGAGATGGTTTGGCTGTTGAATGTACAACAAGATGGGATAATTGTGTGCAGATAACAGCGGTAGATAATATCGCCTTACAAAGCGGATACAATGAGCGAGTGTGGAAAAAGCACGGTTTGATTCCGTATGTGGAATATATTAATTCCGTACAGACAAATCCTACAATTCCCGGTGAAAATGAAAAAACAATCATGGTAGAATTATTGCAGTTATCAAAGGGAAAATTAAGGAAAAATCCTCAAATTTATACAGTCCAAAGACTGCTAAAACAAATGGGGTATTATGATATGGATATAGATGGTGCGTTTGGAGAGGGCACGGAAAAAGCCGTTAAGACATTCCAAGCTAAACAGAATATTGTGGCCGACGGCATAGTAGGCATGAACACATGGAATAAATTGCTGAAATAGAAGTTTTTTAATCCGCCTCTCGGATGGGAAAGCATGAGTAAAACTCAAGTAGCAGATGTAGCTTATGTTTTTGCAATTATCGTTTGTTTACACTTAGGGCAAGTTACTTGGAGCTTGCCCTTATTTTTTGGCACACGCAAATATTGCTTGCATTGGGGACATTTAAAGTATTTATGTGTTTTCCTGTCTTTAAACATTCTTTTTTTGATGTTGAAAAAGTTTTTTACAGGTTTAATAAGTAAATTAAATTTAATGTTCTCGTTATGTCTTTTTTGTATATTACGCGAAAAGCATCGAAAGTAAGTATAACCAATAATACCCAAGGGGATGATTAATAAAATCTCTAATCTGAGTATTGCAAAGATAATATATAATATAAAAGATAATACAAAAAGAAATTTTGATAATGTGTCTAAGCCATATCTGCCGTACATAAAACGTCTTAACCAATTCATTTTTAGACCTCCAATATGTTATTACTGTAAGTATAACCTTAAAAATTTTTTAGTCAAATGTTACTCTGTATAAAATAAAAAAAGCAAGAGAAAATATATAAAAAAGTATTGGAGTATTTTTATGGTTATACGAACTGATTTAGCACTTGAAGCACGAGAGATGATAGATGAAGAGCGTTCCGAAGAGATGCAAAAAAAGGGGAAGCTCCCAAACGGAATGTATGTCAATACAAGAGACACACCATACGTTTATATAACAGATATTGAGATATTAAGCAAAGAGGCTGAACATACAATAGGCAAAAAAATGGGGAAATATATTACACTTGAAATTAAAAATCCTTCACTTGATACTAATGATATACAAGAAAATATTTCAAGAGTTTTTTCAAATGAAATTTATGAATTAATTCAGTCAATAGATATAGAAGAACCTCGCATTATGATTGCCGGCTTAGGTAACAGAAATATAACTGCTGATTCACTGGGACCGAAGGTTGCAGATAAAATTGTGGTTACGAGACATGTTAAGAATATGAGTGACTTGAAATTTGACGAAAGGCTTGGGAATGTTTGCGCTATTATTCCCGGTGTTATGGGTATAACAGGTATTGAAACAGGAGATATAATTAAAGGAGTAATTGAAACTGTCAAACCTGATATACTTTTTGTGATTGATGCGCTAGCTTCAAGAAAAGCTTCGAGAGTGAATTCAACAATACAAATTTCAGATACCGGTATTGTTCCCGGTTCCGGAGTGGGAAATCATAGAATGGAGCTTTCGGAAACGACATTAGGAATACCGGTTATTGCAGTAGGTGTTCCCACTGTCGTTGATGCTTTAACTCTCGTTAAAGATTTATATAATGATGATAATATTAAGCCTTTGGAAAACGACACAATAGCAAATATGGTTGTAACACCTAAAAATATTGACATTGCCATTGATCGGATTGCTGAGGTTGTTGCATCAGGGTTCAATCTTGCTGTGCACAGAGGTTTTGGAAGACACGAAATCAATGAATATTTGATATAATTTGGTTGACAAAATATATTGAGATGTTAAAATTATTATAATTAATAAACTATAGAAAGGAATAAATTATGAAAGGAAATTTTAAACGGTTATTTTCACTCGTTTTGGTGTTTGCTATTGTTGTTACAGCATTTCCTGTTACAGCAGCAACCGATTATATTCCTGCAGAAAGAAAATCCGTAGTTTTTGATCCAAACTACTATGCAGAGTATAGTTCTGATGTAATACCGGGATTTGGCTCAACAGCATCAGGATTGTATAATCACTTTTTCAATCATGGTATTGCTGAAGGTCGACAGGGAAGCCCTATTTTTAGTGTAAAATACTACATGCAGAATAATAGCGATTTGGCTAACGGATATGGTGCAAAGAACTATGTAGAAGGCATGAAGCATTTTGTAAACAGTGGTTGGAAAGAGTCTTTCAGAACTCAAACAGCACCATATGTGAATTTAGGAGATAGCTTTGAAGCAAGAATTACAGGTCTTAGCGGTTTGGTTTTGGACTATGCGGGAACAAATGTTATTCTCGATACAGCAACAACATTTGATGCTACACAAATATGGCAATTTACTCGCAAAAGTGACGGTTCTTATTCTATTGTCAGTAAAATAACTGGACTTGCACTTTCGTTAGATAGCTATACATACCTTTCCGGTACAAATGTTTGTTTAAAGGAAGTTTCCGGCGGCAGAGAACAGTGCTGGTACATTCATAAGTACAGTACAGATATTTACGTGCTTCGTCCGTTAAGCGCACCTTCTTGTGTACTTGAAATGCAAGGCTTAACAGTTAAAGCTGGAGTAAATGCTGAAATTTATACGTATAATGGCGGCAATAATCAGTTGTTTACAATTAACAAAGTTAATGACATAGAAACAATGAAACCTGCTGATATAGGCGATGGTTTTTACGCAAGAATAATCAATAGTGATTTAGGTACTTCTGTTGCTTTGTCGGGTACAAACGTTGTATCAAATAAAACAACATCAGCCACCAATCAAATTTGGAAGTTCAATCGCAATACAGATGGCACATACAGAATTGTAAATCAGGCAACAGGTACTTCGTTGAATGTTGACGGAGGTTTGGCAACAAACAGAACAAACATAAGTGTTGCAGAGAGTAATAATTCAAACTCACAAAGATGGTACATCTTTGAGGTTGACGGCACTTATGTATTTGTACCCAAGTGCGCTTATTCAACATCATTAGATGTTCGCGGCGGCAGTAAAAACGACGGTACAAATGTACATTTGTGGACTTACGATGGCAATAATTGCAAAAAAT
Organism: Clostridia bacterium; assembly: GCA_017560765.1. Classification (GTDB taxonomy): domain Bacteria; phylum Bacillota; class Clostridia; order UBA1212; family UBA1255; genus Egerieisoma. Next base: position 45,958 of record JAFZEI010000053.1, on the reverse strand, counting down.
TTGATATTTTAAAGGTTGATATAGGAAATAACAGAGAGAATGTTATTTGGTATACTACACCTGCAATCGGTGCCGATAAGGGTGATACTGTTGATCTTACAAGTTATCATGTGCAATTTGGTTTGAAATCAAAAATAACAGATAAGTCATCAATTACATGGACATCAAGTGATTTAACAATAAAAGATGGCAAGGTAACGATTCCGGGTACAGGCGTATATAAGCTTACTGCAAAGTCAGGCAGCACATCTAAGTCTATTTATATAATTGCTAAAAACGCAACAGATTCCGAGTACGTTTTATATTATAACGATTTTAACAGCGCATCTAAGTTGAATGAATTAAGAGTAATTGACGGAGCAGGTACAGTAAGCATATCAGGCGGACGTCTCGTAATTAAAAATGCAAAGAGAGTGTTACTTCCTGCGTATGTAGGCGAGTTTGGTGATTATTCGATTCACGCTCGCGGTACAATTACTTCTGCAACTGCAGCAGACAGATTTAAGACAATCATGTTCCGTGTGCAGAAAAAGGATTATCCTTTCTACCAAATGACAATCAGAAAAGGTGCAAATACTTCTAATGGTGTGGAGTTTTCTGAAAAGAACAGCTCGGGTACATTTGAGTATCAAGGTAAAGTTGCATTTACTGAGGCGATTAATGCATCAAAGCTCTATGATTATAAAGTAAATATTTATCAAAGCAATATGCGTGGATTTATTAATTCAAAACAACTTTTGAATTCTAATGCGTACACAGATTATGCTGTGGGTGATATTGGATTCCGTACAGGATCAAATATCACAGCTGAGTATGATTCCATAAAGGTTTCTGTAAACTTTGATACTGTTTACAGTTATGCAAGAGTTATTTCTCTCTATCAGAATAAGCCTGTTGATCTTGGAGATCATTTCTATGCCAGAATCGAAGAAAGCAAAGCCGGAAAGAACTTGACTCTTTCTTCTGATAATAATGTAATGATAAGCACGCCTACAGGAGACAGTAGTCAAATTTGGGAATTTATTAAAAGAACTAACGGTTCGTATATGATTCGCAACCAAAAGAACGGTACATATTTATGTGCAACAAGTTCTCAGTCTGCAAACGGTACAAATATTCATTCGTATTCATTTACAGGCTCAAAGGGTCAACATTGGGATTTCTATTATGTTGATGGTTCATACGTAATCGTTCCTACATGCTCCTATGCTGCTACAATGGATGTTTCCGGCGGTACTACATCTAACGGAGGAAACATACAATTATGGGCATATAATGATGATCTTTCCGATGCGAAGAGATTTAATATTATAAAGGTTGAGATTGCTGACAATAAAGAAAATGTTGTATGGCATACAACTCCTGCCATTCCGGCAAATGTTGGCGATGTTATAGACCTTAACAAGTATAATGTTCAATTTGCTCTAAATTCATGTATTACTCACAATACAGAAATTACATGGACATCATCAAGTTTTCAAATAGTTGATGGTAAGGTTACAGTTTCCGTTGCCGGAGTACATGAATTGACTGCAAAAGCAGGCAACACTACGAAGAAAGTATACATCGTTGCCAAAAATGCAAGTGATTCAGAATATATTCTTTACAATAATGATTTCAGCAGCAGTGATTTAAGTGATTTCAGAGTAATTAGCGGCGGAGGCACATTATCTGTTTCTAATGGCAGATTAATAGTAAAAGGTACAAAGGTTATTTTACTTCCCGCATATATCAGCACATTTGGTAATTACACAATTGACGCTAAAGCTACAATTACAGCAAGCACAAATAACACCAGATGGATGTCTTTAATGCACAGAGTACAGAATAGTAATTATCCTTTCTATCAATTTGCAATCAGAAGAGATGCAACAGTTGCAAATGGTGTTGAGTTTGCGGAAATGAACAGCGCCGGCGGTTGGAGTTACCAAGGAAAAACATCATATACTGAGAAAATTGATGCAGCGAAGATGTATTCCTTAAAATTATCGGTATACGGAAATAACGCAAAAGGATATATTAATTCTAATAAGGTACTTGAATCATCTGCCTTCACATCTTATGCTGTAGGTGATATTGGTATTCAAACTGCGGATTCTACGGCTGAATTTGATTATATTAAGGTTTCTGTTGATTTTAACAACATTTTTGCTTATACAAAGCTTATTTCCTTGTATGCAAACAATAAAGCTGATTTGGGTGATGATTTCTATGCAAGAATATCTGAATCGAGCGTTGGTAAAAATCTTACATTATCAGATACAAATGTTGTAATCAGTACGCCTACAACAGATGCAAGTCAAATTTGGAGATTTGTGAAGAATGCAGACGGTACTTACAGCATGATTAACTTAAGCAACGGTCAATATTTGGCTGCAAAGAACTCAGGTTCCACAGCAGGAACAAATGTTATTTCGTACGCGTATACAGGCTCCAATGCACAAAAATGGAACATTTACAGCAAGGATGGCAAATATGTATTCGTACCTGTTTGTGCTTATGACTGTTCAATGGATATTGTGTCAGGTTCAACAGCAGACGGAACGAACGTACAGCTTTGGACTTTTGATGATAATGCCGCAAAGAAGTACGATATCACTAAGGTTTCGATTAACGGCGGTGCGGAAACAACAGTATTCTTTAATGCTCCTGCAATACCTGCAGAGGTTGGTTTTGCATTGGATCTTGACAGATACAATGTTCAATTTGCGCAAAACGGTAAGATTTATTCGGGAGAGCAAATAAAATGGTCTTCTACTGAGATTACAATCGACAGTGAAGATAAGGTTACTGCTACATCTGCCGGTGTTTACAAACTTAATGCAACACACGGATTGTTAAAGAAAGTTATATATCTTGTAGTTAAGAAACCTTCTGACGGAAAGTATGTTTTGTATTATAATGATTTCAATGAAGCTGCTGACAAGAATGACCTTACGGTAACGCAAGGCTCGGTATCTGTATCAAACGGACTTCTTAACATTGCTGCTGCTACAAAGGTATTCTTGCCATCTTATGTATCGGAATTCGGCGATTATACAATAGATGCAAGTGCAACAATAAAAACAGCATCTGATTCCTCGCGCTGGTTCTCTCTGATGCACCGTGTACAAAATAACAATTTTCCTTTCTATCAATTTGTTGTCAGAAATAATGCAAAGGCTGCTAACGGTGTGGAATTTGCTGAAATGAATAGCTCAGGCGGTTGGGAATATCAAGGCAAAACATCATATACGGAGACTATCAGTGCAAGCAAAATGTACCAATTTTTATTATCTGTTTATGGTGACGATGCCGTAGGAACTCTCAGTGGTACACAATTGTTTAATGTAAGTAATGCATTTACTGATTATACAAGAGGAAATATTGGATTCCAGACAAGTTCAGGAGCAACTGCAGTTGTAGATTACATCTGTGTTACAATTGATTTTGATAAGGTTTATCCTCATATTTCCACATCAGTTGACGTTAGAGAATTTACCACTAATATTGCACTTCCTCCGACAATGGCATTTGAGGTAGAAACAGCAGAAGATTTTGCAAATATTCATAAAAATTCACCTACAACAGTTATATTGTCAATAGACGGTAATTTAAATGTTGTGGATAAAAACAATAATGTTATTTGTACAATTCCCGAGGCGTTCCTTGAACTTGCCGGTGGTGTAATTCCTGCATTTAGAATTGATACAACAGCAGAGGCTACAGCAATTGCAAATTATCTTGGCGCAAATGCCTTGTACGATGTATTTATTGTAGCTTCAAATGGTAAGCTTATAAATCAAGTGCGCTCTATTTACACAAATGTAAGAGGTATATATGATTTGTCAAAAGCATCGATAACAGACATTTCTGTTGCCCGTGAGCAGGCAAATACTTACGGTAGCAGAGTCGTTATTTTACCTGCCGCATTAGCTACGGATACAAATGCTACAATGCTCAGAAATTTGGCGACTACAGTTTGGTTTAAGGCAGAACAAAACAATAATGCAGAATTCTATAAATTTATTACTGCAGGGGCTCAAGGTGTTCTCGTAGAAGACAGAACAGGCTTTGAAGCTTGCGTTGAGAACAGTACATTGTTTAAAGCTAAATCATTGATCAGACCGGCTGCCATAGTTGGACATATGGGCTATAGAAAAATAGCTCCTGAGAATACTGTATTAAGTGCTCAAAAAGCAGTTGAATACGGTGCAACAATTGTTGAAATGGACCTTCAAATTACAACAGACGGCGTTGTAATGGCAATGCATGATGAAACAATTGATTCCAGAACTAATGGTACCGGTGTTCTTGAGAATATGACGTATGCTCAGGTTAGCAAGTATAAAGTAGACTACTTTTCCGGTTTCTCGGAGAAGATTCCGACTTTGGAGGATTATTTCAAGGCATTTAAGGGAACTAACACGATAATGTATTTGGAAATCAAATCAAGTAAGAGTACTATTGTTCCTGCAATTAAGGCATTGATTGATAAATATGACATTCTCGACCAATGTTGTATTATTTCATTCCAACACGCCCAGATTAATAAGGTAAGACAATTAATACCCGGTATATCTACAGGTTTGCTTGCAGAAATGCCTACAGTAGAAGAAGCTTTGAAAGTGTATACTCATTATAACTCTACTTGCAATCCAAACTATAAGGCACTTACAGAGACACATCTTAAAGAATGTGCGTTTAGAGGTCTTACCATTTGGCCATACACAATTGATAGCTCTGCAACGTTTGATAATTTCTTTGCGATGGGACTTTGGGGCATAACAACGAACAGAACAGACTTTGCTACAAATTACATTGAAAGATTGTACACAACAAGTACATCATACAGCGTAAATGTTGGCAGCTCAGTTTCAGTTCCTGTATACACCAAAACTTATGCAGAGAAAGTTGCTGCAACAACAGCTGCGGAAATGGTTGTTGTTGACGGTAATACAGGCATTACGTTTAATGGTTCAAGTGTTTCAGCTAGCAAAGCAGGAACATCAACAGTTGTATTCCGTTTTGCATATAAATTAACAGACGGAAATACAGTTCATATTTACTCACAGCCTGTGACGATTGTGGCTAAATAATAGGTCATAAAACTACAAATATTAAAATTACAATTTTAATGTGAGGTTTAAAGCTCCGAAATTCATGATAACGTGAGTTTCGGAGCTTTTTTTGACGTTTTTGAAAAAGTCAAAGAGTGAAATCGTTGTTAACAATTTATTTACTTTTTTAAGATTATGATTGCTTTATGATAAAAATGTGTTATACTTACAATAAGTATTATCCTCGGATAAGTTTATGCTTTTTTGAGCTGTAATGACAAAATATTATACACAATGAAAGGGGTTTTTTGCATGAGTGGAAATCTAAAAAGAGTTATGGCTTTTCTGCTTGTATTTGTTCTCATGGTATCATATGTACCTATTAGTTCAGTTGCAACAGAGCTTGTCTCTGCAGATTTAGGTGACGATTTTTGTGCAAGAATAGCTGAAGCAGGTTCGGGAAAGAATCTTGCCTTATCAGGTACTAATGTAGTGATTAATGCTCCTGCACGTGCCACTGCTCAGCTTTGGCGTTTTATTAGGAATACGGATGGTACATATACCATATACAATCAAGGTAATGGTAAGGTTCTCTGTGCTTCTAATTCAGGCACAGCATCGGGGACCAATATAGTTACTGCAGATTCGACAGGGGCAACAGGAGAAAAATGGTATGTATGTGAACTTGACGGACATTATTCATTTGTTCCTGCGTGTACTTCGGCATGTTCAATGGACATAGCAAATGGCAGCACATCAAACGGTGCAAATGTTCAGCTTTATGCGATTGATAGCAGCTTCTCCGGGAAGTTTGATATTTTAAAAGCAAATGTGAGCAAAAATTTTGAAAATGTAATTTGGTTTACTGCACCGGCCATACCTGCGAATGTAGGTGACACGATTAATCTTAATGATTACCATGTACAATACTCTTTGAATTCTTCGTTAACTCCAAGTTCTAAGATTACTTGGACATCAAGTGATATTACTATAACAGATGGTAAAGTTAAGGTTTCTGCTGCAGGCGTTTTCGTTCTTAATGCAAAAAATGGCAGCACAACGAAGAAAATTTATTTAATTTCAAAGAAGACATCTGATACTGATTACGTTTTGTATTACAATGACTTTAATAGTGCAGCTAAGTTAAATGAATTGAGAGTAATTGACGGAGCCGGTACTGTTAAGATTTCGAATGGCAAATTAGTCATCACAAATGCAAAGAGAGTATTGCTTCCTGCGTTTGTAGGAGAATTTGGAGACTACTCAATACATGCTCGCGGTACTATTGCTTCCGCAACTGCTGCAGATAGATTTAAGACAATCATGTTCCGTGTGCAGAAAAAAGATTATCCGTTCTATCAAATGACAATCAGAAAAGGTGCAAATGCTTCAAATGGTGTAGAATTCTCTGAGAAGAACAGCTCCGGATCATTTGAATATCAAGGCAAAGTTGCATTTACAGAGGAAATTAATGCATCGAAGTTATATGATTACAAAATTCAGATATATCAGAATAATTTAAAAGGATATATTAATACAAAATTACTTTTATCTTCATCAGCATATACTGATTATGCGATTGGTGATATTGGATTCCGTACAGGTGCCAATATTACAGTTCACTATGATTCAATAAAAGTTTATATTGATTTTGCGCAAATATACAGTTACACAAAGCTTGCAAATCTTTACAGTAAAGATATAGCAGACGTTGGTACTGATTTTTATGCAAGAATATCTGAATCAGGTGCATACAAGAATCTTACACTTTCTTCAAACAATGTTGTAATCAATTCTCCTGCAGGTAATGACAGCCAAATTTGGTATTTTAAAAGAAATGTTGATGGTTCATACATTATTCGCAACCAAAGCAATGGTCTGTATTTAACAGCGGCCGGTTCAGCAAGTGCAAACGGAACGAATATACTTGTTGAAGCATACACAGGTGCTGCAGGTCAGCGTTGGCATATTTATAATAAAAACGGTAAATATGTATTCGTTCCATCTTGTTCCTATGCAGCTACAATGGATGTTGCCGGAGCAAAAACCGCTAATGGTACGAATGTGCAATTATCGGGATTTGATGATAATGCAGCTAAAAAATATGAAATTTTAAAAGTTGATATAAAAGATAACAGAGAAAATGTAATTTGGTTTACAGCTCCTGCAATTCCTGCAAATGTGGGTGATGTTATTACACTTAGTGATTATCACGTTCAATTTGCTTTGAATTCAAAAATTACAAATAAATCTTCGATTACATGGTCATCCGATGTGCTTACTGTTACGGATGGTAAAGTTACTGTTCCCAATTCAGGTGTTTTTGCTCTTACCGCTAAGAGTGGCAGCACAACAAAGAAGATTTATATTATTGCAAAAAAAGCAAGTGATACTGAGCATGTTTTGTATTACAACGATTTTAACAGTGCATCTAAGTTAAATGAATTGAGAGTAATTGACGGTGCAGGCACAGTAAAGATCTCAAACGGCAGATTAGTAATCACAAACGCTAAGAGAGTATTGCTTCCTGCATATGTAGGTGAATTTGGTGATTATACAATTTATGCTCGCGGTACAATTAAAACTGCAACTGCAGCAGATAGATTTAAATCAATCATGTTCCGTGTGCAGAAAAAAGATTATCCTTTCTATCAAATGACAATCAGAAAAGGTGCGAATGCTTCTAATGGTGTTGAGTTTTCTGAAAAGAACAACTCAGGTACATTTGAATATCAAGGTAAAAAATCTTTCACAGAGGCCATTAATGCTTCAAAGTTATATGATTACAAGATTTTTGTTTATCAAAATCAATTAAGAGGTTTTATTAATACAAAATTATTATTGTCATCGTCTGCTTATACTGATTATGCCGTTGGTGATATTGGATTCCGTACGGGATCAAATATTACAGCCGAGTATGATTCTATAAAGGTGTTTATAGAATTTAATAAAGTTTATGCTTATGCAAGAGTTTCCACTTTGCGCTCCGGTGAAATAATCAATTTAGGAGATGACTTCCTTGCTAGAATCTCTGAATCTAAAGCAGGTAAGAACCTCACACTTTCCGACACAGATAATGTTATGATTAGTACTCCTACAGGAGATGACAGCCAAATTTGGAGATTTACAAGAAAAGCAGATGGCTCATACGTTATCCGCAATCAAAGCAACGGAAAATACTTGTGTGCAGAAAGTTCTAAAAGTGCAAACGGAACGAATATCCATGCATACACTTATACAGGTTCTAAAGGTCAGCATTGGAATATTTATTATGCAAATGGCGGTTACGTAATTGTGCCAACATGTTCACATGCTGCAGTAATGGACTTTGCAAGCGGTTCAACTGCTAACGGTACAAATATACAGCTTTGGTCTTATAATGATGATACTAATAATTCCAAGAAATTTGACATCTTAAAGGTTGAAGTAAAAGATGGAAGAGAAAATGTTATTTGGCATACTACACCGGCTATTTCGGCTAATGTAGGTGATGTTGTTGATCTTAATAATTACCATGTTCAATTTACATTGAATTCTAAAATTACTTCAAAATCAAACATAACATGGTCTTCTTCTGCTATTACAATCAGTGATGGTAAGGTTGATGTAACTGTACCGGGAGTTTATGAGCTCGTTGCTAAATCCGGTTCTTCGACTAAAAAGATTTACATTATTGCAAAGAATCCTACAGATAAAGAATACGTTTTATATTATAACGATTTTAACAGTAGCGATTTAAGTGATTTCAGAAGTATTGCAGGTGCCGGAACACTGTCTGTTTCAAACGGCAGATTAATTATTAAAGGAACAAAAACATTATTGCTTCCTGCTTATATCAGCGGCTTCGGTAATTATACAATTGATGCAAGTGCTTCTATTACAGATAGCAAAAACAGCACAAGATGGATGTCAATTATGCACCGTGTGCAAAACAGCAGTTATCCTTTCTATCAATTTGCAATCAGAAAAGATGCAACAGTTGAGAATGGTATTGAGTTTGCTGAAAAGAACAGTTCAGGTGGTTGGGGTTACCAAGGAAAAACATCATATACCGAGAAAATTGATTCAGCGAAGCTGTATTCTTTAAAATTATACGTATACGGAAATAACGCAAAAGGTTATATTAATTCTAAAAAGGTGCTTGAATCATCTGCTTTCACTTCTTATGCTGTAGGTGATATTGGTATTCAAACTGCGGATTCTACCGGTGTGTTTGATTCTATTAAAGTTACGGTAGACTTTGATACGGTTTACGCTTACACAAAACTTATTTCTCTGTATAACAATAAGCCTGCAGATTTAGGTGATGATTTCTATGCGAGAATTTCTGAATCAAGTGTTGGTAAAAACATAAGCTTATCAGGCACAAATGTAGTTATCAGTGCACCAACTACAGACGCAAGCCAAATTTGGCGTTTTGTTAAAAATTCTGATGGTACTTACTTTATTCAGAATCTTGGTAATGGACAGTTCTTGGCTGCAACTTCATCAGGTTCTACAGCAGGTACTAATATAATTTCATATTCATTTACAGGTTCAAATGGTCAAAAATGGAGAATCTATGATAGAAATGGTTATTATGTATTCATTCCTGTTTGTGCGTATGAATGTGTTATGGATATTTCAGGTGGTTCTACAGCTAACGGTGCAAATGTACAGTTATGGACATTTGATGACAATGCTGCAAAGAAATATGAAATAAACAAGGTTTCGCTTGTTAACGGTACGGAAAGCACAGTATTTTACAATGCACCTGCTATTCCTGCAAATGTAGGTTTCTCCTTGGATTTGGATAATTACAATGTTCAATTTGCTCAAAACGGTAAAATTTACACCGGAGAAAAGATTAAATGGTCATCTACAGAGATATCTATTGACAGTGAGGATAAAATAACAGCTTCTGATGCAGGCATATACAAAATTAATGCAACATGCGGCTCATTAAAGAAGGTAATTTATCTTATCGTTAAGAATCCTACAGATTCTGAGTATGTTCTTTATTACAATGACTTTAATGATGCAACAGATTTAGACGAACTTACTATTGGTAAGGGATCTGCTTCATTATCCGATGGTGTTTTGACACTCCAACCGGTCTCCAGTGTATTATTACCTTCTTTTGTTTCAGACTTTGGTGATTATACAATTAACACAAGCTTAACATTTAAGACAGTGAGCAATTCGTCCCGCTGGTTATCTGTTATGCATAGAGTTCAAAACAACAATTATCCTTTCTACCAATTTGCGATTCGCCAAAATGCAAAAGCTGAAAATGGTGTTGAATTTGCTGAAAAGAACAGTTCAGGCAGTTGGGAATATCAAGGTAAAACTTCTTATACAGAAACAATCAGCTCAAGCAAAATGTATCCTATGTCATTATCGATTTACGGAGATGATGCAATAGGTTACCTTGGCGGAAAGCAGATGTTTAACGTAAGTGATGCTTTCACTGACTACAAGAAAGGAAACGTAGGTTTCCAAACAGGTGACGGAGCGACTGCTGTAGCCGACTATATCAAGGTTACAATCGATTTTGACAAGGTTCATTCACACGTGGCACCTACTGTTGATGTAAGAGAGTTTACAACGAATATTTCTGTTCCTCCTTCAATGGTATTTGAAGTTGAAACATCAGAGGATTTTGCAAATATCCATAAAAATTCACCTACAACAGTTATATTGTCTATTGATAGTAATTTAAATGTCGTAGATAAAGATAATAATGTTATTTGTACAATTCCTGAGGCTTTATTTGAACTTTCAAGCGGTATTATTCCGGCCTTCAGACTTGATAAAACTGCAGAAGCTACAGAGTTGGCATATTTCCTTAAAGCAAACGGATTGTATGATGTGTTTGTTGTATCAACAAATGGTAAGCTTATTACACAAGTTCGTTCGATATACACAAAGGTACGCGGTATTTATGATTTGTCAGACGCTGCTATTACGGATCTTACAGTAGTACGTGAGCAAGCAAATACTTATGGCAGCAGAGTCGTTATACTTCCGGCTTCTTTAGCCACTGATATCAACACAACATTGCTTACAAATCTTGCTACTACAGTGTGGTATAAATCTAAAGATAACAATGCTGTTGAGTTCTATAAATTTATCACAGCAGGAGCTGCCGGTGTAGTTACAACTAACAGAGCAGATTTCGAAGCTTGTGTAGAGAACAAGACGCTGTTTAAAGGTATATCTTTAATTAGACCTGTGGCAATAGTAGGACACATGGGCTTTAGACACAAAGCTCCCGAAAATACTGTAATTAGTGCTCAAAAGGCAGTTGAATACGGTGCGGCTATTGTTGAGATGGACCTTCAAATTACAACAGACGGCGTTGTAATGGCAATGCACGACAAAACAATTGATGCCAGAACAAATGGTACCGGTGTTCTTGAGGATATGACATACGCTCAAGTCAGCAAGTATAAAGTAGATTATTTCTCAGGTTTCTCTGAAAATATCCCTACATTGGAGGATTACTTCAAAGCATTTAAGGGAACAGGTACGATAATGTACATGGAGATTAAAACTGATAAAAGCGCAATTGTTCCGGCTATAAAGGCTCTTATTGATAAATATGATATTCTTGATCAATGTTGCATTATTGCTTTCAGCCAAGATCAAATTAACAGAGTAAGAGCACAAATTCCCGGAATTTCGACTGGTTTACTTGGTGACATGCCTAATTTGCAAACGGCTTTACAGAATTATACACATTATAATTCTACTTGTAACCCAAATTACAAGCTCCTTACAGAGGAATTAATCAATGAATGTGCGCACAGAGGATTAACTATCTGGCCATATACAATAGATGATACTGCAATCTTTGATGATTTCTTTGCAATGGGACTTTGGGGTATTACAACGAATAGAACGAACTATGCTACAGATTATATTGAGAGATTGTATACTGATAAAACAGGTTATACAGTAAATGTGGGCGGTTCAGTTTCTGTACCTGTAAAGACGAAGACATACGCTGAAAAAGTGACTACAACAACTGCTGCGACTATGGTTGTAGTTGACGGTAATACGAATATTTCGTATAACGGTTCAAGCGTAACAGCAAGCGAAGCTGGAACTTCTGTTGTTGTATTCTGTTATTCTTACAATTTGAACGATGGAAACACAGTGTATATTTATTCACAGCCTGTAACCATTGTAGCGAAATAATTTGTATTAAACAAAAAATTTAAATAAAGCTCTGAGATTCATTCTAATATGGTCTCAGAGCTTTTTCTTGCAATGGGGATATAATTTCAAAAAAAGGTTTTTTAATGTGTAACTTTTGTTGTATAATAATATAAATGAATTCTAAGGAGACAAGTTTTTTATGTTAGAGAGAGTTGCTGAATTAAGAAAATTATTAAATGATTATTCATATAAATATTATGTTCTCGACAGACCCGAAATATCAGATTTTGAGTATGATTCTCTTTATAGAGAACTTGTGAAAATTGAGCAAGATCATCCTGAACTTGTAACGCCTGATTCTCCAACACAAAGAGTAGGCGGTCAGGTTTTAGAAGGCTTTGAAAAATTCACACACAAAGTACCGCTTCAAAGCTTGGATAATGTATTTAATGAAGCAGAAGTATACCAATTTTGCAATAAAATAAAAGAATCATTTCCAGGTGAAGATGTTGAGTTTGTTGTAGAAAAGAAAATTGATGGTTTGTCCGTATCACTCACATACGAAGACGGCTTTCTGACTGTGGGCGCAACACGTGGCGACGGAATGGTTGGTGAAAACGTCACGGCCAACGTTAAGACCGTTATGTCTGTTCCTTTAAAAATTAACAAGCCGGTAAAAAGACTCGTTGTTCGCGGTGAGATATATATGCCCAAAAGTGCATTCATGAGTTTAAATGAGGAGCAAGATTTAAAAGGTCAACAAACTTTTGCAAATCCGCGAAATGCTGCAGCAGGTTCTTTAAGACAGCTTGATTCTAAAATTGCAGCAAAAAGAAAACTCGATATTTTTGTTTTTAATCTGCAGGAAATTTCTGAGGACGGGGATGATATTCAGTCCCACAGCGACGCGTTGGAATACTTAATCAGCCAAGGCTTTAAGGTAAGCAGCATGTTCCGTGTATGTAAAACACCGGAGCAGGTTTGGGCTGCAATACAAGAAATAGGAGAGCAACGTAAGTCCTTGGAATATGATATTGATGGTGCTGTAATTAAAACAAATAATTTTAAACAGCGTGAGTTTTTAGGTTCTACATCAAAATTTCCGAGATGGGCAACGGCATATAAATACCCACCGGAAAAGAAATTTACAAGATTAAAAGATATAGAAATAAATGTAGGGCGTACAGGCGTTTTAACACCCCTTGCAATATTGGAGCCTGTTTTTTTGGCAGGCTCTACAATATCCAAAGCCACACTTCACAATATGGATTTTATTAAAGAACGTGACATAAAAATCGGTGATATGGTACAGCTTATGAAAGCAGGAGATGTAATTCCGGCAGTTGTTTCCGTAGATGTTTCTGCAAGAGAAAAAGAAAAAAATATTTCCCGGGAAATATTTGAGATGCCAAGCATGTGCCCGGTGTGCGGTGGTAAAGTCATACGAGAAAAGGAAGAAGTTGCTTACAGATGTATTAATCCTGAATGCCCTGCAAAGTCGTATAGAGGCCTTGTTCATTTTACCTCAAAGGATGCAATGAATATAGACGGACTTGGACCTCAAGTGCTCAAAGTGCTGTGCGATGAAGGCTTGATTTCAAAAATCAGTGACATATACAGATTACATCAACATAGAGAAAAATTGATTAATTTAGACAGAATGGGGGAGAAGTCAGTTGATAATTTGCTGTCTTCTATAGAAAAAACGAAGCAAAATGAATTATACAGATTGATTTTTGGATTGGGTATAAGGCAAATCGGGGCAGCGGCTTCTAAGGTTCTTGCAAAGCATTTCGGTTCAATGGAAGCAGTTATGGAAGCTGACTGTGAAACATTGGAAAATTTAGAGGATTTTGGCAAAATTACGGCAGAAAGTGTCCGCGAATTTTTCACAGATGTTAAAAATATTGAGCTAATTAACGAGCTTAGAGAATTAGGACTAAATATGACATATTCTGTACCCATTTCCGCTTCGGAAAGCGGAGCTGCCTCTTTTGACGGGATGATATTCGTACTTACAGGTACGCTTCCAACATTAAAAAGAGCAGAGGCACAGAAGCTGATTGAGGATAGAGGAGGTAAGTGCTCGTCCTCCGTTTCTGCTAAAACCAACTTTGTATTAGCAGGAGAAGAAGCAGGCAGCAAATTAGACAAAGCACAAAAGTTAGGCATTAAAATTATCAACGAAGAAGAATTTAAAGCAATGTTGTAATTACAACATTGCTTTTTTTGATATCATTGCTTTTGTTATATAATCATGTAAATCTCTTAATATTGCTGAGTTCTCAAATTTGCTGTTAATTGTTATTATTAGGTTTCTTTTACATTGTTTTGGTTCTGTAATTGGAATTAGAGAAATGTTATTTTTATCAGGTATACCCCAAGAAAAAGCAGGCCAAAAAGCAACTCCCATATTAGCTGTAATTAAATTTCTGAGAGCCTCCGGACTGTCACATTCAAAGGCAATATGGGGAAGAAAACCAACAGAAGAGCAGAAGTTATCGCATATTTCTCTTAAAGGCAAAAATACAGATAAGCTAATAAAACTTTCCTTAGAAATTTCACGAAGTGAAACACTGCCTTTTTGTGCATATACAGAATTAGACGGCACTGCAAGCATAATTTCTTCTTCGATTGAGTTTGAATTTAAATTGTTAATTTTGCTACCGTAAGGCAGCGTAGATATTTCTATATGATAATCTTTTGCTTTTTCATTTCTGGTAAGCTGAAATTCTACGTCAGGATGTTTTTTCTTGTATTCTATAAGCGTATTGGTGATAGTTGAGGATGCGGCAAGTATATTCACGTGAATGGTGCGACGGAATACTCCTTCTGCTTCACGTACCTCGTCTTTAAGCATGTCAATCTGATGGAGTATCGGTGTTAATTTTTTTAAGAAAAGTTTTCCTGTATCACTTAAAATTATATTTCTTCCATTTCGAATAAAAAGTTTAACACCAAGCTCATCCTCAAGTCGTTTAATAGACTGTGTTAAAGCAGGTTGTGCAATATGAAGTATTTCTGCCGCACGTGTTATATGCAGTTGTGTTGCTGCTACCGAAAAATATCTTAATTGTTGTAATTCCATTAAAATTTCCTTTCGTTTTGTTTATAAACAGAGTATAACAGATATATAATAAATAAGCAATTGTATTACTGATAATTAATAATGTATATATTATCAATTGTATTGATTTTAAATATTATACGTATAAGCAAAAAATTTATATAATGTTCATTGTAAAAATAACATTTACAAAGGTTGTATATAGGGTGATTTTATGGGAATTGAAAATTTTGGTGAAATACTTGAGACTGTTATGATGATATGCTTCGGAATATCATGGCCGCTTTCCGTATATAAGTCATATAAGGCAAGAAGTGCCGCAGGGAAAAGCTTTGTATTTCTGTTTGCTATTTGGTTTGGATATATCGCAGGCATAGTAGGTAAAATTATGCTTAATAATATAACGCCGGCTTTTTATTTTTATATTATTAATATAACGATTGTCAGTATTGATATTGCTTTGTATTTCAGAAACAGGAAATTTGACAGACAGGCAGAAAGTTTTTCTTGAATAATATTTTTGCAATGCTATAATAAACAGTGAATTTATAAATGCATTGGAGGTATAATATTATGGAGATAAAAATTACAAAAACAACTGCTCCGAAGCAAAAGCCTACAGATGAGAACAAGCTTGGTTTCGGTAAAATTTTTACAGATCATATGTTCATTATGAACTATACAAAGGGTAAAGGCTGGCATGATGCAAGAATTGAGCCTTATGCGCCTTTGTCACTTGACCCGTCAGCAATGATTTTTCACTACGGACAAGGTATATTTGAAGGATTAAAGGCTTATAAGACACCAAATAAAGAAGTACTTCTTTTTAGACCTCAAAAGAATTTAGAAAGAGCAAATATTTCTAACGAAAGACTTTGCATTCCTGCAATTGATGAAGAATTTGCTTTAGAGGCTATCAGAAAATTAGTTGATATCGACAGAGATTGGATTCCTGAAGCACCCGGTACATCACTTTATATACGTCCTTTTATAATTGCTACAGACCCGTTCCTCGGCGTTAAACCTGCAGAAACATATTTGTTTATGGTAATCCTTTCACCTGTTGGAGCTTACTATCCTGAGGGACTTAATCCCGTTAAAATTTTTGTAGAAGATGATTATGTACGTGCAGTACGTGGTGGTATTGGTTTTGCAAAAACACCCGGTAACTATGCTGCAAGTATCAGAGCGCAAGAGAAGGCATACGAGCTTAAATATACACAGGTTCTTTGGCTTGATGGTATTGAGCGTAAATACATCGAAGAAGTAGGTACAATGAATGTTTTCTTTGTTATTGATGGCGAAGTAATTACTCCTGCTCTTAACGGTAGTATTTTGGCAGGTGTTACAAGAGATTCTTCAATTGCACTTTTAAAGAGTTGGGGATACAAGGTAACAGAAAGAAAGCTCTCTATAGACGAAGTTTATGAGGCACACAAGGCAGGTAAACTTGATGAAGTATTCGGCACAGGTACTGCTGCTGTTATTTCTCCTGTTGGCGAGCTCAAATGGGAAGACCACGTTATGACAATTAACAATGGTGAGATTGGTAAAATTTCACAAAAACTTTATGATTCAATTACAGGCATTCAATCAGGCAAGATTGAAGATACAATGGGTTGGACAGTTAAGGTTTGATTTTTATATGAAATTTAAAAAGCAGGAGCTTTTATTGCTCCTGCTTTTTTTATACTATAATTTCTTCATCTTTTACAAGCTCATATTCTTGACCTTTCCAGATTAGTTTGCCGCCACTGGCAGTAGCTTTAACGTGAAGCTTTTTGTCCTTTGTATATTCAACGTAAACTTCACCCTCAGGTAGCGGAACACAGCCTTTAATTGTCTTGTATTTACCAAGTTTAGGTTTTACTGTAAATGTTTTGTATCCGACAGAAGAAGGGGATACGCCCAAACAGTATTTGCCCAAAAGGTATATTGGACCGCTGCCCCATGCGTGACACTGAGAACAGCCGTACTTCATTCCGTACATTTCGTAATGCTCAGCACCTTTGCGAGACGGAATGTACTGCTCCCAAATGGAGGTTGCGCCTTGTGCAACTATGCCGCCCCAATATGATTCAAATTTGTTTTGCATGTGCTTAATATCTCCTAATTTGCAGTATGCTATTAATTGGAAGAATTCAAAATATGGTGTGGTGATTTGTGTGATATTGTCGTTTTCAAGTACATTTTTATATATGCTTCTTGATTTCGTTTTGCACACAAAATCATAAATAACAGCAAAAATATTTGCATGGCGAGTAACGTTGTTAAGGCCGGAAGTATAACAGTCGATGAAGGCACCCTTTTCAGAAGACCAAAAGTCCTTCATAATTGATTTTTTTAATGTGGCAGCACTTTTTGTGTAAGGTTCGGAATCTTCTCCGGCAAGTTCTGCCAATTTTGCCATTGAATTCTTAGTTTGCCAATACAAAATCTGCTCAGCACAGAAAGGACCTGATTTATCCATTTCTGACCAATCTATAAAAATCCAATCGCCGGGACGTGCGCAAATATAATCCTTTTCATTTGTACGAGAGCTTATAAAATCATATAACGCTTTAGCTCTTGGCCAAACAAAATTAATAAAATCAATATCTCCCGTATTGTCGTAATACTCCTTAATTGCAATCAACAAATACATTGAATAATCGTTAATTGTGTTAATATGTTGCTCATAAGGTGGCTTGCCAAGTAGAGCAAGGATAGTCCTTTTAGTAATTTCGTTGTTAAAGAACAAATAATTGTTTGCCATATATGACTGGTATGCATCGCCTGACCAAACCCAACGGTCGCGTTTAATGCCATCAAGGAAAAATTCTCGTGAATTCAAATGAAAAGTATAGGCACAAATATTCCAAATATTTGATACTTTTTTGTTATTGCAAGAAAAATATGCTCTGTCTTTTAATGGTAAAAACTCGTACTCAGCTTTGATATTGATTTTATCAGCATCGATACCTTGAATATTTATAAATCTGAAAGCTCTGCCGCTGAGAGTATAGCTTGTTTGTCCCGAAATTTTAATGTGAACAAGAGTATACTCAGTATCAGTAGCTTCTTCTAAAGATTCTCCATAGAATACCTCATACTCGGTATCGGCTTTTGCATTGTCAAGTTTTAAAACTGCAAAAGTTTCCTTACCGAAATCTGCTACTAATTTGTTTTTTGATTTTTTGACACTTTTGGGAATTATTTCCTCATATTCAAATTTGAATATTTCGGGATTATCAGTAGGCTCAAAGTATTCGGGATAAGCTCCTACAGGATGTATTTGTGATGTCATGTGGGTAGAAGTCCATGTAGTATCAGTTTTAAGATATTCACTGTTGATGTATATACACGGCAGACCGAGACCGTCAGAAATAACAAATACGCTTACGGAATGGTCGCCTTTACTCACAAATACATCTTCATTAAGACGATGGCGAACATCATCAAGAGTCAGATAGCCTTTTCCGTGTGCAAATACTTTAAAGGAGGTATCTTCTTTGGCTGAGAAATTTTTACTGAAACTAACATTGGGGTAGGGCGTTGACAAATCCCAAAAGTGGGGAAGATCTATACCAAATTCTTCTCTCCTTGAGTGAAGCAATATTGAGTGATACAACTCAAAGTCACCCATAACCCAAATCCATTTTGCTTTGTTTATATTATTGCTCATTTAATATCCGTACCTTTCTATTTGTTTTTGATATGTATGTCCATTTGAGGATAGGGGATTTCAATTCCTCTGCTGTCAAATTCTTCTTTTACAGCAGCACAAAGATCATAATATACTTTCCAGTAATTATCTTTATCTGTCCAAACTCTTAATGTATATTTAAGACAACTTTCAGCATGTTCGGTAAGGGCAGCAAATGGTGCCGGATCATCAAGTACAAGTTCATGATTTGAAGCAACTTCCTTTAAAATCCTGATTGTGCCTTGTACATCGTCTTTGTAGCCGGTAGAAAAATTTAAATCTACACGCCTTGTATCGTAATGTGACACATCATATATAGCTTCATTTGAAAGTTCGCCGTTTGGTACAACAATCTTTGTGTTATCTGCTTTCTTTAATGTTGTATAAAAGATGTCAACTTTTATAACAGTGCCCTCATGTCCGCTTGCAGTTTTTATATAATCTCCTACAATGAAGGGTTTAAACAATAATAGTAATACTCCGCCTGCAACATTTGAAAGACCGCCTTGAAGGGCAAGGCCTATTGCTAAACCGATAGAACCGAGAACAGCCACAAGTGATGCCATTGGAACACCTAAAACGGAGGCACATAATACAATAATAAGTACTTTTAAACCAATATTTATAAAGCTTTTTATAAACGACTGTGCACTAATATCTATGTGTTTAAAACCTTTCCCGTTTGTAACTTTTTTTATGATTACTTTTGTAAGTTTAAAACCTACCACCAAAATAATTAAGGCGATTATAAGACGCAGCCCGCTTTTAACAAGGACATCGAGTAAATTTTTTATTATAGAATTAAAATAATCCATTTGTGAAGCTCCTTCGTAAAATTAATTTCCTCTTGAGGGATCAAGGTTAGGATCAGAAAACTTTTCTTCGTGTGTTTGACAAAGCTGCTTAAAACTTATGCCGTAAGATCGTGCAATATCAAGTGCAAAGCTTTTGCCTTGCGGCGGCATTGGACGTATTTTGTATGTACGCTTTGAGCCTTGGTGCGTTTTGCGTCCTTCCTCTGTTAAAACTTCAAAGTCAGTTCCTTCATCAACACCTGCAACAAGGCTTACCATATCCGACAGGGCCGGCTCTTTATTAAGCTCCGGAATATTCTCGGCAAGCTCATGTATATGCGTGGCAAAAACACAACGAGCACCTACTTTTCGTAAATATCTCATTATTTCTTCTGCGATAAATAAGCATTCTTGGTGGCTTGTGCTTGAAAGTGATTCATTCATAAGTATCATGCTGTATTTTGTAAGGCGAGGTAATATTGTTTCTAATCTGATACATTCTTCGCCCAAACGACCTTCACTTATGGAATTTTTTTCTAACTCAGGGAAGTGTGTATAAATATTATCCACAGGACTGATTCTTCCTGAAGTACCGGGAATGGGAAAACCGGCTTGGAACAGTAATTGACAGATACCAAGTGCACGAGTAAAAGTTGTTTTACCTCCTTGGTTAGCACCTGTTAATACGAAAATTCTACCGGCTTTATCAGACATTTCCGCATCATTGCCAACAACAATATTTTCTAAACGGTCAAGACCGATATCGCTCATAATTCGAAATGCAAAACTTGCATCATACATATCATTAACCTTAAAAATACGTTCGTCTTTTGGAGCAGGTTGCGGGAAGCAAACAGGAAGACCTGCGTTTTTTAGTTTATTTGCAAGTCTTGTACCGCCGATGTAGTAGTAAACTTCCGGCAGAAGTTCAAATAAAAATTCTGTTTCTATCCATTCAAAACGAGTTAAAACCTCTGCCAAATGCTTAAAAGAGTCTTTCATAACTGCTTCAAGATCACGCATTATGCCTTGGTCTAATGAATTTGCTTTATTTTCTTTTAAAATAGAATAAAAAGAACCGATGCCAAAATAATTTTCGTCATTTTTGTGAAGACCTAAAATTGAAGTGACAAGGCCTTTTTGTTTAAAAGGTTTTTCTTCGATTGACAATAAAACTGCTTCTACCGGTCTTAATTCGTTGTTTAAATTTATACCGATAGTTACACTTTTCATAGTTTGTAATTTATCGTATAAATCGGGAAGAATATTCTTTAAATCTTTGTAGCCTTCTGAGTCATATATTGATGACAACATTGTACGAAGTTTGCACATTCCTTCTGATTTGTAATCATTATCTTTTGTGCAAATAAGCTCATAAAGCATATCAACGCATTGCATGTACATTTTAAGCATTTCGATACGCCAAGCAGTTTTACGAGAACTGTCATCATGGGATATATTAGCTTTTCTCATTTCTCTTAATCTTGTAATTAAAGGTAATAAAGTTGAGTCAAAAGCTTGTTCTATTTCGGGATGCTCCATAAAATCTTTTAATACGTCTTGTCTGTATTTTATTATTTTATCATCAAGCACCATGTCCATAAGGCGCATTTTTATATAGCCTTTATTCTCATTGCGGATTTCCATACCTTCAAGGAGCATTTCGGCATTAACATCACGTTCCAATAAATCTTGATTAAACAGGGATAATTTGCCGCTTCGTATATCGGCTTCTGTTTTGCGACCTGAATCATAATCGGGCCACATTAGCGTAAAATAAAATTTTTGTTCCAAAAAATCGCCACTTTCAAAATTAAAATTACAATTAAATTTTAGCATGAAAAATACACGTTGGCAATCGGTTTGGAACGATTATTCGTCCGGTTGACAAACAAGCATTAATAAGTTACAATTTGTTAATAAACAATTAATTTTGTATTGTTTAAAAAGAGTGTAACAGTGTAATACTTATTCTAGTATATTTAAAGGGGGTTTGACATTTGTCTGAATATTTTTCCAAGAAAAAAATAACAGACTTTTTAAATGGTAAATCAATTGATTGTTATAAAATTTTTGGTAGCCATGAATATGTCAATGATTCACAAAAAGGTATACTTTTTACGGTGTGGGCTCCTTCAGCACGAAGTATAAGGGTTGTCAGTGATTTTAATGAATGGGGTAGAAGAGACCCTCTTTCAGGATATATGAATAAGGACGAAAACGGAATATGGACGTTTTTTACCACTGAGGCACAATTTGGCAACAAATATAAGTATCTCGTTGAGTACCAGGATTTTCGCCGCGTTTTAAAGTCAGATCCGTTTGCGATTACAGGTGAATTGCGTCCTGACACTGCCTCAATTGTGTACGAGAATAAACCTTTTAAATGGCATGATAGATCATGGATGCAAAAAAGGGCAAAACATGATTATGTTCACAGTCCTATGAATATTTATGAGGTTCACCTTGGTTCATGGAAAAGAGACGTTTCTTCGAATTCATTTCTTAATTACAGAGTGATTGCTGATGAGCTTGCCGAATATCTTAAAGACATGAATTATACTCACGTAGAGGTTATGCCTGTTTCAGAGCATCCTCTCGATGATTCTTGGGGATATCAAACGCTTAGCTATTACTGCATTACAAGTCGTTACGGTTCACCGGAGGATTTTAAATATTTTGTCGATAAAATGCACAGCTGCGGAATTGGCGTCATTCTTGACTGGGTTCCTGCCCATTTTTGTAAAGACGAGTCAGGCTTGTATAATTTCGACGGAAATTGGGCTTATGAGCCTACTGACCGCGACTATAGGGAGAACCTTCTCTGGGGAACTGCTAATTTTGATTATGGTAAGGGCGAAGTCAGAAGCTTTTTAATATCAAATGCTATTTATTTTCTCAAAGAATACCATGTTGACGGCTTAAGAGTTGATGCCGTCGCTAATATGATATATATAGATTATGAGAGGATTTCAAATCCTAATCTTAAAAATGTTTTTGGCGGGAGAGATAAATTAGAGGGGATTTGGTTTCTTAAAGAGCTCAATACAGCAATTTTTGAAAATATTAAAAATCCTTTAATGATTGCAGAGGATTCCAGTGCATGGCCCGATGTAACAAAGCCTGTTAATGAAGGTGGGCTTGGTTTTTCGTTTAAATGGTGTATGGGCTGGATGAATGATACATTAAAATATGTAGGTATTGATCCTGTTTTCAGAAAATGGCATCATAATCTTATGAATTTTTCTTTGATGTATATTTTCAAAGAAAACTTTATTTTGCCATTATCTCATGATGAGGTAGTCCATGGCAAAAAAGCAATGATAGATAAAATGTTTGGAGATTATGATTCAAAATTCAGAGCTCTCAGATTATATTATTTGTTTATGTTGACTCATCCCGGCAAGAAACTTTCTTTTATGGGTAATGAGTTTGCTCCGTTTTTGGAATGGAGATTTTATGAAGCGCTTGAGTGGAAAATGTTAGATTTTCCGATTCATGCATCGATGAAGGATTATGTAAAGGCATTGAATGCTTTCTATTTGTCTAATAAAGCATTGTGGGAAGTTGACGATGATTATTCAGGTTTTAGATGGATAAATGCAGACGATGCTGATTACAGTATATTGTCGTATGTCAGATATTCTAAAGATGAACACGATCACCTTGTTGTGGTTTGTAATTTCACACCTGTTGAACATTCTGATTTTATAGTCGGTGTGCCTGACGATGCAGAATATCACAAAGTTTTTGCTTCTAATGGTGATGATGGAGTTTCTGTAAATTGTAAAGTTATAAATGAGGGCAGAAATGATATGCCTTTCAGTATAAAAATTAAGCTTCCGGGATATAGCGCAGTAGTTTACAAGCCGGTATTTCGTAGCTGATAATAATTAATGAATGATTAAGGAGTGGTAAGCGTGGCAAAGAAAAATATGGTGGCTATGATACTTGCCGGAGGACAGGGTAGCAGATTGGGTTTGCTTACAAAGCAAATGGCAAAACCTGCAGTTCCTTTCGGTGGCAAATACAGGATAATTGATTTTGCACTGAGTAATTGTTGTAATTCAGGTATTGATACTGTTGGTATACTTACGCAATACAAGCCTCAAGTACTTAATGCTCATATAGGAATAGGTACTCCATGGGATTTCGACAGAGTTCACGGAGGTATTGCGACACTTCCGCCGTATATGACAGAAGTTGGCGGCGACTGGTATAAGGGTACTGCAAATGCTATATATCAAAATCTCAATTTCCTTGAGGGTTACAACCCGGGATATGTTCTTATTTTGTCCGGAGACCACATATATAAAATGGATTACAGAAAAATGCTTAAGCATCATATTGATTCCGGCGCTGATGCTACAATTGCCGTAATTGATGTTCCGCTTTCAGAAGCTTCTCGTTTTGGCATTATGAACACAAATGAAGATGGTGTCATTGAGTCATTCGAGGAAAAACCTGCTAACCCTAAAAGCACGCTCGCTTCTATGGGTATATACATTTTTACTTATGACAAGTTAAAGAAATATCTGATTGCAGATGCAGAAGATAAGGATTCCGAAAATGATTTTGGCAAAAATATCATTCCTTCTATGTTAAATAATGGTGAAAAATTAGTTGCATACAGCTTTAATGGTTATTGGAAAGATGTGGGAACTGTAGATAGTTATTGGGAGGCACACATGGATCTTTTGAGCCCCGATAACGATGTAGAACTCTTTGCCAATGATTGGAAAATTTATACTTCTACCGAGGCAAGACCGTCACAGTACATAGGGCCTGATGCGCGGTTGGAAAATTCAGTCGTTACAGAAGGTTGTGTCATTTACGGACAGCTTATTAATTCTATAGTTTTTCCGGGTGTTTATGTTGGCAAAAATACTCGAATTGAGAATTCAATTATTATGGAGAATTCTGTTATTGAGGATAATGTAATAATAAGTAAAAGCATAATACTTGAAAATGTAAAAGTTGAGGCACATAATGCTATCGGAAATGGAAAAGATATTGCCGTTATTGACAGCAATAAAGTTATATTGTCTCAAGCAAAGATGGATTAAGGAGGTTTGTACCATGATTAAGGATTATATGGCAATAATTAATTTAGATGAAAATGAAAATGACATAAGAAGTCTTACAACGAACAGACCGATTGCTTCTATTCCGCTTGGCAGCCGTTATCGTGTAATTGACTTTATTCTTTCAAATATTGTTAACTGCGGAATACAAAATGTGGGTATTTTTTCGGGTACTAATTCTCGTTCTCTTACAGACCATGTCGGTACAGGAAAAGCTTGGGATTTGAACAGAAAAATTGACGGTTTATTTGTTTTTAATCACGGATTATGTGACTTTGTAAACCATGATTCTAAGCTTCTTAAAAATAACATGGAATATATTTACAGAAGTCACAGCGACAATGTTATTTTAGCATCATCCTATATGGTTTGTAATATGGATTTGGCTGATGTTGTACATGCACATGAAGCATCCGGTGCAGATATGACCGTTGTATACAAGTCAACAGATGAGGCTGATTCGGAGTTCCTTAATTGTTATACACTTGATATTGATGATAAAACAAATCGCCTTTTGGGTGTTGGTAAGAATATAGGTTTTAGCCAAAATGCAAATATTTGTATGGAAATATTCCTTATGAAAAAGGAAAAATTAGTAGAACTTATTTATAAAAGTGCTCATAATCTTGACTCTAAGAGTTTTATAAGTTTTATTTTTAATGAAATGGTTAATCTCAATGTTAACACATATAAATATGATGGTATTGTTCTTTGTATAAATACAATTTCTTCATATTACAGAAGCAATATGAAGATGCTTACACCGGAAGTAAGCGACAAATTATTCCGTTCTGACAGGCCTATTTATACAAAAATAAAAGATGAGCCTCCCACGTTATATGTAAAAGGCTGTGAGGTTGAAAATTCTCTTATTGCAGATGGCTGCATAATCAGAGGAAAGGTGAAAAATTCTGTCATTGGTCGATACGTTGATATTGAAGATGACGTAGAAATAGAAAACTGCATTATCTTGCAGAATATCAGAATTCATAAAGGTGCCAAGCTTTCTCATGTAATTATTGATAAGAATGTTGACATCGAAGAAGGTACAGAGCTCAAGGGTAATGAAACATTCCCTTTAGTTATAGAAAAGAAAAATTTATTTAAATAAAAGAGAGGATTTAAGTATGAAGATTTTATTTGTGACATCTGAGGCAAACCCTTTTATTAAAACAGGCGGTCTTGCCGACGTTTCTTTTGCTTTGCCCAAAGCACTTCATGAAAAGGGTGAAGATGTACGTATAATTATGCCGAAATATGAAGATATTTCGGAAGATTTTACTTCTAAAATGACTCAGCTTGCCACATATGGTGTAAGTGTTGGTTGGCGTAATCAATATTGCGGTTTGAAGTATCTTACTTACGACGGAATACCTGTTTATTTTGT
The DNA here is from genome assembly GCA_017560765.1 of Clostridia bacterium. Taxonomy (GTDB): domain Bacteria; phylum Bacillota; class Clostridia; order UBA1212; family UBA1255; genus Egerieisoma. Next base: position 19,759 of record JAFZEI010000053.1, on the reverse strand, counting down.
TGATAATGAGTACTATTTTAAACGCCATGGTTGTTACGGCTATTTTGATGACGGCGAAAGATTTTCGTATTTCTGCCGTGCAGTTATGGAATCTGTTAAATACATGGATGATTTTTATCCTGATGTTGTTCACTGTAATGATTGGCAAACAGGTATGGTGCCGCTGTATTTATCGGAGATATACAAAGACAGACCTGAATTCAGTAAAGCGAAGTCTGTATTTACGATTCATAATCTTAAATATCAAGGTGTATTTTCACATTCTGTTATTCAGGAATTGCTCGGTATAGGTGAGGAATATTTCAGCGAGGATAAAATTAAATTCTACGATGGTATTTCATTTATGAAAGCCGGTATTGTCTATGCCGATAAAATTACAACGGTAAGTAAGACGTATGCAAAAGAGATTCAGACGGCATACTATGGTGAGGGACTTGACGGTCTTTTACGTCAAAAATCTGCAAAACTTGTTGGAATAACAAACGGAATTGACTATAGTTCAAATGACCCTAAAAAGGACAAATACATTGTTAATTACGGTCTTACTACTTTAAAAAATAAAGCAGTAAACAAGGAAATGCTTCAGCAGCTTGCAGGACTTCCTGTTAATTCTGATGTACCTGTTATTGCAATGGTTACACGTCTTGTAAAACAAAAAGGATTAGACCTTGTAACAAGAGTAATTGAAGATATTCTTAAAATGAATGTTCAGCTTATTGTTCTGGGAACAGGTGATAATGATTATCAGGACTTCTTTGAATATTATGCATCATCTTATCCTGCAAAGATTGCATCATTTATACAGTTTAATAATGCAATTGCATCTAAGGTTTATGCAGGTTCTGATATACTTCTCATGCCGTCATTGTTTGAGCCTTGCGGATTAAGTCAAATGATTGCTATGGCATACGGAACACTGCCGCTGGTACGTGAGACAGGCGGATTGAGCGACACTGTTATTCCGTATAACGAGTTTACGGGAGATGGCAATGGTTTTTCATTTACTAATTACAATGCACATGATATGTTAAATGTAATAGAATACGCCGTTTCTTGCTATCAAGACAAGAAAACATGGACAAAACTCGTTAAGAACGCCATGAGAACTAAATTTGAGTGGAAAACACAAGCTGATGAATACTTAAAAATTTACAATGAAATTGTGGAGGAGTAATACTATTTATGTATTTGGATAAGGAAACTTTTAAGAATGATTATAAAAGGAAATTAATTTCTCTTTACAGAGAATCTGTTGAAGATGCAAATGATACTCTTAAGTATATGGCATTAGGTTCTTTGATTAAAGATTATATGGCAAATGATTGGCATGATACTGAGGTTAAGTATGAAAGAGAAAAAACAAAACAAGTTTACTATTTTTCTCTTGAATATTTGATTGGCAGATTGATGGATGCATCTCTTGTTAATTTGGGAATCAGAGATGTTGTAGAGGCAGGATTAAAAGACTTCGGTGTTGAACTTAAATCTCTTGAAGAGGTTGAGCCTGATGCCGGTTTGGGAAATGGCGGTCTTGGTAGACTTGCTGCTTGTTTTATTGACTCAATGGCTTCATTGGGAATCGCAGGAACAGGTGTTGGTATACGCTACCGTTATGGACTTTTCCAACAACAGATTAATAATGGTTACCAAATTGAAAGTCCTGATAACTGGCTTAAAATTGCTAATGTTTGGGAAACAAGACGTGATGATGATGCTTGTATGATTAAATTTGGCGGTACTGTAGAGTCTCATTGGGGGCTTGACGGTAAAATGTATATTACACACAGAGATTATGAGCCGATTCTTGCTGTACCTTATGACATGCCTGTTCCCGGATACTGCAATGGTACTGTTAATACACTTCGCTTGTGGAGTGCAGAAACAGAAGGTCCCGGCTTTGACTTTGCTATGTTCAGTAAGGGTGACCACGAAAGAGCGATTGAAAGTAAGACAAACGTGGATGCTATAACGAACGTTTTGTATCCTGATGATTCTACACCAAGAGGTAAGCTCCTTAGATTAAAACAGGAATATTTCTTCACAAGTGCTGGTATTCAAAGCATTTTGAGAAAGATTAAAAAGAATGGTATTTCTCTTTATGAGCTTTACAATTATGTTGCAATTCAAATTAATGATACTCATCCTGCTTTGGCTGTGCCGGAACTTATGCGTCTCTTAATTGACGAAGAGGGATTCACTTGGGATGATGCATGGAATGTTACTGTAAAGACACTTGGATATACAAACCATACAATTTTGGCTGAGGCTCTTGAAAAATGGAACATTGACATGTTTAAGAAATTGCTTCCGAGAGTTTATACGATTGTTGAAGAAATTAACCGCAGATTTACAGGTGACCTTTATAACAAGTATAACGGAGATTGGAGCAGAATTAACAGAATGTCTGTGATTCAAGACGGTGTTGTTAAGATGGCACATCTTGCAATAGTAGGAAGTCACAGTGTTAACGGTGTTGCAGAGCTTCATACAGAGATTCTCAAGCACCAGGAACTTAAAGATTTCCATGAGTTTTACCCCGGAAAATTTAATAATAAAACAAATGGTATTACTCACAGAAGATGGCTTATGCAAGCTAACCCTGAGCTTTCAAATCTTATTGATGATACAATCGGCACAGCTTGGCGTACTGAGCCTTTAAAGCTTAATGACCTTATGCCGTATACTCAGGATAAAGCATTCCTTGAAAAGTGTGCTGCGGTAAAACAAGTTAAAAAACAACAATTGGCGGATTTCATTAAAGATAAATATAATATCGTTACTGACACATCATCTATATTCGATATACAGGTAAAAAGACTTCATATGTATAAGCGTCAGCTTCTTAATATACTTCATGTTATGGATCTGTATAATCGACTTTGCGATAATCCCAATATGCCCGTAACACCAAGAACTTTTATTTTCGGCGCTAAGGCTTTCCCGGGATATCATCTTGCCAAAAATACAATTAAGCTTATCTGTACAGTTGCTGATAAGATTAACAGTGATCCAAAGATGAAGAATAAGCTTAAGGTAGTATTTATGCCTAATTACGGTGTTAGTTTGGCACAGATAATGATTCCTGCAGGCAATGTAAGTGAGCAGATTTCAACTGCATCAAAGGAAGCTTCCGGTACAGGAAACATGAAACTTATGATGAATGGTGCAGTTACTTTGGCAACACTTGATGGTGCTAATGTAGAAATTCACAGAGCTGTGGGAGACGATAATATTGTACTCTTCGGTCTTAAATCAGATGAAGTAATAGCATACCAAAACAACAGAAATTACAGAGCAATGGATGTTATTAATGGTGATCCCAGACTTCAAAGGATTATAAATCAGATGAAGCAAGGCTATTTCGGACTTGCGTCAGACAGAGAATTTGAGCTTGTTATCAATCATCTTACAGTTGACAATGATCCATACTTTACACTTAGAGATTTTGATTCCTACGTAAAGGCTCAGGAAAAGGTTGGCGTTCTTTATACTGATAAAGACAAATGGAATAAAATGTCTGCAATTAATATTGCTGCTTCAGGTATTTTCTCAAGTGACAATACCATTCAGAGATATGCAGAAGAAATTTGGAATGTATAATTTATGTCATTAACTCATTATTCAAGAAATGCTTATTATAGAAATCCATATGGAGCAGTACCGTGTGATACAGCGGTACTGCTTCGGTGCGATTATACAGATTATAACTGTGTGCCGGTTCTTTATTTTAGATATGAGGCTTTTGACTGTTGCAAAACTTTTTCTTTTGAGCCTGATAAGACAATCTTGCGTGACGGCATTTTTACTGTAGAATTTAACTTGGATTCTACGGTTTTTCATGATGCCGGCGTATATTTTTATTGGTTTTCAGCGAAAAATGGAGAAAGAACGAATGATTTTCAAATTACTGTATACGAAAAACAGCTCACTGTTCCCGATTGGTTTTTAAATAGTATTATTTATCAGGTGTTTCCTGACAGATTTTATAAAGCGGCAGATAAAAGAGCCGTTCCTAAACCAAACTCATTTTTATATTCTGATTGGAATGATATTCCGATGTATATAAAAGACAACAAACAGAGAATTGCCAGATGGGAGTTCTTTGGAGGGAATTTAAAAGGAATTAAAGAAAAATTAGAATATATAAAGAATCTTGGCGCAGATACTGTCTATATAAATCCGATTTTTGAAGCACGTAGCAATCATAGATATGATACTGCTGATTATCATATGGTTGATAGTTTATTAGGTGGCGACGAGGCTTTTTGCGAACTTGTTTATGAAATGAAAACGGAAAACATGCACGTAATACTTGACGGAGTGTTTAATCATACCGGTAAGTGCAGTAAATATTTTTCTGATTGTAAAAATGAAAATTCGCCTTATAAAGATTGGTATTGCTTTAAAGAGGATGGTACATATGATTGCTGGTGGGGCGTTGATGATTTGCCGTCAATTAATAAAAGTTGCCAAAGTTTTGCTGAATTTGTGGCTGACAGTGAGGATTCCGTAGTAAGATATTGGAGCAGAAAAGGCATTGACGGTTGGCGTCTTGATGTTGCGGATGAACTTTCGGACGTGCTGTTGCAAAAAATAAGAAGTGCAGCCGAAAAAGAAATTGATGAGCCTGTAATCATAGGGGAAGTTTGGGAAAATGCTTCAAACAAAATGAGCTACGGACAACGAAAAATGTATTTTACTAAACCGGAGTTGCATACACATACTAATTATGTTTTTCGCGATTCGTTAGTTGACTTTTTTAAAGGCAAAGCAAGCGGTTATGATACGGCTGAGGTTTTTGAAAATATCAAGGAAACGTATCCGAAGCACAATTTTTACGCGCAGGTTAATATGACCGGTTCTCACGATGTGGAAAGATTAATGTCATTAATGCTTGATATCACGAAGAATGACAGAAGATTGGCAAGAGATTTGATTAAATGCTATTCTCTGATTCAATTTACTTCTGTTGGTGTTCCTCTTGTTTATTACGGCGATGAAACATGTCTTGAGGGAGGTAAAGACCCGGACAACAGAAGGACATACCCTTGGGGCAAGGAAGATATTGATATGGTTATGTGGTTTACTGAGCTTGCTGCCATGCGAAAATCGCTAACAACTCTTGTTACGGGTGACGCAGAATATTTTGGTGATTCTGACGGAAATGTTTTTGCTATGCTCAGATATTCCGAAGATATATCGGGCGGTGATGCGTTCTATCTGACAATCTGCGATCGCTTCGGAAGAGGGCGCGAGTTTTTGGATACTTGCATTAAAAATTTGTCACGGAATATTGAAAAAATCAAAGAAAAAAGTTATATTATAGTAAAAGAGGCCGGCGGATATGGTTTGCTGGTGTCGTTTTCATAATTTATTAGGGAGTTGTGTTACATTATGAAATGTCCTTATTGCGGTCACATGGAAGATAAAGTTATTGATTCACGTCCTACAGAAGAGGGTAGTGCAATCAGAAGAAGAAGAGAGTGCATTAAGTGTAATTCTCGTTTTACAACTTATGAGAAAATAGAAGATACTCCTCTTATGGTTGTTAAGAAAGACGGCACAAGACAAGTTTATGATAGAAATAAAGTTGTTAACTGTGTTATGAAAGCATGCGGTAAACGTCCTGTTTCGTTACAGCAGGCTGAGAATTTAGCTTTGGATGTAGAACAGCAACTGATGAATACTGTAAAAAGAGAGGTTCATTCTTCTGAGATAGGAGAAATGATAATGAAACATCTTAAAGAACTTGATGAGGTTGCGTATGTTCGTTTTGCATCTGTTTACAAGCAATTTAAGGATGTAGATACGTTTATGTCAGAGCTTTCAAAAATCATCAGTGAGAATAAGCACTGATATTATTTCCCGGGAAATAATTTAAACATTAAAAAAACAAGCCGAATTTGTTAATATGGTCATCAGAAATGAAATTATAAGTCAGGAGGAGATTTTTTGATAGTCCATGTTAATACGTTCGGCTTGTCCGGTATTAAGGGTTTCTTTGTAGATGCTGAAATTAATCTTGCAAAGGGTTTGCCGTATTTTGATATTATAGGTATGGGAAATATTGCGGTAAAAGAAGCCGCCGACAGGATTAAACCGGCAATAGAAAATATAGGATATAAATTCCCTTTAGGCAGAATAACAGTAAATCTTGCACCGGCGTCTATACGAAAAGAGGGTGCTCACTTTGATTTAGCAATTGCTGTGGGTATTTTAAAATGTGCAGGTTATATCAAAAGTAAAATAGAAAAATATGCTTTTATCGGAGAACTATCGTTAGATGGTGTTTTAAGACCTGTTAAAGGAATTATGCCAATGATACAATCAGCTGCTCAAAGTGGGATATATAAGTGTATTGTACCATTAGAAAATGCAGACGAAGCTGCTCTTGTAAATAATTGCAAAATTTTCCCTGCAGCTACATTAAATGAAGTTTTATACATTACAGAGAATTCACGCAATCCATGGAGGATTTGCGAAAATAATCTGCATAATAATGTTTCATTTGGAGATTTTATAGATGTTAAAGGTCAAAAAGAGGCAATTCGAGCTGCTGAAATAGCAGCAGCAGGGGGGCATAATATTCTTTTTATAGGTGCTCCGGGGTGCGGAAAAACAATGATTGCCAGTAGAATTCCGAGTATCATGCCAAAACTCTCAATTGAAGAATCAATGGAAATTACACCGATTTACAGTGTTTTGGGAATGCTTGGTAAAGAAGGAATGCTTATAAGGAATTTACCGTTTAGGACTGTATATCCTGATGTGACAAAAGCCGGATTGATAGGAGGCGGTAACAAACCCGTTCCGGGAGAAATAAGTCTTGCACATAAAGGTATTTTGTTTTTAGATGAACTGGCTGAATTTGACAGAAATGTAATTCAAAGTTTGCGACAACCGATGGAAGCCGGAAAAGTTTTGATTTCAAGATGCGGTGATTTTGTTGAATTTCCGTCTGATTTTATGTTAGTAGCATCAACAAATCCATGCAAATGCGGTAAATTGCTTGAAGGAAACGGCAGATGCTCATGTACTCCGTATCAAGCAAAACAGTATTTATCTAAAATATCAAAACCTTTACTTGATAGGATTGATATTCATGTTCCTGTAAGACAAGTATGTTTTAATAGTGAAAAGTCAAATGAAACATCAAGTATTATACGAGAAAGAGTTATTGCAGCAAGAGAAAAGCAAAAAAAGCGATTTGCCGGCACTGATATTCATCTAAACGGCAAAATGACAGGAAAACAAATCAGAGAGTATTGTCACATCACAACAGAATGTGAACTGTTATTAAAAAGTGCTGCCGACCTTGCGGAATCAAGCATGCGAGGATATGAGAAATTTATAAAAATAGGTAGAACAATTGCAGACCTGGATGGCAGAGAAAATATAAATGAAGAGGATATTGCAGAAGCTTTGCAATATCGTTTTCTTGATTCTTTTAGACCGGAGGTTGCTGTATGATAACAGATTTAAATATTATTATACGTATTTGGATAACTTTATTGGGAAGACCGGTAAATAAGGTGGCAGATGTTTTAAATAAAACTTATGGTAGTATAGATGAAGCGTGGTTTGCGGCAGAAAATGACGATGAAATATTATTGAGTAAGGATTGTTTCTTTTATGAGAATTTTATAAAACCTGAAGTCAGAACTGAGTCAATAAAAATTTATGAGGAGTGCATAAACAATAATATAAAAATCTTAACACATGAGAATGATAATTATCCGTTGAATTTAAAATATTCAGAAAATAAACCGTATTTATTATATTATAAAGGCTCTTTGCCTGCTGAAGCAGGAATTAAAGATGAGTATTTATTAGGTGTTGTTGGTTCCAGAAGATGTTCTGCTTATGGGAGAGTAAATGCATACCAATTTTCTAAGTCATTATCAGAATGCGGTATGGGAATTATTAGCGGTATGGCAAGGGGAATTGATGGTGAAGCACACAAGGGTGCTATCGCATCAAACGGGTATACTGTTGCTGTTCTGGGCAGTGGTATAGAATGTATTTATCCTAAGGAGCATGTTAAATTATTCGAGCAAATAGCAGAGTGTGGTTGTGTAATATCAGAGTTTCCGCCTAAAACACCACCGCTGAAAAGTCATTTTCCGGCAAGAAACAGAATAATATCGGGTATGTCAAGAGGTGTGCTTGTAGTGGAAGCAACAGAAAACAGCGGTGCAATGATTACTGTCAATTATGCATTAAATGAAGGGAAAAATATTTTTGCAATACCGGGCAATATTAATTCTGCAAATTCTTTCGGATGTAATTTTCTTATAAAGCAAGGTGCAATTTGTACTACTTCGTACGGTGATATTTTAGAAGAATTTAATATATCGTGTGACGATCCAAATAAAGTAAATAAATGGATTCTTGGTCTGACAGGTGCGGAAGCTGCTGTTGCGGAGGCGATTTTAGAAGGGAACTATGCAGCAAATGATATTAGCTGTGTAACAGGCAGAAATATGGGAAATGTTTTAAGTGCCTTGACAATGTTGGAAATAAAAGGTATTGTAACTAAAGGCTTAGACGGAGCCTACATAATAAAGAAATAAATTAGCTTTACTTTTTTTTTATTTCTGTTTATTATATAGAACATTGAATTTTTTGAAAGGCTGAGTGGTTTATGTCCGAATATCTTGTTATTGTTGAGTCACCTGCAAAAGCAAAAACAATAGGTAGATTTTTAGGTAAAAAATATAAAGTTGAAGCCTCTGCGGGTCATTTAAGAGATTTGCCCGTAAGTAAGATGGCTATAGATATAGAAAATGATTTTGCTCCTCAATATATGAATATACGAGGTAAGGGAGATATTATTAAAACTTTAAAAAAAGAAGCTAAAGAGGCTTCAAAAGTTTTTCTTGCAACTGACCCTGACCGTGAGGGAGAAGCAATTTCGTGGCATCTTGCACAAATACTTGGAATTGATGAGAAATCAATTTGCAGAGTAACATTTAATGAAATTACAAAAAATGCAGTTACTGAGGCTTTTAAATCGCCTCGTACAATTGATGCTGAATTAGTAAATGCTTACCAAGCAAGACGCGTTCTTGACCGTCTTGTGGGCTATTCAATAAGTCCCGTTCTGTGGAAAAAGGTTAAAAAAGGTTTGAGTGCAGGCAGAGTGCAATCTGTTGCCACCAGATTGGTTTGTGACAGAGAAGATGAAATAGAAGCTTTTATACCTCAAGAATATTGGTCAATAAGAGTTGATTTGAGGAAGAATACGGGCAAAGAGAAAATATCTAAGGCAGATTGTTTTGTTGCAAAATATTACGGTGAAAACGGTAAAAAAAATCAAATTAAAGATAAGGATTCAGCAGATAAAATATATAATGACATATTAAATAAAGACTTTATAGTGTCATCTGTTAAAAGAACAGAGAAAAAAAGATCTCCTGCTCCTCCGTTTATTACAAGTACACTTCAACAGGAAGCCTCAAGAAAGCTTGGCTTTTCTGCATCGAAAACAATGTCAGTTGTTCAAGGTTTGTATGAGGGTGTAAATGTAGGAAAAGGCGGTCCTACCGGTTTAGTGACTTATATAAGAACTGACTCTACACGTATTTCCGATGAGGCGGCAGCGGCAGCTAAAGCACATATTTTAAGTGAATTTGGTAGTGATTTTTTACCTAATCACAAAAGAATATATAAAAATAAAAATGCGGCTCAGGATGCACACGAAGCAATAAGACCTTCTCATATCGAATATAAACCTGCAGAGATTAAGGATAAGCTTACAAATGACCAATATAAGTTATATAAATTGATATATGACAGGTTTATTGCCAGTCAAATGGCAGATGCTGTTTATGATGTTTGTACAGTTGATTTTGATGTAGTCGGACATACTTTCCGATCAGTAGGCAGCACAGTAAAGTTTGCAGGATTTACTAAACTTTATGAGGAATCTTTCGATGAAAAAACAGAAAGTGACAATGGAAAGCTTCCTGCATTAGAAGCAAAAGAACGGGTAATAGTAGACAATATTAAGCCGGAACAGCATTTTACTCAACCACCTCAAAGATATACAGAGGCTTCGTTGGTAAAAGCTCTTGAAGAGAACGGTATAGGTAGGCCTAGTACTTATGCTCCGACGATTTCCGTAATTCTTGCTCGCGGATATATAGGCAAAGAGAAAAAAAGCTTGTATCCCACAGAATTGGGCAGAGTTGTTAATGATTTAATGAAAAGCAGTTTCTCAGATATAGTTGATATTGAGTTTACCGCTCAAATGGAAGAAAATCTTGATAAGATTGAGCAAGGCAATCGTCAATGGGTTGATGTTGTCAGCGAATTTTACGGAGATTTCTCTAAGGAAGTTGACAAGGCAACAAAGGAACTTGAGCATGTTAAGTTATCTGATCCTGAGAGTGATGTGCCATGTGACAAATGCGGAAGAATGATGGTAATTAAAACGGGAAAATTCGGCAAGTTTTTAGCGTGCCCCGGATATCCTGAATGTAAGAATACAAAGCCAATCATTGAAGAAGTTGGCGCAGACTGTCCTACTTGCGGTCAAAAACTCATATATAGAAAAACTAAAACAGGAAAAAAATATGTAGCGTGCAGTAACTATCCTGATTGTAAATTTTCTTCATGGAATATTCCCACAAATGACAAATGCCCCAAATGTGGTGAGTATATTGAAATTGCTCAGGGTAAACGCGGTAAGTATCTAAAGTGCAGTAATAAAGAATGTGATTATATTTCTTTCTTTAAAAAGAAAAAATCATAATTATAATAATTAAAAGATGTAAGGTAGATTTATATGGCAATATATGTTATTGGCGGCGGCCTTGCCGGTTGTGAAGCAGCATGGCAGATAGCAAAATATGGGATAAATGTAAAATTGTTTGAGATGAAGCCTGTTAAATTTTCAGAGGCACATTCTTCTGATAAGCTTGCCGAGCTTGTTTGCAGTAATTCTTTAAAAGCAACGAATTTAGAAAATGCAACGGGTCTTTTAAAAGAAGAGATGCGTTTGCTTGGGGGAATGGTTATTTCGTGTGCAGATGAAAGTTCTGTTCCTGCAGGTGGAGCACTTGCTGTTGACAGAGAAGTTTTTTCAAATAAGGTAACGCAAAAAATAGAGGAGTCTCCTTACATTACCGTAATCAGAGATGAGGTTGTTTCTCTAAAAAAGCTATTATCAGAAAACGATGACTGTGAATGCATTATTATTGCTACAGGACCACTTACTTCTAAAGCCTTATCAGATGAAATTATTGAAATGTTTGGCTTTAAAAAGCTTCACTTTTTTGATGCTGCAGCTCCTGTGATTTTAGAAGATAGCATTGATGAATCAAAAGTCTTCAGAGCCGCAAGGTACGGCAAGGGAACAGCAGACTACATTAATTGTCCTATGAAGCGTGATGAATATTTTGCCTTTTATGAAGAATTGATTAATGCTGAGTGTGCTGATGTTAAAGATTTTGATAAGCTTGATTTATATGAGGGTTGTATGCCTGTTGAATCTATGGCTAAAAGAGGAATAGATACTTTGCGTTTTGGTCCTTTAAAGCCTGTAGGTTTAAGGCATCCCATAACTAATGAAGAATATTATGCAGTTGTTCAGTTGCGTCAAGATAATATAGAGGGTACTTTATTTAATATGGTTGGCTTTCAAACACGTTTAAAGTTTGGCGAGCAAAAACGAGTGTTCGGCATGATTCCCGGACTTGAACATGCAGAATATGTAAGATATGGCGTTATGCATAAAAATATTTATATACAATCACCAGATATGCTTGATTCAACATATAGACTTAAAGATGAAAAGAATAGTATCGGTGTGCCGATTTATTTTGCCGGACAAATAACAGGGGTAGAAGGATATATGGAATCTACTTCATCAGGTCTTATAGCGGGTATAAATGCATCAAGAGAGCTCTTAAATAAAGAAAGAATAATCTTTAAAAATGATACACAAATTGGGGCACTTGCTAATTATGTATCAAGTTATGCCGGGAATGATTTTCAACCTATGGGTGCTAATTTCGGCATTATGCATTTTGATGTTGAGTCTGTATATGGTAGAGTGAAAGATAAAAAATTGAAAAAACTTTATACAGCAGAGAATGCTCTTAATAGAGTTAAAGACATTGTAAATGGTGGTGTGTAATATGTTTAATAAAAAAATTTTATACTTATTTTTAATTGTCTCAATTTTTATATTTATTGTGGCATGTGATAATTTTAATAACAAGCCGGCAGATGAAACATCTACAAATGCGCTTGTTATTATTACAACGTCAAAGATTGAAGAAACATCCTTGGTGACAATACAGCCAACAATGACACCAACCGTTAAACCAACGTCTACTTTATCTCCCACAAATTCCAATACTATTACACCAACAACAAAACCTACCGTAACATCTACATCTACTTCTACACCTACATCAATACCTACTGCGACACATACAGTAATGCCTACTGTTACACAAACAGCAATGCCTACTGCTACACCTACATTAAAACCTACAAAGACACCTGTAGATCAAGATATTTTGTCGGGATTGAAAATTTGTATAGATCCGGGACATCAAATTAAAGGAAATTACAATAAAGAACAATGTGCTCCGTGGAGTGATGCCTTAAAGACAAAATGTACATCAGGAACAACCGGAAATTTTACAGGGGTAGATGAGTACATTATAAATTTGCAGATTGCCGAAAAAATACGAAATAAACTTTTTGATTTAGGCGCTGATGTTTTAATGACAAGACAGAGCCATGAAGTTGACATATCAAATATTGAAAGAGCTAAAATGGCAAATGAATATGGAGCAGATATTACACTTCGAATTCATTGTAATTCTGCAGCATCAAGTACAGCAGAAGGTATTGATCTTTTTGTTCGTGGAAAAGGAACAGGTACACAAGAATATTTGGCACAATCAGATAAGGATTATGCGATTGCCGCAGATCTTCTCGAATATATTTGTAACGCTACAGGTGCGAGAAAAAGATATGTGCACAAAACAGATGATTATACAGGCATAAATTGGTGTGAAAATACATGTATAATTATAGAGTGCGGCTTTTTATCTAATGAGAAAGAAGATAAATTGCTAAACTCCGCTGAGTATCAGGATAAAATCGCAGAAGGGATTAAGAATTATTTCGTATCCTTACATTAATTGCGATCTTCATCACCTAAAAATATCTCGTTATTATATCTTGGACGTTTCTTAGATTCGATGTAAATTTTACCTATATACTGTCCTATTAAGCCTACAGAAACGAGTTGTACACCGCCTAAAAACCATATTGAAAGCATTAATGATGTCCAACCGGGAACTGTATTTCCGCAAAAATATGCCACAAAGGCATAAACAGCGGCTATTAAGGAACAGATAATTATAATAATACCTAAAGTAAAAATAAAAGTAATTGGTTTAATACTAAAAGAGGTTATTCCGTCAAAAGCAAAATTAATCATTTTTTTTAATGGATATTTTGATTCTCCGGCAACACGTTCTTTCCTGTCGTAATAAACACAATCAGATTTATAACCGATCAGAGGTACTATACCTCTTAAAAACATATTTCTCTCGCTGTAATTGCTGAGCTGTTCAACAGCTCTTCTGCTCATAAGTCGGAAATCTGCATGATTGTATACTGTTTTTGCACCCATTTTATTCATAAATTTATAAAAGCTTTGTGCAGTGGTGCGTTTAAAGAATGAATCTTTTTTTCGGCTGCTTCGTACACCGTATACAATATCGTTACCTTGATAAAATTTATCGACCATTTCAATAATGGCGTTAGTATCATCTTGAAGATCAGCATCAATTGAAACAGTAATATCGCATTTGTCTTTTGCAGCCATTAAACCGGCAAAAAGAGCATTTTGATGACCAACGTTGCATGCAAGCTTTAAACCACAAACATATTTGTTAGAAGAGTATTCCGTAGAGATGAGCTCCCATGTGTTATCGCGACTGCCGTCATCCACAAACAATATACGACTGCTTTCAGAAATCTTATCTTGTGCAATCATTTCTTTTAAAAGCGCAGTCAATTCTGCTGAGGTTATGGGAAAAACCTCACTTTCGTTATAACACGGAACAACAATATATAAAGTGGCTGGTGTAGTCATAAAAAATCTCCTTTAGAATTAAATATTCCCGTCGTACAAGTCGTTGCTTGCAAAAGCAGGTTCACAAGTAAGATTATATCCTAATTTTTTGCATACAATATCATCGCTTTGAGATAGAATTACAGTAGAATGAGCCTCGCAACCTGAAAGAGCGCTGAGATTTTTTAACGCAATATCAGCCAGTGTATTTGTAACAGCGCAAATGCTAAGAGAAATCAAAACTTCTTCAAGGCTTAAAAGAGGCTTGTCTGTGCCGTAAATATCTTTTTTTAACTTAAGTGTAGGCTCCAAAACAAGCGGAGCAATCATAAGAAGAGCATCGTCAAGTCCTGATAGCTTTTTTAAAGCATTTAAAGTACAGCTTGCCGGGGCAGTCATGAGATTAGTTGTCTTTCCTGTTACAATTTCACCATTTGGCAGCTCAATAGCCATAGCAGGTGCATTTTTCTCTTTTGCCTTTTTTGCAGCAGCATCAACAACAGGTCTGTCTGTTGGTTTTAAACCTGCCTGATTCATTATTAATTCTATTTTATCAACAGTAGCAGAATCAAAAAGACCTTGAATATAATCACAATGAATCTTGTAGTAACGACGAATGATTTCGTCGTTTGCAGCTTTGCGCACAGCCTCGTCATCGTCAATAGCATAAGCAAGCATATTTACACCCATATCGGTGGGAGAATGGTAAACATCCTTGCCGAGAATTTTATTTAAAATAGTCTTAACAACAGGGAATACTTCTATGTCTCTGTTGTAATTTACTGTGCTGATGTTATACATCTCAAGGTGATAAGGATCAATCATATTTACATCCTTTAAATCAGCAGTAGCCGCCTCATACGCAAGATTAACAGGATGCTTTAAAGGAAGATTCCACACAGGGAAAGTTTCAAATTTAGCATAACCTGCTGTTATGCCGCGCTTATGTTCATGATACATTTGCGAAAGACATGTAGCCATTTTTCCGCTGCAAGGACCGGGCGCAGTAACAACAACAAGTGGTCTCGTCGTTTCTACATAGTCGTTTTTACCGTAACCGTCATCACTAACGATTAAATCAACATTTGCAGGATAACCGGGGATAGGGTAGTGCAAATAAGTATTTATTCCACGCTTTTCTAACTTGCTACGGAATACGTCGGCAGCCGCTTGTCCTGTATATTGGGTAATAACAACGCTGTTTATTAAAATACCCAAAGAACGTACAGAATCTATAAGTCTAAGCATTTCACGATCGTATGTAATGCCCAGGTCTGCGCGAATTTTATTTTTCTCAATATCTGAAGCATTAATACAAATTATAATTTCACAAATTTCTTTAAATTCAAGTAATAACTTGATTTTGTTATCAGGTTCAAACCCGGGCAATACTCTTGCTGCATGATAGTCATCAAAGAGCTTACCTCCGAATTCAAGATAAAGCTTGTTGCCAAATTGGCTTATACGTTCTTTTATATGTTTTGTTTGTTTCTCAAAATAAATCTTGTTGTTAAAAGCAGATTGCATGAAAACATACCCCTCATTAAGAAAAATAATTATTGTGCTGAATTTGTTCCTGTGTATAAAAAAAACAACATTCGTTATTATATCATTTTCTGATGTTTAAATCAATCAAAAAACAATGGTTATGTCTAATTTATTTAATTGACATAGTGTTAAAAAGTGTTAAAATATTTTTAACAATAAAACATAGAAAGGATTCAACTATGAAAGGAAATTTTAAAAGGTTACTTCTACTTGTGTTGGTGTTTACGATGATTACGACAGCATTTCCTGTTAATGCAGCAGACTATATTCCTGCCGCCAGAAAATCTGTTGTTTTTGATCGCAATTATTACGCCAGATACAGTTCGGATGTTATTCCGGGATTTGGTTCTACCGAGGCCGGATTATACAAGCATTTTTATAATCACGGTATTGGTGAAGGCAGACAGGGCAGTCCTATCTTCAATGTAAAATATTACTTGCAGAATAACAGTGACTTAGCCAATGGTTATGGTAAAACCAATTATGTTCAAGGAATGAAACACTTTGTTAACAGTGGATGGAAAGAGTCTTTCAGAACACAAACGGCTCCTTACGAGAATTTAGGTGAAAGTTTTGAGACAAAAGTTATCGGACAGGACGGTTTGGTATTGGATTATTCAGGTACAAATGCCATTCTTAATACTGCAGCTGCTTTTGATGCAACACAGATTTGGAAATTTACTCGTAACAGCGATGGTTCATATACTATTGTCAGCAAAACTACGGGACTTGCACTCTCTCTTGAAAGTTACACATACCTTTCCGGCACAAATGTTTGCTTAAAAGAAATAAACACGGGAAGAGAACAACGTTGGTATATTCATAAGTTTAGTCCTGATACATACGTACTTCGTCCTTTGAGTGCGCCTTCTTGTGTTCTTGAAATGCAAGGTTTAACAAGTAAGCCGGGTGTTAATGCTGAAATTTACACATATAACGGTGGTAACAATCAGTTGTTTAAAATTAGCAATAATACTTCATTTGATACTGTAACACCCGTTATTTTTGATTCAAATTATTATGCAGAATACAGTTCAGACGTAATTCCGGGTTTTGGTTCAACTGCAGCCGGTTTATATAAGCATTTTTATAATCACGGCATTAAAGAAGGACGTCAGGCAAGCCCGATTTTCAGCATCAAGTATTATATGCAAAATAACAGCGACTTGGCCAATGGTTATGGTGCTACCAATTACGTTCAAGGCATGAAGCATTTTGTTAACAGTGGATGGAAAGAGTCTTTCAGAACACAAACTGCTCCATACATGAATTTTGGCGATACATTCGAAACAAGAATTATTTGTGCAAATGGTATGGCTTTAGATTATGCAGAAACAAATGTTATTCTTGATACTGCAACAACATTTGACTCTACACAAGTATGGCAATTCACACGTAATAGTGATGGCTCCTATACTATCGTTAATAAAACTGCGGGACTTGCGCTTTCACTGGAAAGTTATACATATCTTTCAGGCACAAATGTTTGTTTGAAGGAAGTAAACACAGGCAAGGAACAACGCTGGTATATTCATAAATACAGCACAGACAGATATGTGCTTCGTCCTTTGAGTGCTCCTTCATGCGTACTTGAAATGCAGGGACTTAATGTTGTACCAGGTTCAAATGCTGAAATTTACACATATAACGGCGGTAATAATCAAGTGTTTGCATTTAACAATATAAATGAAATAGAAACAATGACACCTGTTGATTTGGGCAATGATTTTTATGCAAGAATCAATAACAGTGGATTAGGTACAGCATTGGCTGTATCGGGTACAAATGTTGTATCTAATAAAATGGCTGCAAATACGAATCAAATATGGAAATTTGAAAAGAATGCAGATGGTACATACAGAATCATTAATGTATCTACAGGCAAATCACTTAATGTTGACGGAGGTTTCGGAGTAACAGGAACGAATATCAGTGTTTCTGCAAAAGATACATCAAATGCTCAAAAATGGTATATTTTTGAGGTTAGTGGTTCATATATTTTTGTACCTAAATGTTCTTCTGCAGCTTCTTTAGATATTACAGACAGTAAAACAGCCGAAGGTACTAATGTCCGTTTGTGTTCATACGGAAACACTGCAGGTCAAAAGTTTGATATTGCTATGCTTAAAATTGATAATAATATCGAAAGTGTTATATGGAATGATACACCTGCTTTCCCTGCAGAGGTTGGTGACATAGTTGACTTAGATTACTACAATGTTCAATTCTCTAAAAACGATAAAATCGTTAGTTCTAAAAATATTATTTGGAGTTCTGATGAAATTGCTATTGTAGATAATAAGATTGAAATCAAAACGAGTGGTGTATATAAACTTAATGCTAAAACAGGTTCAAAAACGATTAATGTTTATATTGTTGCGAAGAATCCTTCTGATTCTGATTACACACTCTATTATAATGATTTTAATTCCGGCAGCTTTGATGGATTAAGTGTTAATATGAGTAGCGGTTCAGCAACATTTTCCGGTGGTAAGTTTATTATGAATGGTGTAGGTAAAGTTTACTTGCCTTCATATCTTGCTGATTTCTACAATTATACTATTACTTCTAATGCAACTTTATTATCGGGAGAGTCCTCCAGTAAATGGTTCTCATTCATGTACAGATTACAAAATGCAAATTTGTATTATCATTTTATAGCTAAAGTTGGTACTACAGCATCAAATGGTATTATTCACCAATTGAGAGAGTCTTCATCAGCATGGTCATACCAGGCGCAGACATCATATTCCGAAGCGTTAAATGCTTCAAAGAGTTACTTGTTTAAATTAGAAGCGTATGGTAATACGGCAGGCGGATATATTAACAACAAAAAACTTTTGCGTACTCATGAAATTAATGCACTTTCAAAAGGAAAGATTGGATTGCAAGTTAACGGCACAAAAGTAGCTTTTGATGATATCAAGATTTCAATTGATTTTAACAAGATATACGATTATATGACAGTTAATAAATATCAAGCTTTGGATAAGGCATCTAATGGTTTGCTTGTAAATGGTATGGCAGACTTTTCTATACTTGCCAGTACAAAAGGATATACATTGTCATTGAAATCAAAGAAGATTGCTATTCTTGCCAAAACAAGTGAGTACAATCTTTCTCAAGGATGCTGCTCTGATGGTGTATACATTTACGGTGCTATCAGAAACAGCGACGAAACAGGTGTAATAATCAGAAAGCATAAACTTTCAGACGGTTCATACGTTGCTACGAGCAAGGTATTATTCTTGGGTCATGGTAATGACTTGACATACGATTCAAAACATAATCGCATCGTTTGTGCACGTGGCGGATCGCTTGGCAATGAGCTTATTTTCATCGACCCTAACACGTTGACGATTACAGGCTCCGTTACTATTGATACATACGCTGGCGCAATTACGTATAACGAAAAATATGATTGTTACGCTATCAGCAGAGGCGGTAAGACGTTAGAAATATTAAATTCTAACTTTGAAATTATCAAGACATATACAAGAACCGATAAAACGGGATATACAGCACAAGGTATGGGCAGTGATGACAATTATTTATATTTCCCGATGAGTTATCAGGATAAAAAGAATGTAATAGTTGTTTATGACTGGTACGGCAATTATGTAATGACAATTCAAAGTGACGTTACTCGCGAAGCAGAGAGTATGTTCTGGGTGAATGGTAAATACTATTTCGCTCACAACTATTACTTAGAAGGAATGAATGTTTGGGAAGGAACATTTAAAATAAGCTGATTTGAACATTTGGATTGTAAATAATATTACAAAAATGGGTTGAAGTAATTAAGACTTCAACTCATTTTTTATTACAAATAATCAATTGACAATTTGTATATCAAACGATAGAATAAAATGAGATAACATAATTAAAAAATGATGATTTATCGCAAAGGAGATTTTTATGAGAAAAGGCAAAAAGTATATTTCACTTTTTCTTGCAATTGTAATGTTTATTACTATATTACAAGTACCAATTCAATTATCAACAGCGGTTGCAACCGGTGAGGATAACAGTCTTACAATTGACGGAGCAACACTTTCGGTTTCAAGTGATATTACAGTAAAGTATCTTTTAAAGAAGACTGCATTT
>JAFZEI010000005.1 GCA_017560765.1 Clostridia bacterium | reverse complement strand
AGACTTATTTCTCCGCTTTGGAGGATGTCTTTGGTGCCATCGCTCAACTCTACAGCGAGCCCACCCATTTCGGTAATTTCAACGGCAGTTCCGCAATACAAGCTGCCGTTTTTTTCATATTCTACCTCTTTTCCCAATACTACGGATTGTTCCCTGTACATTTCCATATCACTGTAAGCACCCTTTTTTATACTAAGAATATTCTCAGCAATTTGCATACAAAGCTCGTCTATGATTTTCTGAGCCGAAGCAGCTTTTACGCCTAAAGAACCGGCGATGCCTGAAATTTCCGTCGGAAAATTCTCCGTAGAAATATTTATGCCTACACCAATAATGACATAATGTTTACCATGAGCTATAACTGACTCTGCAAGAATACCGCAAATTTTACGTTTACTTATATAAAGGTCATTTACCCATTTTATACCCACACGTACACCTGTACATTTAAAAATCGCCTCGGCTACTGCCATACTGGCTCTTATCGTAATAAGCGCCGCCACCTTTTCGTCAGCAGGAAACTCATCTACAATACTCATATACAAACCTGTACTGTCCGGTGAATAAAAAGACTTCCCTTGCCTGCCGCGACCTGCAGTCTGTCCCTTGGCTGTTATAACACACGGCACGGAAAAATTGCCGAGAAACATATCGTCTCCTTGCAAAAGACGTTTAGCCTCGGTATTTGTAGAATCAATTGTTTCGTATTTATACAATTTAAACATTTATTTTTCCTTATAATAGAGCAAACAATGGCAATAACCCTCAAAATCAGGATCTTGCACTTGTTGACGGAATTCCTTGCACATGCATTTAGTGTCTTCGCTCTTTTCAAGAACACAAGGACAGTAACCGCCGCGTTGTTTTAATCCCTCTTTGACGGTTTTTACGATTTCTTCATTTTCGTTATATCTTATCTTCATAGAAAGCTCCTTTTCTGCAATATATGTCAGTATAACATTAAAGTCACCCTTGTCAAGAAGCCCTTACATTCTTGACATAAAACTGTTTTTTAATATAATGAACAAATATAACACACTTGGAGGTTTCCCATGAAATTTGTAATTCAGCGAGTAAGCAACGCAAGCGTTAGCGTAGATAATAATGTAATCGGTGCAATCGACAAGGGCTATATGGTTCTTATCGGAATAGGTAAAGATGACACAACAAAAGAAGCTGACCGTCTTGTAGATAAAATGCTCAAGCTTAGAATTTTCGATGATGCTGACGGTAAAACAAATCTATCTCTTGCAGATGTAGAGGGCTCTTTACTCTTAATTTCTCAATTTACTCTCTATGCTGATTGCCGCAAAGGAAACAGACCTTCTTTTATCAACGCAGCACCACCTGCGCAAGCAGAAAATCTTTATGAATATATAATTGCCAAATGCAAGGAACAAGTATCATGTGTTCAGACAGGCAGTTTTGGAGCTGATATGATGGTGCAGCTTACAAACAGCGGCCCTTTCACTATAATTTTGGATTCAGAATTATTTGTATAAATTTTTTAATGCCTCTGCTGCCGAAGCTTCATCTTTTATGGCCTCTCTGCACAAAATTTTTATGTCCATTTCTTGTGCTCTGTTCCATAAAAGCTGCCTTTTTAATCGTTTCATATATTTATCATTAGGTTCATCCTTATTTTGCAAGCAGTTATCTTTCCTTGCCGGATTATCGTTTGCCGATAAGTAATTTGTCACAAGAACTTTTTTGGCATATTCACCGCCAAAATGCTTTGCAACAGCCGAAAGCTTGTATAATTCCTCCGGTAAAAAACTACCGTTTTTGCAAGAAATGAAAATAGGTCTCAAACCGCGCATTAAAACAACATCAATTTCATTGGCAACATCAATTCCGGACATCGGACTCTTTATACCATCCCAATCAATCTGCGCGCCCATCATAACATCGTTATATATTTTTTGCCCGTTTTCCTCAATTGACTCTGCAATAATGGTTATATAAAGCTCAAGAAGCACACCCGATTTTAATAAGCATTGCTGCACGCTTCTGTTTTTAAAGTTAAATGAACAAAAATTGCCTTTTTGTTTAAGATTATTTATCATTCCTGCTTTTAACAGCATTCTTGTAAAGCTCTTATAATCTTCTTTTGTTTTACTCGGCTCATTGATTAAATTAACCTCTATATTCAAAGGCGAAGAATTCCTGTCTGATGCCGCTTTCGCAGTTATACCTGTATTTTTATTCCATTTCCTGTAATCTTGTGCGCAAATAGCCCACATTTCAGTAACATCTTTTTTAAGTTCGGGTGTAATTTCCCATCTTGATTTTCTTCCGCTTTTGTATTCGGAAGCAATCACGCACCCGCCATGAATGCGTGTGTACTCCTCAAAAGACATTTCCGCTTTTGATTGACTCTCTGAAATGATATTTTCATCACAATCTATTAATTTATTCGTGTATACATTGTATCTTTGGAGCTGTATAATCTCTGAATGCGCTTTGTATACAATACCGGCAGCAACCAACATCAGGTCGTCACCACCGCACAAGTCAAATACAATTTCTTCTTTAGGATTTTCTTCATTGACAGAGCGTACTAAATCTTCCAACACATCTACCATGCCTTGTAAAAAATTTCTGTTTACAGGGCGAGATTCAAATGTTGTTTTTATATTTCTGTTCTTTGCAACACCACTGAAAATCTTTTCAAATCGTTCTGTTTTTTTCTTTTCTCCTAAAAAAACAACTTTACGCGGCTCTGTAACGATAAAGCCTACAAGATTTTCTATGGGTTCTGAATCATACAGCTCTACAAGTACCATTTATTTCCACTATCTTAAAAATCCGTACAACACTGCCGCACCGACTACAGCCAGTAACGCAGCAAGACAAGCAACTATTACAGGGACGCTTTTTTGACCCTTTTTTGTTACTGCATTAAGGAACACTGTTGCAATAATAATTATACCCAATATTATAAAAATTCCGAGAAAACCTTTTCCCATAATAGGAAGGCAATCAATAAATTGTTTTACATTAATTTTCATTTTATATACCTCCCTTTATTAAACCATAGGCATTACAATGTTAAGAATCATTCCTCCTGCAATAACAGAAGCAATCTGACCGGAAACATTTACACCGATAGAGTGCATAAGAAGGAAGTTTTGAGGATCTTCCTTTAAGCCCATTTTGTGTACAACTCTTGCAGACATCGGGAAAGCTGATATTCCTGCAGCACCAATCATAGGATTAATTTTCTTCTTTAAGAAAAGATTTAAAATCTTTGCAAACATTACGCCTCCAACTGTATCAAAAATAAAAGCGACGAGACCGATGCCTAAAATCAAAAGAGTCTGTGGCTTAACAAACTTGTCCGCTGTCATCTGAGAAGCAACTGTAATTCCCAAAAGTATGGTTATAAGATTAGCAAGTACCTTTTGTGCTGTTTCTGAAAGGCTATCCAGCACACCGCACTCACGAATAAGATTTCCGAACATTAAGAAGGCAATCAATACAAGACTTGTAGGAGCAAAAATTCCCGTAATTGCAGTAATTACAATGGGGAACATAATCTTCGTTGCTTTAGAAACGTCTTTTTGCTCATAAGGCATACGAATAAGACGTTCTTGCTTTGTTGTAATGAGCTTTATTACGGGAGGCTGAATTATCGGCACCAATGCCATATATGAATATGCCGCCACCATGATAGCGCCCAAATATTCCGAATGGAGCATGTTGGCAACGAAAATTGAAGTAGGGCCGTCAGCAGCACCTATAATTGAGATTGACGCCGCATCTTTAAGAGGGAACCCGAAAAGTGAGGCAAGTCCCAACGTAAAGAAGATACCGAATTGAGCTGCCGCACCGAAAAGCATGAGTTTCGGATTAGAAAGGAGAGGTCCAAAATCAATCATTGCACCTATTCCGATAAAAAGCAAAAGTGGGAAAAGCTCATTTGCAATACCGGAGTCAAAAAGCAAGTTTAAAATACCTTCTTGCTCTACACCGTTTGATAAAACTTGTGTAATCGCACTGGACATAGGCAGATTAACTATAATCGCACCGAAGCCCATGGGCAAAAGGAGCGTAGGCTCCATTTCTTTCTTTATAGCAAGAAATATCAGCACACCGCCGATAATCCACATTAAAACTTGTTGCCACTCAATCTTAAGGGCATTGTCAAATAAAAATCCTAAAAACTCAGTCATGAAATTTACCCAATCCTCCTGATTTTTTGATGAAGCAAATTTTCACCTGTTGGTAATCTTATTATATTTTACTTGAAATTTCAACACCCACAATTAATTTTATTGCGATAAAAAAGGATATATAGTAAAATTAGAGTATCCTATCCAAAATCAACTCAGCGGAGGAATAAACATGAGTATTTTTAAAGAATATCTTACAACACCATGCGGCACAATTGCAGCAGAAGCCGATGACGAAGCAATTCTTTCAATAAATTTTCTGCAACCGGGCAAGATGCCTGATGAAAATGCTCAAGGAAATATTTTTACACAACTTTGTATTATGCAATTAAAAGAATATTTCAACGGCGACAGACGCCATTTTAACCTCCCTTACAAATTAAGCGGCACAGAATTCCAAAACAGCGTTTGGACAGAAATTGCAAAAATACCTTATGGCGAAACAATTTCTTACAAGGAGTTGGCGGAACGTCTCAACAAGCCTCAGGCTGTGCGTGCAATAGCAGCAGCAGTTGGCGAAAATAAATTGCTCGTATGCATTCCTTGTCACAGAGTTATAGGAAGTGACGGTACACTGACCGGTTTTTCCGCCGGGCTTAAGCTTAAAAAAGCACTTTTGGATTTAGAAAAAGAGCCTGAAGTATACACAAAGTTTAATTATGCCGAGGTGCAAAAAAAACGCGGCAAACAGCCTACAAACAAAATCACAGGCAGATTTATATATAACACCGGTGATACATTTTTCGAAACAGAACCAGGTGAGGTTTTGGCTGCTCACAAAACACACGTATTTCCTATTGCCTTCTGCCTTGACGGTTGCTCCGGATTCACTATAGAAGCAGATGCCTTTATGGTGACAGAATATGAGCCTGTCAATGTTCTCACGCAAGAAGTTGTAATTACCTTCTACAATGCTTCAGAGACTTTTGTTACAAAAGCAGTGCTCTCTCCCGGCGAAAATAAGCTTTACTATGACATAAATAACATGAACTTTAAAAATGTGTATAAAATAACTGTTTTTTCTGTCAAACCGCTTCGCAATCTTAAACTCTCAAAGCTTAATGTACTTGATAATTATTTCAGATACAAAGGTCAGGCAGAGTTTTATACTCCATACGGATGCACACTTACAGAAAATGACTTCACGCTGACATATTCTCTAAATGGCAAGGCGCAATTGGAAAGCTGTGTCTTCCCGGACAGTTCTAACTATACTTACAACATGAAAATGCCCATCAGAAATACAATTTTTGTTGTGCTTAAGAACATGTCTACAGCCTCAAAAATGCGACTTTATTACAAAACCACGGTACATACTGAATACTGCCGCGAAAATTCCGTAGAAGTATCTTTAACTCGCTCTCCGGAATACAAGGCGTATTACTTTAATTTGTCTGCAACACCCGGTCTTGAGGGCAGACTCATGCAATTTATGTTGGAGGCAACAGGCTACGGAGAAATTACTTTGCGTGAGTATTCTTTCGAAGAAGAAAAATGCATTAGTGAAAACGCAGGCGAAATAATCTCCTGCACTGCACAAAACGACATAATTACAGTTGTGGGTAAAGTTTCTCCCTCCTATCTTGATGAGGACGGAATGCTTTCTGTTTATGCCACTTCAATGTCAGACGATAAGGCCTCTGCAATAGGAAAGGAATTGCTTGTTTCCGTACCTTTGCGAAAGGCCGCAAAAAACATAACTAACGACAACAGTATAGAATTTGCAATAACAGATATACCTTTTAAAAATGGGCTGATAACAAGGCTTTCTTCACAGTTCGCAGCCTTTATAAGTTGCGGTGAGAAAAGTATTCCGTTGGGAGAACGTTTTTATATAGATAATTATGAGGATTTCCAAAATAATCCTTATGCTTTTTCTTTGCCGAGCTTTACGGCAATTGTAACTGATTCGCCTTTTGGAGCTAAAGGTGATGCTTGCACAGACGATACCGATGCTATCCAGGCGGCTATTGATACCGTTTGGAAGCAAGGCGGCGGCAAGGTAATAATCCCGGGACCTACTGCAGATGATAATAAGAGAACTCATTTTTATGGCAAAAGATACCGTATTACAAATATATTATTAAGAAGCAGAGTGGAGCTTCATATAGAAAAGGGTGCTGTTTTGTGGCAATCGCCTATTTACAGAGATTATAAATACATCCCTGACTACGGTCACGATATTGACATCGGAAATATAACTTGGTCACACGCAATGCATGTTTCCAATTTGCCAACCGTGCAATGTATTAACAGTGAATACGTTAAAATTACCGGTTTTGGCAAAATCCGTTCTTGCGATACAGGTGCTGAGGAGGGCGTTGTAATGCCCTCGTATTCAACAGGCTGTCCGGACAGAATACATCAAGTCCCAATAAGTTTCTTTCAGGTAAATAATATTGAATTGAGAGATTTTGAGCTTGTCCGTACCAATAATTACCATGCGCCGATATACGGTTGTTCCTATGTTTATGCTGCAAATATGAAAATGCACGAGGTGCGCTGTGTAAGCGGAGATGGATTCGGTCTTTCAAGAGGTACACACCATGTTGTTCTTAACAGAAATTTCTTTCAATCAAATGACGATGGTGTAGTTCTCAGCGGTTGTTACTTTGATCCGAGAGGTCTTGTTTGGTGGAAATCACGTCTCGGCAAACATGGTGGTACACGCCATGTTAAGATTGTACATTGTTATATTAATTCAGGCGGCGGAAAGGCTATTGCATTTATCCCCTGGGGTACAAGCGATCCTAATGTAGAAATGCAGGAAATTTCGAACATTACAGCTTATGACAACCAGCTTATTTGTGTAAATCCTGTGGGCGCATGGTATGATAATCCTTATAACGGCAAGGTGCCTTTTGACAATACAGAAACAGACGACTATTCTCCTGTTAAGGCTGTCAGAATTTTTAATAATCTTTACAAGGGTACTACAACAATCGGCCCAATTAAGGCTACAGATTTTATTACGGATTGCGGTATTTATTCTACAGATAATTTCAGAAATGGAGATTTCCGGCTAAGTGTGATTCCAAATCTTGCAAACTGGTCGTATAAACGCAATAAAAACAAAAATTCCGTTAAGGTACGTAATGTAGACGGCCTTTTCTGCGGCGTAATGCAGTTTTTCCGTGAGGGCGATACTGCGCTGTACCAAGGGCTTCATTTAGCTACAGGCACACATAAGTGTACTTTTGATGTGATGACCGGAGAGACAGGTGCTTTTATATTTGTGCAAAATATACGAACAGGCGAGATTATTGCCGAGCGACACATTTTATCAATCGGTGCCTTTGAAAATTTTAAAGTTCAATTTGGATTAAGTGAGGCTGCAGATTTATATATCGGTCTGCGCCACCCTGCTGATATGACGTCGGATGAAGATTTCGTTGCGCTGAGAAAAGCAAATATAGAAAGTGTGGAGCCGTAACGATTTAACGAAAAGTTCCTGCTATAAAAGATATGGCAATGCCTAAAACGGCGCTTATCAAATAAAAAATCAACCATGGTATTACCATGAAAGAAAAGTCAATAAAAATCAAATAAGCTAATAACAAGACAGCAGCACTGCCGGCAAGATTTATTAACAGGTCTTTATTTAAAAGAACCGAAATAAATGCGCCTGCAAATGCTGCTATGGGCAATAGTACTAATTTAGCATATACTTCCCTCTGAATATCACGGGAAGTTACTATAAATAAGAAAGCAATAAACAAAGCTGCAACTATCACGTTTACAATAACAGATGTAATCAGAATTTTTTTAGGATTCTTTTTGTTATTAACAGGACTTTTCTCTTTATGAGATTTACTTATATTCTGTGTTTCATTTGTCCTGTTTCTGTTACTGCTGTAAATAGAGCTCATATTAACTGCAATTCCTTTTTAATATATATTAGAACAAAAATGATGCGATGCTGTCTTCTTCCTCTTCTTCTGCTTCTGAGAATATATCAACCTCGCGAGGAGCTATTATGTAAATCATTTCAGACACACGCTGAATATTGCAGTCTAATGCGAAACAACAACCTGACACAAAATCATAAATGCGGCGTTTATCAGAAGCATTTCTAACAAGTTCAAGATTAAGAACTACTGTCATGTGACCTTTGAGATGCTCACCTACGATTTGACAATCGTCATACTCATAAGGCTTTGAAAGAACAACTCTTAAATTTGAAGCTGCTCCCATATTGAGAATGCGGCTTCTGTCAGAAGAATTGCTTGATGCTCTCTCGCCTGCGTAGCTTGAAGAACGACCGGACCTTGCTCTGGCTTTTGCACCTGAAGATGTACCTGCCGAAGCATAAGAAGTATAGTCCGAAGAAGCGAAAATATCCTCTTCAGATTCACTGTCATCAAAATTTTCAATTTCATCAACTTGAGCTTCGTCGTAGAAATCGTTGACATCCTCATCAACGTACGAACTTGTATCGCGAGCAACAGATTCTGTGCTGCCAAAACCAATAAGATCCTTGAAACGTGTCTTAAAATCAGCCATTATTAAGTTTCCTCCTCATCTTTTGCACTTAAAAATCTTTAGTAAAAATTAATGGAATATGCCTGTACCTACGCGAACCATATTTGATCCTTCTTCTATAGCGTAAGAAAAATCATTTGTCATTCCCATTGATAGATAAGACATATCAACATTATGCCCTTTTTGCGAAGCTATGTCAACATATTTTTTGTGTAGTTTTGAAAAAATATTGCGTAGCTCATATTCGCTTGCGTCAAAAGGCGCCATTGTCATAAGGCCCTTAAGACATAAATTGTCAAACTTGGTAAATTCCTCTACAATACTGTCTACAGACTCAATTGTTACACCATGTTTACTTTCTTCTCCCGAAACATTAACTTGTAAAAGACAACTCATTTTTATATCTTTTTTTCTTGCACATTTATCTATTTCTTTTGCAAGATGCACACTGTCCACAGAATGTATCAATGATACTTTATCTATAATATATTTAACCTTGTTTGTTTGCAAAGAGCCTATTAAATGCCAATCAACATCTGTTAAATTGTATTCTGCTGTTGTTTCAAGTTTTTCAAGAAGACATTGTACTCTGTTTTCAGCAAAAACACGCTGACCTGCCCCGTAGGCTTCAAAAACTTGTTCCGCGCCTACAGTTTTACTTACAGCAACGAGCGTTATATCTTCCCTTTTACGTCCGCTTTTCAATGCGGCCTCTTCTATTTTCTGATTAATCTCTGCAAGATTTTCACAAATTTTCATATTTATCCTCCGATAATCTGTCCCTCTGTTACCTTTTCATGGTTAACAACGTAAATATCATTGACACGTACACTTGTAACACCCTCGTCCTGCTCTGTAACAAAATCATTTGATGGGCTGATTATTGCATATTCCCCATCCTCCGCAAGAATGTTAACATACACATAAGATACATAGCTTGACCTCAATACAGCAATTCTTGCTGTCAACCCTGCAGAATCCCACTCTGACAAAGCTCTCTTAGGCACTTTCAACCCTGACATTTGGTCTATAATAAGCTCCGAATCTATAATTCTCTCTGCAGCCGCACCTGCAACACCTGTAGAAGATTCAAACAAGACATAAGCTTTATCACCAAATTTCAGTACTTCCTCTACTGCTGCTTCAACAGAAAAATCTCTGTTTTTTGACCTTACGGTTATTTGTTTTCCTGCTTGAAATACGGAATAATCTAATCCGGAAACTTCCGCTGCTATATAATAAGTAACATCAGGTGTCACTCTTGCTACTGTTTGTCCCTGCGTAACATCTGTGCCAACAGAATAATATAAATCTGATTGTGTATATCGCAATGCTTCTTCAGACAAATAGTTGCCTGTTTCGCCTTTTTTTCTTAAATATTCGGAAATCTGCGCTGTCTTATCTGTTGCATCTTGCGTCTGACTGTCAGCATAAAAAGACACAACACCGGCTTGTGACGTTTTGACCTCCACCATAAAGCTACTTAAACCTGACTCAATACGTTTTCTTTCTGCTTGAAGTTCTCGTAAATAATCATCTGATACGTCTGCATTTATTATTATTTCATGCTTTGTACCAAATAAAGAATCAAGCTCCTTCATCACAGAATAATATTGGGAAAGGTTAGAAGAATCAGCTGACATGCCTGCCAATCTATCTGTAAGACCGTTGATTTGCTCATTCATAAAGCCCAATTCGGTATGCTGACTTTCTACATAAGAAGCAGCATTTTGTACAGCCGCGATTTTGTCATCCACTTGTCTTAACTTTACAAGTTCCTGTTCGTATTCAGGTTTCACAATATAACCGATTGTAGCACCTGCAGCTACTCTGTCTCCGTCATTTACAGCAGAAAGCATTTTGCCGGAAAAACCTGCAGTGATGCCATATTCATCACGTATAATATGTGCCTTAACATTATAAAGATTTTCAATTGTTCCTGTTGTCAAAAAGGCCTGTTCTATTTCGCTTTTCTTTTCACCTATGCCAAAAATAAACAGGCAAACCGTTCCTGCAATTAAAAGCAATACCATTGCAATCTTTAAAATTTTTAAAATATTTTTTCTGCGTTGCGGTGCTCTTTCTTGAATTCTTCTCTCATGAGAAGGAAGCTCCTCTTGAGTTGCTCCGGAATATAATTTCTTTGCCGGCGTTCTTTTTTCCTTTTTTCTCTGCGGTTCTTGTTTTGTTGTTGTTTCTCCGGTCGCTTCCCGTTCCTTTTCAGGTTCTCTTTTGGGCGACTCTTTCTTAGGCGGTGTGACAGGTGTGGTCGAGACAGACCTTTTTTCTATCTTATGCCCATAACTGTCATACCGTTCATTTGATTTTTCTCCAACTTTAACAAGTGTTCTTTTTCTTTTGTTATCTTCTGCCATTACAGACTGTATACCTCTTCATCTTTTAATACTGTTATACCGGCATCTGTCAGCACTGCTGTTGCCGCTGAAATATCCTCAACACGGAATATTACGAGAGCCTTACTTTGTGTCTTGCCCACAAAAGCATAAATATAATCTACTCCTATTTCCTTATCATTAAGAGCATCGAGAGCAACAGACAAAGAGCCGGCAGTATCCTCAATCGCAATAGCCAACACGGGAGAACTGCTTACTGTAAATCCCTCATTACGTAAAATTTCTTCTGCTGCATCGGGATCATTTACTATAAGTCTCAAAATACCGAAATGCGTAGTATCTGCAATAGATAAAGCGCTGATGTCAATTTTATTTGAACCGAGTACTTTTGTAACGTCGGCAAGTCTGCCGGCTTTATTCTCAAGAAAAACAGAAATTTGTTTTACACTCATGGTCGTGAACCCCTTTCTTTTTATTTCTCATATATTCACTTTTTTTGGTGAGGTCAGTATATCACAGAACTGACCTCTAATCAATTAACAATTAACGCAAATTACATCAAAGAGTTTGCAGAATAACAGCGCAACCCTTGCTGAAAGGCTTTTTCGTTTATTCCGTACATTTTCGCAGGTATAACACTCTTTAAACTCTCTTCCCAAATATTTTCAGGTACCTCAGTAAGTTTTGAAGCTAAAACTCCCAAAAGTACTACGTTTACAGCCTTTGTACTTCCGCTTTCTGCCGCCAAGCCCAACGCGTCCAAAGCAACAAGCTCGATTTCTGACTTCTCTAAAACTTCAATAATGTTGTCAGGATATTTTGCCGCACCTGATACTACGGGCATGGGGTTGATTTTTTGTACATTTGTGATAACAGTGCCGCCCTTTTTAAGATATGACAGCCATCTTATTGCCTCCAATTGCTCAAAAGCCAAAATAACATCTGCCTCTCCTTCATCAATTATGGGAGATGCAATTTTGTCTCCTATTTTAACGCATGTAATAACACTGCCGCCTCTTTGAGACATTCCGTGAACCTCAGAAACTTTAACATCTTTACCGCAAAGTGCTGCTGCCGCACCCAAAAATTTTGAAGCAAGCAATGTTCCCTGTCCACCTACACCTACTATTAAAACATTTAAACAGTCAAGATTTTTCACGCTTACTCCTCCTTATTCTTCTTTGCCAATAGCACCGAATGCGCACATTTGCTCGCAAAGTTTACAGCCGAGGCATATTGACTCATCTATCTTATATACTCCGTCTTCGCAATAAATTGCAGGGCAACCAAGTTTCATGCAAGCGCCGCACTTTCTGCACTTTTCTGTATCAATCTTTACAGGCGCGCCGTATTTTACGTTCTTAAGAAGAGCGCATGGCCTTTGGGCAATAATTACAGAGGGCTCATTAGCTTCTAATTCCTCTTTAACTGCTGCTCTGAATTTTTTCATATCAAAAGGATCTTCAACTCTTACTCTCTTAACACCCACAGCCTCAGCAAGTTTAACAAGGTTTACAGCAGGAGCTTCCTCCATTTTTATTGTATGTCCCGTTGTAGGATTCTGTTGGTGTCCCGTCATACCTGTAATTGAATTATCAAGAATAATAACTGTAGAAGTACCTTTGTTATAAACTATATCAATAAGTCCTGTGATTCCCGAGTGCATAAATGTTGAGTCGCCTATAACAGCAACAGTAGGCATTTTTTCACCAAACTGAGCATCAGCTTTGTCCATACCGTGAGCCATACTGACAGAAGCACCCATACACACGCATGTATCAACTGCCTCATAAGGCTTCATTGCACCTAAAGTATAACATCCTATATCGCCGGAAACTCTTACCTTCATATTTGAGAGCACGTAAAATACACCTCTGTGAGGACATCCGGGACATAATACCGGCGGTCTGGCAGGTGCTTCTACATTTTCTGCAGCTACTGCACAGTCAAGCTTTTCGCCTTTGTATGCCTTACGTATAATTGTCGTATTCAGCTCACCCTGATTTGGGAAATATTTCTTGCCTTCTACATTAATTCCCATTTGCAATATGTGATTTTCGATAAAAGGCTCAAGCTCTTCTATAACAAGGAGTTCCTCTACGTTTTCAGCAAATTCGCGAATTAATTTGTCAGGCAACGGATAAACCATACCTATTTTAAGAACAGAAGCCTCCGGAAAAACTTCTTTTGTATACTGGTAGCTGATACCGGATGTGATAATACCAAGTTTCTTGCTGTTGTATTCAACTGTGTTAATTCCGCTATTCAAGTCCTCAGAAAATTCTCTTAAAGAAGCTGTACGTGCGTCAACAAAAACGTGACGTTTTTTTGCCATGCCGGGCATCATTACATACTTCATTGTATCCTTCTTGTAAGGCTTTTTCTCCTGTGGAATTCTTTCTGAAAGTTCAGCTAAACTTCTTGCGTGAGCAATACGCGTTGTAAGTCTCAATATCACCGGTGTATCATATTTCTCACTTATTTCAAATGCCTTTTTTGTAAAATCTTTACATTCTTGTGCATCAGAAGGTTCAAGCATCGGAACATGAGCCGATAATGCATAATATCTTGAATCCTGCTCATTCTGCGAGCTATGCATTCCGGGGTCATCTGCAACGACTATTACAAGACCTCCGTTTACACCGGTATATGCCACTGTAAACAATGGATCTGCAGCCACATTAAGTCCTACGTGTTTCATGCAACACATAGCACGCGCTCCCGCAACTGCTGCACCTATAGCTACTTCTGTCGCAACTTTCTCGTTAGGTGCCCATTCGCAGAACACCTCGTCATATTTTGCCATATTTTCTGTAATTTCTGTACTTGGTGTTCCAGGGTATGAGGAAACCACATTTACTCCGGCTTCCCAAGCACCTCTGGCAACTGCCTCGTTACCTAAAAGCAATTTCTTCATCGTATTACCTCCGAAATTTCTATGTATCTATATTATTGATTTCTTAAATCATGTACTCTTTTAGCTTTACCATTAACATAACGCTCTAAAGTCTTAGGCTCTGCCAATGTTATCTTTGCATCAATTAAGAGATTTGATCTTACTTTCTCTCTTATTTTATTAGTTAGAGCTTCCAATTCTGCGTATTTCTCCAAAAGCGCTGCATCTGCAAGCTCTACTTTTACTTCAAGCTGATCCATATAACCCTTTTTTGTAACAATCAGCTCATAATGCGGGCCGATATGCGGCATGCCTAAGAGCAAGCTTTCTATCTGGCTGGGGAATACGTTTACTCCCTTTATGATAAGCATATCGTCGGAACGTCCTTTAACCTTTGCCATTCTGGCTGAAGTTCTGCCGCATTTGCACGGAGCGAAATTAATTGAAGTAATATCCTTCGTTCTGTATCTTAAAACAGGTACACCCTCTTTTGTAAGAGTTGTAAGTACAAGCTCTCCCTCTTCTTCCGGATTTTTAACTTCAAGTGTATCGCTGTCAATTATTTCAAAAAGGAAACTATCCTCATTAATATGCATACCATCATGTTCAAGACATTCTCCCGAAACACCGGGTCCTTGCACCTCTGTCAAGCCATAATTCTCAGTACATTCAATGCCCCACAATCTTTCTATCTGCTGACGCATCTCTGCTGTATGTCCTTCTCCGCCAAAAAGGCCTACTCTCACTTTATGCTGTAATTTTCTTTCATGAACAAGCTCACCAAGATGAAGTACGTACGACGGAGTACCTACGAGTACGGTTACGCCGAAATCCTCTATAAACATAAGTTGTCTTTCTGAATTTCCTGAAGATGCCGGTACAACTGTTACTCCCATATTTTCCAAACCTTGGTACAAACCGAAGCCGCCTGTAAACATTCCGAAGCCAAAAACTATTTGAGCGATATCGTCATTGGTAACTCCGGCCATGGCTGCGATTCTTGAGATATTTTCTTTCCACACGTCCATATCGTTTTTTGTGTAGCCGAATACAACAGGTTTTCCTGTAGTACCGGAGCTGGCATGCAGCCTCACGATTTTGCTCATAGGCTCAGCAAATAACTTAAATGGATAATTTTCTCTTAAATCCAACTTTGATGTATACGGGATTTTTTCTATATCCTTAAGTGTTTGGATGTGTTCCGGTTTTAATCCAATTTTGTCAAAACGATCTCTGTAAAACTTCACATTCTCATACGCTCTTTTTACAGTCCATTTTAATCTTTCTAATTTTATTTCATCGTATTCTTTTCTCGAAAGACACTCCTTGCCGGGATTCCAAATCATTTTGTTACAACTCCTTTTCAACAACCTTGAAATTTAATTATATATCATATTATTTCTTAGTCAACCTTGTTATAGCAGGAAAAACACTTCTCCGTATGCTCCTTATCGGGCTTTTTCGTTATCATGCTCACTACCGGCACAAGCACCAAAGTAATAAGCATTGAAACTGCTCCGGCACTCGTTCCGGACATAAATTTCATGAACATATTAAGCACTATAAAGCCTATACCTGCAATAAAGCTCACCCAAACAGATGCGTTTGTAATCCTTTTTGAATAAAGTCCGTACATGAAAGGTGCAAGAAAAGCTCCCGAAAGCGCGCCCCAAGATATTGCCATCAAATTAGTGATAAGTGTTCCGGGGAAAAGTGCCAGCACAACGGATATAGCCATAAATAACACACAGAACGCTCTTGTGAAAATCATTTGTTGATTATCCTTCATGTCTTTTTTTATAAATCCCTTAAAAAAGTCTACCGTAAGCGTAGAAGCCGATGAAATTACCAGCGAGGAAAGTGTTGACATCGAAGCAGAAAGCACAAGCACAACAACAAGCCCCATAAGTATATCCGGCAAAACTCCTTCAAGCATATTAGGCATTATTTCGTCATAAGCTACGGAAGGCATACCACCTTCACCTGATTGTACGTAAAGTCTGCCAAAGCCTCCTATAAAATAAGAGCCTCCGGCCACAACAAAAGCAAATATAGTTGAAATAACAGCTCCTTTTGTGATGGATTTTTCACTATCAATTGTGTAGAACTTATGTATCATTTGAGGAAGTCCCCACGTACCTAAGCTTGTAAGTATCATTACACCCAAAAGACTTAACGGATCCGGTCCGAAAAGAGAAGTATACGCACCTTTCATTCCTTCACCTACCGCCCCTTCGGCAACCTCTACTTGCGAGAGTGCTTTTACCGCCTCTGTAAAGCCTCCTTTACCATTTAACACCGCAAATACAACTGCTACTATTCCTCCCAACATTACAATACCTTGTACAAAATTATTTGCCGCAGCTGCCATGTATCCTCCAAGTACAACGTATATACAAGTAAGTACAGCCATGCCTATAATACAATACTTAAAATCAATGCCAAAAGCCATGGAAAAAATTCCCGATAAGCCTTTATAAACTGATGCAGAATATGGCACAAGAAAAACGAATATTATCAATGCAGAAACTAATTTTAACGCTTTACTGTTATATCTCTTTGAAAAAAAGTCCGGCATTGTAGCTGCACCTAAATGCTTTGTCATTGTTCTGGTTCTCTTTCCCAAAACAACCCACGCAGCCAAACTGCCCAAAAGAGCATTTGCAATACCGATCCAAAATGCAGAAATACCAAAACTCCAGCCAAACTGACCGGAATAACCTATAAAAACAACTGCAGAAAAATAAGATGTGCCATAAGAAAAAGCCGTAAGCCACGGACCTACACTACGTCCGCCTAATACAAAGTCATCCATACTATGTATTTTTTTCTTATAAATAATACCGAGAGCCAAAGTGGCTATAAAAAATACCGCCAAAAGTGCAATTTTTGCTACCATGTTACCGTCCTCCAAACTGTTATCCTACAAATCACTACATTTTTGCGTTAATGAACTCATACATTCTAATATGTTTTTAAATAAATTGCAACTGTTTAATATTGGTTTGCTATTTCTATAACACGAAAATACCAGCCTTCAAAATTACTGTTGTCACAAACTTTCTCCAGTGCTTCTGCCCTTGAGAAACCATTCTTTTCCAATATGTTTATTTCAGCAATACCATCAGCTGATTTTTTTACCAAAGATGATGTCAAATCATTACAAAAAGATTCATATCCCACAAAGCCTGTAGGCGCATACGTTTTGCCCTCCATTACTTGGCGAACAGATTGTGACATCATGTAATATTTCTCATAATCAAGAACAGAAAGCTGTTTAAAATAGTCTGTGGTAGAGTTTTTCTTATATAAAGGGCGATAAGAAGAAATTTCATTATTGGCCGTACTAAATTGAATTGCATTCTCACTTGTGCAAAACCAATGAAGAAAAGCATAACTTTCTTTATTTATCTTTTCACCGGAATCAAACACACAGACTCCTGTGCCTCTGTGCGGTGCAACATTTCTTGTTTCGTTAGCAACCGGATAAGATGAGGCTGATATAAGCAAGGAATTTTCTTCTCCGTTAATATTGATATACGTATCAGGAAAATGCGACATATCATGGGGAGTTCCTATATATGCTGCAATTTCTCCGTTTTTCAAAGCTTCTACTACATTATCAGTTTGCAGTATATATCCGTTAACCACACCTTTGTAATAAAAATCCCATATTCTGCGAAGCGTTTCTTTGTTTGTATTAATTTTTATTTCTTTATTTCCCGTTTGAATCATAACAGGTAAACACTGTGCCGAATATGCAAAAATATAATCTTCTAATGATTCTATTGCAATAAGAGCTTTGCCGCCTGTCCACTCATAATATCGTTCTGCCAAAGACAAAATACCATCCCACGTTTTCCATTGATTTAGCTCTACATTATTATCGTTATAGAACCTTCTCCATATAGAATCATTTATTATTGTTACATCGGAGCTTTTTGACAACGGGAAAACGTATGTTTCATCAGTGCCTGCAATTCTGCCCTCTTGTATAAATCCATCAAAATATTCGGAAAGTTCTTGTTTTGCGAGGTAATCTTCTGCACAAACAAGTAAATTTAAACTTTTTGCTTTATATGCCAATTCATTTGAAATAACTGCCATGTTAGGATAGTCGTACTTACCCTCTGTCAAACCAAAAGATTCACTAAAGTGCTTTTTAACAAAATCCTCAGATTTGTATTCCGGAGAAATAATTACATTTCGTTTTTTCCCCTCTGTGGCATTATATGTATCTACAAGCAAATCAAAAATACTTCTTTGCTTTCCCGTAAAAGTATGCCAAAATCGAATCACTTCTATTTTATTATCCGCATCAGACTTACACCCTGTTTGTACTAATAAACAGAATGCAAATATAAAGCAAAATATCAACGAAACAATACGATTTCTTTTTTTCAAAACGCTCTCCTTAATATTTAATAAATTCACATTGCTAATTCTAATTGATTTTACTGTGTTTTACAAGGTAATTTAATAAAAATTGCAGAATATATTCATTTTGTATAAAAAACACACAAAACAAACATATTCTGCACATACTTACAGATTATTTCAGAAATTTGTCAGATAGCATAACCTAAGTCTGTGCTTTCTACCACAAACCTGAGCGCAGTACGTTCCATTCCATTAATGTATACATCTGAAAAAGCAGGAATGCATACTATATCCTTGCCTGAAATTGCCAAATATCCTCTTGCAATCGCTATTGCTTTCATTGTTTGATTTACTGCTCCTGCTCCGATTGCCTGAAGCTCAGCTCCACCCTCTTCTTTAACAACAGATGCAAGTGCCGATGCCACCGAAGATGGGTTAGATTTTGATGATACTTTTAATACGTCCATAGAAAAGTCCTCCTAAAAAAATGTAATAGTCACTGTAAAAATGCATTGTTTACAGTGACTATTGTATCTTTAAAATATGCAAAAATCTATTATTTCCCATACTGGCAAGTGTTGGAAGTTATCATTTTGTGCTGTATGTAAGACTTTTTCTGAATAAAAAAAATTTTTGCCTACTATACAAAATCAATTTTATTTCCCGCAAATCAAGCCTCAATGCTTATTCTTTTAATCATTTCAGCTCTGCCCGTTTCTGTATCAGCTTGTATAAAAACAGCATGCAGTTTTCCCGCCCCCTCCGAAGGTTTAAACTTTTGCGGTACACAGCGAACAAATTTATTTAAAACTGCGTTCCTGTCCATTCCTATCACTCCGTTGTGCGGTCCTGTCATTCCTACATCCGAAATAAAAGCCGTACCGCCTTGAAGAATTTGTTCGTCTGCCGTTTGTACATGTGTATGCGTCCCTAAAACTGCTGTTACAAGCCCGTCCAAATAATATGCCATAGCTGCTTTTTCCGCGGTTGCCTCTGCGTGAAAATCAACAATAATAACAGAAGCTCTGCTGCGCAATTCAGAAACTGCTTTGTAGGCTGATTCAAAAGGATTGTCACACGGTTCCATGTAAACTCTGCCTTGTATACTAAGTACACCTACGGGACACGGCCCGTCTTCTAAAACAATATATCCTCTTCCCGGCAAACCCTCTGCAAAGTTGACGGGGCGTATTACAGAATAATCGTCAATATATTGATAAATATCATTATTGTCCCATGTATGATTTCCCATTGTAATACAGTCTGCGCCCGCCATGAAAATTTCATCTGCGCACTGCATGGAAAGGCCTCTGCCATGTGCCGCATTTTCACCATTGACGATGCAATAATCAATATCGTATTCTGTCAACAATTCAGGCAGCAACTCACTCAAAGTTTCCCGTCCCGTTCTGCCAAATACATCTCCAACAAATAATATGTTTACTTTAGACATAAAAACCTCCTGATTTTCTATCAGAACCATATACATAGAAAAAGACTCCGAGAAGATATCTTCACGGAGTCATCTTGTTTAATAATTATTTTGCATAATCCACTGCTCTTGTTTCACGTATCATTGTTACTTTTATCTGTCCGGGATATTCCATCTCGTCCTCAATCTTTTTAACAATTTCACGTGACTTAAGCACCATTTCATCATCGGAAATCGCCTCAGGTTTAACCATAATGCGAACCTCTCGACCTGCTTGGATGGCATATGTTTTCTCTACACCCTCGAAAGAATTAGCAATTCCTTCTAACTTTTCAAGTCTCTTGATGTAAGATTCAAGTGTCTCGCGTCTTGCACCCGGTCTTGCTGCGGAAATAGAATCTGCTGCCTGTACCAGTACTGCAATTATAGACTCAGGCTCAACATCTCCGTGATGCGCCATAATTGAGTTGATAACTACAGGTGATTCTTTGTACTTTCTTGCGATGTCAGCTCCTATCTCTATATGTGAGCCCTCCATCTCAAAGTCTACAGCCTTACCTATATCGTGCACTAATCCCGCACGTTTAGCAAGTGCTACATCAACACCAAGCTCTGCCGCCATAATTCCGGCAATTCTGGACACTTCGATGGAGTGAATAAGAACACTCTGTCCATAACTTGTTCTGTATTTTAAGCGGCCAAGTAACTTAACAATCTCAGGATGTAAGCCGTAAACGCCTGTCTCGTAAGTAGCGTTCTCGCCTTCTTGTTTAATAACGTGCTCAACCTCTTTTTTAGCCTTCTCAACCATTTCTTCAATACGCGCCGGATGAATTCGACCGTCAATTATCAGTTTTTCCAATGCAATACGCGCAACTTCACGTCTTACAGGGTCATAACCTGACAAAACAACAGACTCCGGAGTATCGTCTATAATCAAATCTATGCCTGTTAATGTTTCCAAGGTTCGGATGTTTCTTCCCTCACGACCTATTATTCTGCCCTTCATGTCATCGTTGGGCAAAGCAACAACAGAAATCGTAGCTTCTGAAACGTAATCTGCAGCGCACTTTTGAATAGCACCTGCAATAATTTCTCTGGCTTTGTCTCTGGCCTCGTCTTTTAACTTAGCCTCGTAGTCTTTAATAAGAACTACTGTTTCTCTTTGAAGCTCACTCTCCACATTTGCAAGGAGTAATGCTTTTGCCTCTTCTTTTGACATACCTGCTACTCTTTCAAGCTCGGCAGTCTGTTTCTCGTAAGCCTCTTTAACTGCTTCTTCACTCTTGGCAACTTCTGTCATTCTAACAGCAATCTGCTCTTCTTTTTGTTCAAGCATTTCTTGCTTTTTATCAAGAGTGTCTTCCTTTTGTATTAATCTTCTTTCATTGCGCTGAATTTCATTGCGCCTTTCCTTAATTTCCCGTTCCAGCTCAATTCTGCTTTTGTGTATTTCTTCTTTAGCCTGGAGTAAACATTCACGTTTTTTTCTCTCGCCATCTTTAACGGCTTCGCTAACGATACGTTTACCTTCTGCTTCTGCACTTCCAAATACTGCCTCTGCTTCTTCTTTGCGAGCCTCATAACCTTTAAGATATGATTTTTTGCTCGCCAAACGCCAGCAAAGAGCACAACCGCCTGCTGCTATCAAAATTAAGGGGATTACTACAAGTAAAAATAGTTCAATACTTATTTCCATAATGAACAATTCCCCTTTCTATAGATTTAATTTTCAAAGTACGACATTTATTTATATAACATTTATATAGGACAAAAATGCGTATACTTTCAATTCAAAGCTTATTCTACAACAACCGTGCTTTATGTGTCAAGTTTTTTTATCCCTCATCGGGCATTTCATCAATCAAAACATGCCTTGGATTATTGCCGTCGCGAGCACTTATATAGCCTTTTTCTTCCATTTGATCAATGATTCTGGAAGCACGATTGTAACCAAGTCCCAATTTTCTCTGAAGGAATGATGCCGATATCTGTTTAACGTCAATCGCAATCTGCAAAGCCTCATAAAAAAGGTCATCTACATCACCGTCTGCTCCGGAAGATGCAGTGCCGACATTGCCTTTCTTGCCCTTTTCCGGAATCTTAGCCTTTTCCACCTCTTCGCTGATTTTTTTGTCATATTTAGCATCTCCGTAAGTAGCCTGTAAATATCTGACAACATTTTCTATTTCTTCGTCAGAAACGAAACCGCCTTGTGCACGTGTAGAATGCAATGCGCCAACAGGATGATACAACATATCTCCCTGGCCTCTCAATTTCTCTGCGCCTGCAAAATCAAGTATTGTTCTTGAATCCACTTGAGATGCAACTTTAAAAGCGATTCTGGACGGAATGTTTGCCTTTATCAAACCGGTTACAACATCAACGGACGGCCTTTGGGTTGCCACAACAAGGTGAAGTCCTGCCGCACGAGCTTTTGCCGCAATACGGTTAATGGAATCCTCCACCGAATCCTTTGCAACCAACATCAAATCGGCAAGCTCGTCAATAATTATAAGTATTCTCGGCATTTTTTCCATTCCCTTATCATAGGCATAGCTGTTATATGAATTAATGTCTCTTAAACCGAATTTGGCAAATTGCTTATATCTGTTCTCCATTTCCTGAACTGCCCAAGCAAGAGCCGCCGCGGCCTTTTTAGGCTCAGTAACTACGGGAATAAGCAAATGCGGAGCACCGTTATATACTCCCAGCTCAACTACCTTGGGATCTATCATAATCATTCTTACATCGTCAGGCGAAGCTTTATAGAGAATACTCATAATCATACAGTTTACACACACACTTTTACCTGAACCTGTAGAACCTGCAATCAAAAGATGCGGCATTTTTGCTATATCGGCAATTATCGGTTTGCCCGAAATCTGTTCACCCAAGCAAAAAGCAAGACTTGATTTGTGATTGAGAAAAATATCTGTCTCTATCAAATCTCTCAAATATACAGTCTGTACAGATTCATTCGGTATCTCGATTCCTATTGCAGCTTTACCGGGTATGGGGGCCTCTATTCTTATTCCCGGCGCCGCCAAATTAAGAGCAATATCCTCCGAAAGGTTTTTTATGCGACTTACTTTTACTCCGGAATGTGGTTGCAATTCATATTGTGTTACAGCTGCGCCTCTGGAAATATGAATAACCTTCGCCTCAATACCGAAACTTCTCATTACCTCTTCCAGTTTTCTTGCAATCCTTGCCGCCTGCTTTTTATGCTCCTCGTGAAGGTCTTCAGGTTCATCATTTGCATTTAATAATGAAAATGGCGGTGCATCATAAATAGTATCAAATTTACTCGTTGTAAATTTGATTTCACCCTGCAATTGTTCGGGGGAAACGGTTTCTACCGTTTCGTCCATTCCCGGCAATACTGTTTTTATTATTTCAGGGTCATCTTCTCTGTGAATATCATCTTTTTCTTCTTTTGTTTTACGTTTTTTCTTATTTGATGATGTTTCAAATTCAAAGTCCATACCGTAAACTTCGTCCATTCCGGAAAGACTTGTCTCCATAACTTCTTCTGTATCATTCTTCGGAATATTTTCTCCATCCACTACTCTCGTTTTATGAGATTTAATGTCTTTATGCTCTGTGGATTGTTTTACTCTTTCTGTTTCTTCAAATCTTTTTTTAACAGTCTTAACCCAACTGCTTACTGTTTTAGCACCGGTTGCAGATTTTTCCGCAATTTTCATAATGGAAAGAGAGAAAAGCAATATGGCAACGATTATCAGTGCAGGGATTAAAATCACAAGAGCACCGGCTTTTTCGAAATACTTTTGCAACAGGCAACTTATTCCGCCACCTATAATGCCGCCAAGCTTTGAAGTCCACAATGTACTTATCGTATCAATAAAGCCGAGATTCGCATATTCCTTTGCATAATTACTGCCAAGTGTATGCAAAAGAGCCGAAAGAAAAAGTACGAAGCATATAAAGAGAGTCATGTTTTTTACATCAATAGCAGGACCCTTTCCCCTTCTTATAAGCTTCCAGGCAATGACAAAAAGGCCAAACATCACTACAACCGCAACAGCACGACCGAACAAGCCAAAGAATATTGTAGTTAAGAATCTGCCTATGGGACCCGTTTTATCAAAAAACGAAAAAAGCATAAACAAGCCTATTCCGCAAAGAATAACGGCCGCAATCTCCTTGCCTTTATTGTCATCCTTTACCGTCACAGGCCCTTTCTTTTTATTTGTTCTATTGTTATTGTTATTATTATTGTTATTTATCTTTCGTTTACCATCGCTCACGGTGTTTTCCTCCTTTGTATTTATCTCTTGATTATACTACACAAAAATTCAAGGTGCAATATTTCACAGTTGCACTCTCTGAGGATATTTTTTTCTGATATACTGTAAAAAATCTCCAAAATGTTCTCTGTTTGCCAATACTTCTTTTGCCGCCCTTGATGCAAGCTGCAAGATTTCCGTATCCCTGTAAAGATTCGCTATTTTAAAAGGAGGCAATCCGTGCTGCTCTACTCCAAAAAAGTCACCGGGGCCTCTTAACACCAAATCCTGCTCAGAAAGCTCAAATCCGTCTGTAGTTTCCTCCATAATCTTCATTCTTTCAGTTATTTTCTCTGAAAACAAAGCGCAATAAGATTGAAGATTACCCCTTCCCACTCTTCCGCGCAACTGATGGAGCTGTGCTAAGCCGAAGCGTTCCGCATTTTCCACAACCATTAAAACGGCATTCGGAACATCCACGCCAAC
This sequence comes from Clostridia bacterium, assembly GCA_017560765.1. Lineage (GTDB taxonomy): Bacteria > Bacillota > Clostridia > UBA1212 > UBA1255 > Egerieisoma. The sequence goes on along the minus strand of JAFZEI010000005.1, from coordinate 26,089 downwards.
CTCTACAACAGTAGTTGCAAAAAGAATTTGAATTTTTCCATCCTTAAAATCTCTCATAACACTTTCTTTTTGCGCCGATGTCATTTTGCCGTGAAGCAGTCCGCACCTTACATCCTTAAATATTCCGTTAGAAAGCTCATTGTATCTATCTGACGCAGAATGGAGAGGAAGCTCCTCATTTTCTTCTATAATAGGATATACCATATAAACTTGTCTGCCCTCTCCCACCAATCTTAAAATCCAGTTGCAAATTCTTTTATACATGGAATAATCTAAAGCATACGTCTTTATGGGAAGTCTGCCTCGCGGTAATGTTTTCAACGCGGAAATATCCATATCTCCATACAAAATCAAGGCTAAAGTTCTGGGAATGGGTGTGGCAGTCATAACAAGAACATCAGGTGTATTTGCCTGTTCTGCCAGCATTGCCCTTTGACGAACACCGAAGCGATGTTGCTCATCTGTTACAGCCAGTCCCAATCTGCCGTATTTGACAGTCGGTTGAATAAGCGCATGCGTTCCTATTATACACTTTGCTTCCCCACTTTCTATTGCTGACAATGTTTCCCTTTTTTCTTTTGCATTAAGAGCCCCTGTCACAAGCCATACCTTTATATTAAAGGGAGACAGCATTTTACTCACCGAATTATAATGTTGTTCTGCCAAAATTTCTGTAGGTGCCATAAAAACCGCCTGATAACCTGCCGATACTGCCTTAAGCATTGCAAGCACCGCCAAAACAGTTTTTCCCGAACCTACATCACCAATCACAAGCCTGTTCATAGCTCGGCAATCATCCATATTTTCGGAAATCTCTCTCCAAACCTTTTTTTGCCCTTCTGTAAGCTCAAATGGTAAAGCTGAAATAAATTCAGAAATTTTATTTTCTGCTTCAGCATTTTTAAAGGAAATTCCATTTTGAACCTTTTCTTCTTCATCCTTAAGCATTAGGAGCATAAGCTGCATTGTAAAAAGCTCTTCAAATTTAAATCGGCGAATACTTTCTTTTGCCGCCTCCGAACTTGCGGGGAAATGCAGATTTTTCAGAGCCACATCTCTCCGAAGCAACCCGTATTTGTCTAAAACTGCCTTAGGCAATGTTTCGTAGGAAGGCGGTGCAACTTTCAAAGCCTCCGCTACTGTTTTGCGCAAAATATTTTGTGTGAGACCTTTTGTCAAAGGATAAACAGGCTGCATCGTAAAAAAGCTGTTGTCTGAGCCGTCAGAGCATTCCGTTATGGCCGGATTTGTCATGCTTACACCGTAACTGTCACGTATTACCTTGCCGTAAAAAGCATACAAACCACCCACGTTAAATTGCATTTGTCCGTACTTTCCGTTAAATACGGAAATGCGCATATTTCCCGTCTCATCATAAATTCTCAAATTGGTTACAGAAACTTTATTATTTAATCTGTGTACGTTGACGGACTTAACGTATCCTCGTACAGTGACACTCTGTTCTGCCTCCAATTGGCAAATTTTAAGCACAATGCTGCGGTCTTCGTAACTTTTCGGATAAAGCTCATAAAGGTCCTCTACTGTATATACACCCAGCTTTGCCAGTTGTGCAGCTCGTATTGTTTTTACCCCTTTTAAAAATGTAATGGGAACAGACATTGTATCACCTCTGCTACATTATAATTGATTGCTTGGTCGTTGACAAATTTTTTAGGTAGTTTTATACTGTCTCGTAAAGAGGTGTATTACATGGTTAGAGTCATCTCCGGCACCGCCGGTGGGCTAAAATTACAGACATTGGATTCAGAAAACACAAAGCCCACACTTGATAGAGTAAAAGAAGCTGTTTTTAGTATGCTAAGAGACGATATTTACGGTGCAACAGTGCTTGATTTGTTTGCCGGCAGCGGAGCTTTAGGCATAGAAACTCTCAGCAGAGGTGCGAAAAGGTGTTTTTTTAATGATAAGAGCAAATCGTGTTGCGACATCATTCGCAAAAATCTCCTTCATACAAAATTAGACCATCTTGCACAAGTTTCCTGCTCTGATTTTTCAGAAATTATTGCTTCTTGCAGAAACAAAGGTGTTAAATTTGATTTGATTCTGCTTGATCCTCCATACAGCAGTGATTTTTATGAAGATGCTATTGGGCTGATAAGCAAAAGCGGTATTTTTTCTGACTATTGCACAATTTTGTGCGAGCATAGCGCCGAAGATACATTACCTGAGCAAATCGGTGCCTTTTACCACATAAAGTCTAAAAAATATGGTACTGTTGCTGTGTCGTTATTCAGAAATGAGGTTGATTGATTTGTTAAATTCAAATAAAAAAATTGCTGTTTATCCGGGAAGTTTTGACCCCCTTACAAATGGTCATCTTGATATAATTCACAGAGCGTCAAAACTTTTTGACCATCTCATTGTGGGTGTTCTTACAAACAGTGCCAAAAATCCCATTTTCACAAAAGAAGAGCGTGCGGAACTTATACGCAAGTGCACTCTCGAATACAAAAATGTTGAAGTAAAAATGTTTGACGGGCTGCTTGTTGATTTTGTGCGCGAAAATAATGCTGTTGCTATTGTTAAAGGCTTGCGCGCTGTTTCTGACTATGAATACGAGCTTCAAATGGCGGCTCTTAACAAGCACATAGACCATGAAATAGAAACAGTTTTTCTTATGGCAGATATACAAAACTCTTTTTTGAGTTCCAGCATTGTAAAGGAGCTGGCTCGCAACGGCGGTAATATAAAGGGACTTGTACCTGATAAAATAATTAATGACATAATGAAAAAAATGTATTAAAATAAACAAGACATATTAAAAGCGAAGGAGATTTACAATATGGAGCTTCACACTATTGAATTATTAGACGAATTGGAAAGTATGATAGAGAACGGCAAAAAGTCCTTAATCGGAGGCCGTGTTTCCGTTGAGAAGAACGACCTTCTTACCATTATTGACAAATTAAGAGATATTCTTCCCAGAGAAATGATGCACGCCAACGATTTTTATAACGACAGCCGCGATGTACTTGACGCAGCTAATGTTCAGGCTGATGAAATTATCGAAAATGCTGACAAAGAAGCTGACAAGACAATCGCCCGCGCACATGAAGATGCTGCAGCAATAAGAGACGATGCCAACACAGAGGCAGATGCTATTGTAAAAGAAGCTCTTCAAAAGCAAAGCGAATTGGTTGCTGCTCACGAAGTAACTCGCCTTGCAAATCAAGAAGCTCAGCAAATAGTTATGAAGGCAGAGCAACGTGCTACAGAGATTAAAATTGCCACAAAGAAATACTTAGATGAAAAACTCAGCAATGTTGCTGATGTTCTCGCAAGAACATATTCCGAGATAAACGAGAATAAAAAAGGTCTTTGATTTATTAAAAAAACAAAAAGCTCTGAGATTCAAATCAATGCGAATCTCAGAGCTTTTTTTGACTCTAAATTTTTATTTACCTACTCTTAATAAAACAGCATTACCTTCAGCAAGTACTATTTCGTATGTACCATCACTGTTTTGCTCAATAAAGAAGCAGGAATGGAAAGTTTCCCATCTGCGAGTATAGGGATTCAACCATTGTAAATTCTCAGTAAGGTCTTTTGTAATAAGCTTTCTTGGATTACCGTCATCTGAATTACCATTCATAATCATAAAGGAACCATCGTTATAGAAGCTTACCATCATATCAATTCCTTCTTTTACTTCACCCAAAGCTCCGTAAGAAGTATATTTTTCTACGCCATTGATAAACTCTGACGTATACGTATTATCAATAGAAAAAACTTTGTCTACGGATGTATTGTACAAAGCATCTCCGTATGCACGCGTTGTGTTATTTGCATTTTGTACCGAAACATAATGCTCTGTAGGCTTTCCCTCGCCATCTGTCATTGCATTTTCACCTGCAACAGAGGAGTCTGCCGGCATGGCGTAGGAGAAGAAGGATAAGGATTTCAATCCGAAGAGAATTGAAAGATTTGATTGCCAGCGGATTTCCGCATCTGTTACATTGGCATAATCTCCATGTTTTGTAAGAAGAACAATTACCCTTGCTTCTTTATTGTATTTTTTAGCAATATCTGTTACTGTTGCCAGATTTGCCACAAAACCGCCTCTGTGGGTCTCTGTATAATCTTCACCCAAAAGGTCGTAATAATCAAAGCATATATAATCCGGATTAACTTTTTCACAGAAAGATTCAACGTATTCTTTATACGTGTCTGTGCCTAACATTGCCGGCTTGGCATAGCTTGGCAAAAGATTTACGAAAACCTTGTCCTCCGGCGAAAGACGATGAATAGCATCTGCAATTTTTGCAATCCTGTCAAAATTATAAGCGGAAGGTTCGTCGCAAACAATCCATTCCGTAACATTTTTGCACTCTGCATAATAATCAAGAACCTCTTGAACCTTTGCATCTACCGTTTCCTGTGTCAGCTCCTCTTTAGCCTCATATAAACCTGTAATTCTGTCATCGCAAACGGCAGCATTCAGTCCTTGTGCATCAAGAAGCTTTACCACATTTCTGATTTTAACGTAATCAGACGGAAAACGCTGTATTGGGATTGTATCAAAACCGGCTTCTTTCATAAGAGTTATATCATCTTGTGCAAAATGATCTGCATCCGGTCCCCAATAATACGTAATTGAATAGTCTGTATCTTCTATTGTTTCAAAAGTTTTAAAATCCGCAGGCACTCCATCGCCTGAATTCTTGCCTGTTTCATTATCGTTACAAGCAGAAAAACATGAAACGCATAAAAGAAGTATGCACAACATCAACAAGCTTTTTTTGAATATGGATTTAATATTTTTCTTCACACTTATCGCCTCTGATATAAAATTACATCATAGTGATAATATAATAAAAATTTGGACAAATTGCAAGAAAATAATATTTTATTAATATTGTGTTTTTAAAGCTTCCTTCAACTTTTCCATAGCTCTTTTCTCTAACCTTGAGATATAGGAACGAGAACAATTTAAAAGCGTACCCACTTCTTTCTGTGTAAGCTCCGCACACGAAAAGTCAGGTTCATTCAATCCGTAACGCAGCGTAAGAATTTCTTTTTCCCTTTCTGTTAAAACACGAGACATTACGGAATACAGCCTTGTTGCTTGAAAATGTGAGTCAATTTCATCTATCATTTCTGTATCGTCATCGCAAAGCAAATCCATTATTACAATTTCATTTCCCTCTTTATCTGTGCCTACAGGGTCATTCATTGAAACTTCATTACCATACTTTTTACCGGAACGTATGTACATCAGCATTTCATTCTCTATACACCTTACAGCATACGTGCCAAGCTTGTTGCCCTTCTCCGCGTTAAAAGTAGAGACAGCTTTTATAAGTCCTATTGTACCTACGGAAATCAACTCCTCCGCCGGCAGTGCTGCAGATGCATATTTTTTGGCTACATGGGCAACCAATCGCAAATTATGCTCTATAAGAGCATTTCTCGCCTGTTCTTTTTCTCTATCAGTGCCGTTGAAATATTTGTCTGTATATTTTGATTCTTCCTCTGCCGTCAAAGGTTTCGGGAAAAGATTATTGTTTCCTGAAAAATTCATATGCCACCTCTTTAGAAGCTTTTCTATGAGCAATATATGAATCATTACAAGTTGTCTGTGTTTGTCAGAAAATAAAAAAACTGAAAATTTATTATAAAAATTACATTTTAGCCATACAAAAAACATTATATTTGTTGTAAAATTATATACACTTTAATATATGAGTTTTTTATAATTAATTTATGTTATTTAGGATTGCATTATGAAGAAAAATATACTTTTGCACAAAATACTTGCTGTTTTTTGCGATTTAATAATCGCAGGTGTTTTACTATGTACCTTTGCACTTTTTCATCATGTTATTCCCAAAAAAGGAAATACGGAGAATGCTATTTCAATCCCAAAACCTACTGCAAGCATCCCTGCTTTTTCTTTGCCGGATATTAACACTCCGCAAGTACATACTCCCACAATCAGCACAACGCCAAAGGCTACCGCTACTTTTCCGTATACCGCAGAAAAAACGTCTGACTTAACAACACCGTCAGCCACGCCAACAGCACGGCAAACCTACGCAGAAACTCCGGAGCCGACAGTCGTACAGATACCCTCTGTTATACAGACAGAGAATTCCTACAGGAGCAACAATGTGGTTGTTAATATGAGAACGGAGCAAACCGGTTCGGGAAAATCAATCGTAACATATCATATTGCTGATATATATGTGACGAATGTGGAATGCTTACGTTCGGCGTTTGCCGAGCAAACTTATGGAGAGAATTATGCGCAAAGCGTTTTAAATCAAGATAAAGAAAACAATGCCATAGTAGCTATTTCGGGCGACTCGTATGGTTTATCCGACACAGGTGTTGTACTTAGAAACGGCATTCTTTATAAATTCGACAATACAGGCAGCGATATATGTGTGCTTTATTACGACGGCAGAATGGAAACTCTTTCCCCCGGAGAATACACAAAGGAAAGTCTTGTAGCCGGCGGAGCTTATCAGGTGTGGAATTTCGGTCCCGGATTGCTTGATGAAAGCGGTCGTGCAAAGACAATTTTTAATGCAGATAAATATATCACAAAAAGCCACCCGCGTGCTTCTATAGGCTATTATGCGCCGGGACATTACGTTTTTGTATTGGTAGACGGCAGACAAACCGGTTATTCAACAGGCATGACTCTTTCTGAACTTGCAAAACTTTACGAGGACTTGGGTTGCTCCGCTGCATATAATCTTGACGGAGGAATCAGTGCTGTTATGACTTTTGATGACAGCGTATATTCTCACCCTGCAAATACAAGGAACGTAAGCGATATTATATATATTGGTGAAATTTAACATTTGGGAGAATAAATATGAAAACAGGCAAAAAAGTTTTAATCATAATAAAAAAAATACTGCCGCATTTAATTTTTATTTTAGCGGCAATACTTATAGTTTTATTAATTGTAGATTATTTTAATCCTTTGATGAAATTTTTAGACAACGGCATGGCTTACTGTGTGATGTGGGCGCTTTGTGTGTTGTCAGTTCTGCACTTTATAATTTTGCTTATTTAAATCAAAGCTTTTCATCAAAAAAATCGCAACAAACGCTTTTCTCCCATTCAGATGGCGGACATACCTTAAATATCATTTTCTTTCCTGTCACAGGATGAATTATTTCTATTTTGTACGCATGCAACAATTGGTGAGGTGCATTGCAAACCAAACCATCATACATAGTGTCACCTATTATGGGAAAACCCGAATAACTGCTGTGCAATCTTATTTGGTGTGTTCTGCCTGTTTCCAGTAAATACTCAACAACTGCGCAAGGAGTACTTGATTGTTTTATGCTTTGTACGCATACAGTTTTATAATGAGTAACCGCTCTTGCTCCGCTCTCATCTATTTTGCGTTTAATTATGCTGTCATAATCTCTTGAAATAGGAGCATCGATTGTTCCCGCTAAAACTTTAGGTGCAGGCGATACTGCCGCCAAATAATACTTTTTCATTATACCGTTCTGACTTTGTATTTTTAATGCTTCCTGTACGTACCCGTTTCTGGCAATTATTACTATGCCGGTAGTATCCTTATCAAGACGCCCCACCAAATGAGCATCTGTGAAAATCCCCTTTTGTTGCCAATAATTCATCAAAAAATTAAGCAATGTGCCGCTTTGGTGACTGCAAGTAGGGTGAATAACAGTATTTGCCGGCTTATTTATCACAATAAAAGCATCGTCCTCATACAAAATATCAAGGCAGCCTTCTTCAGGGGTTATGTCAGGGGGCTTTATATCTGATGCATTTTCAAGACAATTAAGAAGAACAGTAACCGTTTGTCCCTCTTTTACTAAAGCAGTCCCTCTTACCACTTCATTATCAAGCAGTATGCCCCTATTATATTTAAGCACTTTTATCATACCTGAGGCAATCCCAAGACGCTCTTTTAGAAGATATTGCACTTCTCGTCCTTCGTCTTTTGCTTGCACCGTATAAAAAAGTCTATCTGTTTGCACTGTTCGCTCCATATTTTCCATTTAAATCATGCCTTTCCCTCCGGGGCATCATTGGGATGAATCGTTATGGTTTTATAATTCACATAATTTACCATTCCCGGTCTGCCGCCCGGTTGCTTCTTCACATGTTTTACTCTGGTATAATCTACATCTGCCTTATTCGTGTTTCTTGCACTGCTGTACCAAGCTGCCAAGGAAGCCGCACACTCTACGGAATGTGCTGTAACTTGTCCCGAATGCTCTGCTGTACGCAATATAACGTGAGAACCCGGGGCGTTCTTTAAATGGAACCATACATCATCCGGCTTTGCCGTTTTACAAGTAAGCTTTTCATTTTGCAAATTATTCTTTCCTATAAGAATTGTGTAGCCATCATTCGTTCTGTACTCATGAGGCATACTTACAGGATTGCTTTCTTGCCTTTTTTTAGGATTCTTTCGCATTTTTTCCTGTTTTATATATCCTTCGTCTGTAAGTTCCCGTCGAATTTCGTCGATTTCAGTAACATCAGTATTGTTTGCTATCATCACTGATACGCTTTCTAAATATTCCAGTTCCCCAAAACATTCTTCAAGATATTTTTCTGCGCTCTCATGAGCAGTCTTATTTTTCCTGTATTTTTTAAAGAAATTCTGTGCATTCTGTGACACACTTTTATTCTTATCCAAGTCTATTGTTATTTCAGGCATACTTTCTTCGTAATAATTTATCGCCTTAACCTTTTCTTCGTATTCTGAATATTGATACATATTTGCAGTCAATATCTCGCCAAATTGTTTATACTTTTCATAATCACCCGTTTCTTCTGCCGTACTGCTGTGAATTTGCATTTTTCTTCTGCATTTTTCTATGGCGGAATTCACGTGCTTCATTATGCTGCTTTGTTTTTGTTTTAGCCTGTCATCACTGTCTTTTTTAGTGTAAAAATCATCCAGCATTAAATTCACTGTGTTATATTTTTTTATATTCTCGTTATTTTGTTCTGCACTTTTCAGCACAACGTCCGTACAGTGAAAATCTTTCCCGTCAGCAATAATGCAAGGTTTAAAATTTCTATTGCTTATGTTGTTGCAGCAGAAAAGTATTACTTTATTAAGAGCATTAATTTCCTCTGCCGATAAATCTTTAAATTTTTTATTTTGAACTACAGTCGCATTTTGGCATATCGCTTTGCATAGCATGGGACTAAAGCCGAAAATTCTTTTTAATATCAACTTGCTTACAGGCAATTCATTTTCTTCAATGCATTCTGCGCTGAGTTCTTTAAATTCTTCCGGTTTTATTTTTTCTTGCTCCGGCGGAAATACATAATGTCTGCCCGGCATAACCTCTCTTACAGAGCTCATATCTTCGTCTACTCTCTTTACAGAATCATATATTATGCCATTTTCTGACGTGAGAATTATATTGCTGTACTTTCCCATTATTTCCGCTATAAGCTTTTTATTTACAATATCTCCCATTTCATTATGTGTTTCTATTGTAAGAGTAACTATTCTGTCATAACCTTCTTGTGTCAGAGACAGTATTTTGCCGCTTTGTATATGTTTTCTCAAAACCATTGCGAAAGGCGGTGCTACCAACGGATTTTCTTTTTTGCTTTTTGTAAGGTGTATTCTTGGATTTTCGGGATTTGCACTTATTAAAAGTCTGTATTTTTCTCCATGAGAATGACATAAAAGCGTTATTTCATATCGTCCTGTCTGAAAAACCCTTTCAATTCTGCCTCCTTCAAGAAGACCGTTTATTTCCCATACTGCTCCGCTGAGAACTATTCCGTCAAACGGCATTTCCGTCACCCTCCTATAAGCCTGTCAAGTTATTTCTGTTACCGAAATATTATACGAATTAAAAAAAACTACGTCAACCGCAAACCGATATTATAAAATTTCAGCATAGACATATCATTTCCGAGGTATTATAATAAAGAAAAAACGGAGTATCGTATATGAAATTAGACTACAAGAAAACAATACTTATAGGATTCGCTTTTTTATCCATAAGCGCCTTTTGGCAGATGTATGACAATCTGACGCCACTTATTCTTACCAACACATTTAAAATGAATGAAACCATATCAGGAGCCATTATGGCGGCAGATAATGTTTTAGCTCTGTTCTTGTTGCCCTTTTTCGGCAGCCTTTCAGACCGCTCTAACAGCAAATTAGGCAAGAGAAAGCCTTTTATACTTTTCGGAACAATCGCTGCTGTCTGCCTCATGACATTTATTCCTGTTTTAGACAACAGCTACTATGCAGCACCGACAAGTGCAAAAGCCATCGGATTCATTGTTCTTTTAGGTTTTTTGTTGATTTCAATGGGCACATACAGAAGTCCGGCCGTCGCTCTTATGCCTGATGTTACACCAAAGCCTTTGCGCAGTAAAGGTAATGCAATCATAAACCTTATGGGTGCAGCCGGTGGAATACTTTACCTAATTGCAACATTCTTCCTATACCCTAAAAGTAAAACTGCAGGGCTTGAACATATAAATTACCAACCTATTTTCGGTATAGTAAGCGGTATTATGATATTAGCACTCATTATTTTGATGGTATTTGTTAACGAGCCCAAACTGCGTGCAAAGCAAGCGGAATATGAGAAAGCTCATCCGGAGCAGGATTTGACTCAAACAGTGGCGGCTGCCGACAAAAATTCCGTAGCCAAGGCAAAAATGCCTAAAGCTGTAAAAATAAGTCTTGCTTTTCTGCTTTTGTCCGTAGCTTTATGGTATGTAGGCTATAATGCTATCAATACTTGGTTTACAACGTATGCAACTACCGTTTGGAATATGTCTATTGGCGATGCAAGTATGTGTCTTACAATTGCAATGGTAGGTGCTATAATTAGTTATATTCCGGTGGGAATTGTTGCCGGTAAAATAGGCCGTAAGGTCACAATTCTTTTTGGCGCCGGAATGCTGGCGGCTTGTTTCGGTGCGGCATACGTTTATACCTTATTCTTTGACAGTTTCCACGTGGGACTGTACGGTCTTTTTTGGTTGGTGGGTGTTTCCTGGGCTTCCATAAATGTAAATAGTTTGCCTATGGTTGTGGAAATGTGCTCCAGTGCTGATGTAGGTAAATTTACAGGTTATTACTATACTTTCAGTATGGCCGCGCAAACAATAACTCCTATCGTAGCCGGTTATTTATTGAGTAATATAAGTTACCATGCGCTCTTCCCTTATGCCGCAATTTTTGTAGCTTTGTCTTTTGTGACGATGTGTTTCGTAAAGCATGGTGATTCAAAATGATTACATTGTCGTGTTTGCTTTTTATACTGTACTTATTTGCTGTAAAGGGCAGAAAAACTTCTGACAAAATGCGTAAATTAACAAAATTTGTCTATGCTCACAGAGGTCTTCACTGTAAGGAGAAGGGTCTGCCTGAGAATAGTCTCAAAGCCTTTAAAGCTGCTGCTGATGCAGGCTACGGTGCTGAATTGGACGTACATCTTTTAAAAGACGGTAGGCTTGCTGTTATTCATGATTCATTACTCGTTCGTACCACAGGGGCAAAAGGCGCAATAGAAGACATTACACATGACGAATTAACAAATTATTTTCTTGAAGGTACAACAGAAACTATCCCTGATTTCGAATCTGTTCTGGCTTTGTTTGAAAATCGTGCGCCTTTGATAATAGAGCTGAAGGCGGCGGGCAGCAATGCACCGGCTTTGTGCAAGGCTGTTTGTGATGTATTAGATAATTATAATGGCGAATATTGTATAGAATCTTTTGATCCTCGTTGCCTGTTGTGGCTTAAACGCAATCGTCCCGATATTTTGCGCGGACAGCTCTCCCAGAATTTTCTGAAAAACCCCTCAGGGTTGGGCAGAGTTGTGGATTTCTTCTTAACTGCGCTTGTACTTAATATTGCTACAAGACCTGATTTTGTGGCATATCGCTTTAGTGATAGGAAAGATTTTTCTTACCGCCTATGTACGAAATTCTGGAAAACTCAAAGTGCGGCTTGGACAATAAACACGCCGGCTGATTGCGAAGCTGCGCAGAGTGAGAATTCTATTATAATTTTTGAGAATTTTAAACCATAAACATTTTTGTTTCTCAGAGAAATGGTTATAAAAACAAAACAAGGAGTAAACTATGGCTCAGCTTATAATGAATTGGCAAAATGATGGAACACCAGTTAAAGAAATCACTCTTCCCGAAGGGGTAGAGGTTATAAATTTCCCTAACCTTAAAAATGCACTTAGTATATGGGCAGATATTATCCCATATCTTAATGCGGATGGTAATATGGAAAAGCCCGAAGAATATTATCAACATTCTATGGCAGAAAATTCTAATTACAATGATAATAATTGCTTCTTTGTGTTGGTAAACAACTGCCCGGCTGCCACACTTACGGTAATCTGCGATTACAAAAAGAATCAGGGGTATATTCATAATGTAGCTTGCAAACCGGAATTTCGAGGAAAAGGCTTCGGGAATATTTTAAGCAGCATTGCGGTTAATGTTCTTAAAAATCAACATATGGAAAGTGCATATCTTACAACCGACGATTGGCGTATTCCCGCAATAAAGAGTTATCTCAGGGCAGGTTTTGCCCCCGATACTGTTTCGGACCCTAGTTTTAATGAGCGTTGGGAAAAGATATATCAGATTATTTAATTTCTCATTGGTTTTCTTTTGCCAAAGTATCGGCAACAACTATTATTGTTCCGATTACCATTATTGACAATCCCAAAAAGTATGACCACTCAAGTGTTTCTTGAAATATTAAGAAAGGCAAACGAGGTAATATCTTCCAATGACAAAACAAAACTTGATAATGTTATCAATAATATTGCAAGCCATTGCTCAGTACTAGTTTTAACTAAAAAAATACAAGGCACTCACCTTTCGGTTGAGTGCCTTAACTTTATCTGTTCGGTTATTTTCTTATCCAAAATATCTCTTCAAAAGGCCCTCAAATGCCTTACCGTGACGAGCTTCATCTTTAGCCATCTCGTGAACTGTATCATGGATTGCGTCGAGATTAAGTTTCTTTGCCAAAACAGCAAGATCCTTTTTACCTTGTGTTGCACCATGCTCAGCAGCAACACGGAGCTCAAGATTTTTCTTTGTACTGTCTGTTACGCACTCGCCCAAAAGCTCTGCAAATTTAGCTGCATGTTCAGCCTCTTCCCAAGCTGCCTTTTCCCAATACAAACCAATCTCAGGATATCCTTCTCTATGTGCAACACGTGCCATAGCAAGATACATACCAACTTCTGTGCACTCACCCTCAAAATTAGCTCTGAGACCTGCAATAACCTCTTCATCTACACCTTTTGCAACGCCTACTCTGTGCTCATCAGCCCATACAAGAGCCTCGTCACTTGCCTGCTCTTTAAATTTATCAGCCGGTTGCTTGCATACAGGACAAAAATCAGGAGCACTGTCTCCCTCGTGAACATAACCGCAAATTGAACATACAAATTTTTTCATAATAATTTACCTCCAAAATAAATAAAATTTCTAATTGATATCGTCAAAGTAATAATAGTAATCATTACTGTTTTAGTATAACATATAAAATTAATCTGTCAACACCTTTTAAAAAAATTTTTTATCTTTTTTGCTATGTACTTTTTCTGTTTTTTTTGGTAAACTTAAAGAATAAAACTTTTGAAAGGACGCGCAGCATCACCATGGCAGAAAAAAAACAGATCAGATTTATGATAAACGGTAAGGCATACACATTACGTCATGACGAACCCGAAGAATACATGCACAGAATCGAGCACTTTCTTAACACAAAGGTAGCTGCAGCAGCTAAAGCAGATCTCAGACTTGAGCAGCAGACTGCTATTGTTATGGCGGCCATTTCAATTACAGACGAGCTGTTTAAAACACAAAAAAACTTTAATACTCTTAAAAACGAAATAAAACGTATGATGGACGAGTATGACAGGTTAAAAATAGAAAAACAAGATTTGGACGAACAACTCTCAAGAGCAGAACAACAAATAGACTCACTTTCAAAACAATTACTGCTGGCAAGACATAGCGTGAATCCTGACGATAATGAATTTCCGTCGATTAGCTCCTATCACGACAACGACGAAGTTTCAGGCATAGGCGACAGCTTTTCAAGCGGAATAGGCGGAGATGCTTTCTTCCCTGCCGGAGACGATATTTACGATGAAGAATAATTTTAAAACTAAGCCGGAGCTTCTTGCTCCGGCCGGTTCATTTGAATGCTTAAAAGCAGCTGTGCAAAATGGTGCCGATGCAGTTTATCTCGGTTTAAAAACAGGAAGCGCCCGTATGGGTGCCGAGAATTTCACATTCGAAGAGTTAGCAGAAGCCGTTTCTTACGCTCATATACGAGGGGTACGCGTATACCTTGCTCTCAACACACTTATTTTTGATGAAGAATTTTACACTTACTATGAGACAGCAAAAAAAGCTGCCTCATTAGGTATTGATGCCCTGATTTTACAAGATTTGGGGTTAGCCGCAGAAATTATAAAAAACAAAGCAGAATTCAGTTGCGAAATACATGCCAGCACACAAATGAGTGTTTATAACATTGACGGCGTTAAAAAGTTAAAAGAACTCGGTTTTGACAGATGCATCACAGCAAGAGAACTTTCTTTAGAAGAGCTTTCTGAGCTTTGCAACGAAAATATTTTAGAAATCGAAGCCTTCTGTCACGGCGCACTTTGTATGTCACTATCGGGGCAATGCCTTATGAGCAGTTTTATCGGAGGCAGAAGCGGCAATCGAGGCACATGCGCTCAACCTTGCAGAAAAAAATATTCCTTATCAGTAAACGGCAAGGAAAATACACCTGCATACAGACTAAGCCCTGCAGATTTTGCATCAATTCCTTATATAGAAGAGCTGATTACTGCAGGAGTACACTCACTAAAAATTGAAGGCAGACTTAAATCTCCTGAGTATGTGGCTATTGTTACTCGCAGCTACAGAGAAGCGATTGACAATGCCTTTTCAGGCAAAAAACATTCCCTCACAAAAAATTTACGCGATATGCAAGTTCTCTTTGGGCGAGGAGATTTTACGTCAGGATATTTAAAAGGAAAACTCCCCTTTAAAGACATAACTTTTCGCTCTGCCGGCAGAACAGGTCTGCCTATCGGTAAACTTACAGATGTTCCGATTAAGCTTTCCTCTCCTAAAAACTTGCCAAAAAATCTCACGAGATTTTGTTTGACTGCTGTTTTGGACGAAGGCGTTGAGCTTAGTGCAGGCGACGGAATAACAGTTTACACCTTTGCAGAAAACGAACAACAAATCCTCTGCGGCGGCACAGTAAATTCCGTAAAAAAGTTAAAAGCTAACATTGTTGAAATAACAACAGTCGGCAATTTAAAAAATAATAACATTGACAGCAAACAACTTTTATTAACTTTGACAGACGATGCAAAATTAAGAGAATCTTTAGCAGTAAACACAAAAACAGAAAACAAAAAATGCCCCGTATTTATGCGTTTTACAGGCAATACGGGCGAGTTTCCCGTTTTGGAAATATTTGACACCCAAGGACATTCGCACTCTGCAAAAGGCCCACAAACGCTACAAAAAGCAAACAGCACTCCCACCTCAGTCGAAGAAATCAAAAAACAACTTTCCAGATTGGGCGACACGCCTTTTTATGCTTCGGAAATATCGGCAGACATTGATGACAATGTTTTTATTCCTGTCTCTGTTTTAAATTCAATGCGAAGAAATTGCATTGCCGGTTTAATTGATTTAAGAAAGCAACGAGACATTTCCGTAACGAATAACAACCGTATATTCTCACAAGACAAAATCCTTACACCCAAAAATATGACCGGTGGTATTTCTCTGTTTTTCTATACTGCAGACAGCTTTTTAAGCTTTAAAGAAGAATCTATGCCGGAAATATTGCGTCCGTACAGCAAAGAAGAGCGCACATATTATATTCCCGTAAATATTTTTTACAAAAACATGCAAAGCTCTGAAATATTTTCTCGTACAGCCGAAAAAATACGCCAAATTAAAAATCATAAAAATAAAATAATTGCTTATCTCCCTTTTATTTCTTTGGGTCAAGCTCTCAAACTAACCAAACAAAACATAAATTTCATTTGCGAAAATCATATAGGCAAATATCTTGATGGTTTTTTATGTGAAAATTTAGGTGATATCGAACTCCTTAAAGGCACTGACGCAATTATATGCTGTGACTATAGCTTTAACACTGCTAACAAACACACACTTGATGTTTTGTCGCAAATAGGAATAAGCCGCGCTACACTTTCCGTAGAAGCAGTCAAAACTCCTGAGTGCAGCATAAATTGTGAAACGGTCGTAGGTGGCCCTATTGTTTTAATGCGAAGCCGTCACTGTTATATCGACGAAGGCGAGTGTAGCGGCAAATTGCTAAAATGCGAAAAAGCCGCTTATTCTCTAAAGGATTCTTTCGGTTGCGAATTTCGTATTTTGCCTCAAAAGGAAGATTGTTGCAGTATACTTCTCAGTCACAAGCCCGTTTCGTATACAGATGCACAAGTAAAAAAATTACGCAGCGCAAACCCAAACGTCACGCTGCGAGTAAATATTTTGTAATATTCTTATAAAAAAGCCTCAAAAAGTTTTTTCATATAATAAATATCTGTCGTGCCTCCAAATTCCCTCACGGAGTGCATTGCCAGCATAGGATTTCCGATATCCACGGTCATTACACCGCCCAGCGCCGAAAGCATAGGCCCGATTGTGCGCCCGCCTCGCATATTGCTCCTGTTTACAAATTCCTGATACGGAATGCCGCTTTCCTTACACAACTTTTTAAAGAATGCACTGCCTGCTGCCGAAGAAGCATACGATTGATTTGAATTAATTTTCAGCACCGGACCCTTATTAAGATAAACAACCGTATTCGGGTCGCTTTTTTGCATATACGAAGGATGCGCCGCATGAGCCATATCCGCGGAGAAAACAACGCTTTTTGACATAATGCGAAAGAAATCTTCACGATTATATCCGCATTTGCGGCAAATTCTCTCTGTTATATCAGTGAAAACACTGCTTTGCGCGCCTCTGTCGCTGGCAGAGCCGCACTCTTCATGGTCGTATATAAAAACAACGAAAGAATTATCTGCAACTTCTCCGGAAGTGATTGCAGAAATCAAAGTATAAGCCATTTCGCAATCATCGAGACCGTTTGAAGAAATGAACTCTTCATTGATGCCGATATATTCTGCAGGAGCAGCATCGTACAAAAGCATATCAAAGCTTAAAATATCTGCCTCGTCTACGCCGGCATCATCTGCAACATATCTCATAAATTCGCTGCAGCCCTCGTCAGGTTGTCCTACAAAGGGGCGTATTTCCGTCTGCAAATCAAATTTTGCGCCTTCATTTACATCACTTGCCACATGAATGGCGGCACTTGGAATAATCGCTACAGGTTTTTGTAAATCAAAATCAACATAGTCAGTCCCGATAGCACTGTTATAATAAATTCTGCCGGCGCAAGACAGCGGTCTGTCAAGCCAGCCGTGGTGAATCAAGCCGCCGTACGGCTCTAAAGTCAAACGCTCATATCCACCGTCAACTGTAGAAACCGAAGGTTTAATACGGAATCCCGGCACGTCATGGTGCGCCGCCGCTATTCTAAAGCCTTTTTCTAAAGGCATATTCTCTGAACTCACACGAAAAGCCGACAGCAATGTGCCATTTCGTACAGTATAATAAAGTTGATCCGGTTCAATTTCCCACTCCTGATCCTCATATAGCCTTTGAGCGCCTGCCTGCTCTAACAACTCAGAAAAGTAAGTTACACTATGATACGGTGTGTGACACCTGTCAATGTATTCTATAAAACCGTCACATTCTCTTTTAACTTCATTTCTCATAACAATATCGCCTCCGCTATTTTTGTAATTATATCATATTGCGGCTTTCATGACAGCAAAAATATATTATTTGCCTATCTGCCGATACAGCTTTTACTATTTTTGACATTTTTTCCATATTTTCCCTATCTAAGCTCATAAACGGATCATCAAGGATAACAAAAGGTTTTTCGTCCCTAAACAAGCTGTCAACAAGAGCCATTCTAAAGCAAAAAGCCAATGCGCTTTTTTGTCCTTGACTCAAGTATTTGTAATTTTTCAGCTCCCCCGCTGTTTCGAAATATATATTTCCCTCTTTATCTATTATAATTTTTTCACGTACTATTTCCTCAATTATTGCAGCATATTTGCTGAACTTCTCTTGCATCGGTACGGAATATTTATTTTTTATGCTTTCTTCTGCTTTTAACAAAGCCTCTTGTGCCGCCTCAATCTCAAAAAGTTTCTCCTTGTATTCCGTCAAAATCTCTCGCGCTTTTGACAACACATTAAGTTTCTCTTCTAAACTTTCCGTTTGGGATTCTTCCAGAAAAATCTGCTTGTCTAAATTTATAAGTGTTTCTTTCTTCAAATCATAATCATCATATACATTCTTATACGTTTCGGCAAACTCTATTATTTCCTGTCTGCAAAATTCATACCTTAAACTTAGCTTTCTTCTTTCAATTTGTATGTTTTCTGCCGTTTTAAGTTTTCTTGCAGACACGCACAGATATACAGACAAAAATCCGGCAGCACCTACTGTTATAACTGCTGCCAAAAGCTGCTCAACCATCAAAAGAACTGCTGCAGTTATAATCATAAAAGCATTTACTGCCAACAAAAGTTTTTTTCTTTTACCTCTTTTCAGTGCTTTTCCCGTTTCTTCACTCAAGGTTTTATCTTTTTCTTCTAACTTTTTGATTTCTGTAAAATAGCCGTCTATTCTGTCAAAATCTTCTTCTGTAGGATTACTTGTTACAATATTCTCCTTAAAAAAAGCATATTCTTGTATCTCTTCATCACAAAGTCTGCTTTCCTTTAATTTTGTTTCAAAAACAATTCCTTTTTTGAGCAAAATGTCTTTTTCTGCTAATTCCTTTTTTATATTCTCTTTTTTTACATAAAGCTCGTTAAGATGCTCCCTGACACTTTGCAAACTGTCTGTCTCTTCTTGCAAAATTCTTATCTTTTCTTGCTGATTGGGAATTAATCCGTTCTTCCCGCGCTGAGGCAAAAGTTTTTTCTTCTCCTCCTCCAGAATTTTTTTTGCCGTTTCTGCTTCATCTGCTTTATTTATTTTTGCTTCAATACTTGAAGGTGTATATATATCTGCGTCCTCTGCCGTAAAAAAGACAGTTTGCTCAAAAGCCTCAATATCCATTCCGAAAAAATATTTTTCTATATCCTCACTCTGCATATCTGTAAGACCGCCGTCTTTATACACCCTCACTTCATCCTTTGCAGAACTCTTTTTGTCAAAAAATCTTTCTATTCTGTATTCTGCCCCATTATGCTCAAATATAATGGAGCCGCCAAACTTTCCGTCGTTAAAAGGGCAAAAGTGCAAGCGGTCTGCAAAGCCTCTTGTGTTACTTTTTATTGACGCCAGACCATAGAACATTGCCTTAACAAACGAAGCCAATGTTGTTTTGCCGGTGCCGTTTTCCCATTCAAATACTGTAATACCGCTGTTAAATTGAAAATGCTTTTTGTTAAAGCCACCGTAATTTTCTATATAGCACGATTTAATTTTCATCGAAGCACCCCCTGTCCGCGAAAAGCCTTTATGCCTACGGAAATTATCCGCTCCTTTTGCTTTTGTGTATACTGTCCGCTTGCAAGGACAGTCCGCACGAACTCTCCTTTTAAGGAATTTTCTTTTGCAAGCTGTTCAAAATCACTTTTTTGTGTCGTTTCGTCTTTAACATACACAAAAAAATAATCATCGGACAAATATTCTTCTATATCCGAAGCCAAATACTCCCCGTCAAAAATAATCTCACCAAAAATCTCTATGCGACACAAATTTCGAGAATCTGTGTTAATTTCATTTTTTATTATTTTATAAGCTTCATAAGAGTCTCGTGCTTTACTTACATCTATTGTGAAATTTTCTATAACTCTTATTGAATTGGGGATAAATTTATACGATATTTTGTCTGTATCTACTACAACAAAACCCTTAGTGCCCGCTTCATCAAATCCTCTGCCCTCCAGACAACCGCTATAAACACATTTACCCCTAATATTTGACTCGATTTCTGCAAATGTGTGCAAATGGCCTAATGCCACATAATCTGCATTTTTTAAATTATTAATCGGGAGCTTATCATGTTGACCGTGAAGCATAACAATATTTATAGTATCTGAAGGCAAATTCAACCGATATCCTGCATTTTTGCAATTATTCTCTGTCAGCTCTATACCTGAAATGCTTACATGCCCATAAGTATACGTTGTCCATTCATCAGAAAAAGTCTTTAAATTCTCCGGGATATTTTCTGAATAGCATTCTGAGCTGTCATGGTTACCACGTAAGTAAATAAAATCAATATCAGGATTATTTCTTACAACGCTGTAAAAATAATCCTTGTCTTTCTTAAGAGGTGCTACGGAATCAAACAAATCACCTGATATCATAACAACTTTTATATCATGCAGTGCAGCATAACTTACCATTTTATTAAAAGCCTGTCTGACTTCTGATTTTCTTATATCCGCCTTATCTTTAGGTAGTTTCGCCTCAATTTTTGAGCCCAAATGTATGTCTGCCGAGTGAATAATTTTCAATTTCCACACCTCTTTTTCTTTAGAATTATTCTAAAAAAGGCATCTCCACAGAGGAAATGCCTTTAAAAATCAACTTAGAATCACTGAAGAATCAGCCCAATAAGTCCTTCAAATCTCCCAATCCTTCAAGTGCATCACTTAAATCGCCAAGACCTTCAAAAGCTTGCGCTGTCTCTACCAGTTCATGAATCTTTAATTCTCCGTTTCTAGAGCAAGGATACCAATCACCGTCAATTTTTACTGCATAGATTGTTTCTTCTAATTCGTCTTCATCATCCTCGCCTTCAAAAACAATCTCCAACTCCAACTCAACAGCTTCGTCTACGTCTTTCTTGGCAATGTCATAATGTGATTTAAGATAATCTTTAATTTTATCTAAGTCAGATTCTCCAACCTCGTCAGTATCAACAATTTCATAAGAGAAAGATACATCTTTACCAACCACTTCCTCTTTCATTTCAATAAAAATATCATAATAATCTTCTATGCATTCTTCTACGTCTTCAACATCTATGCTTAACTCATCTTTTGCATAATCCCAATATGACTCCGGAGCAAGATCCTCAACTTTGCTTGCTTTACCTTTGTATGCAACTTTAAAGAAATTATCAGCTGCATCCTCAGCACCGCCACCTGAAAGCACTATAGCAAGAACAAGTATAATAACAAGTGTCAAAGCTGCTCCGCAAGTAATAAGAAGTGCATTTTTATCTTTGTTTTTAAGCTTTGCAATAAATCCGTTAACTGCACCTGCAAATCCGGCTTCTTGTGCTGCGGGAGCCTCTTGCTGTGCGCAATCACCGTTGCACTCCGTACAATCACAAGCAGAAGCCTCAACCGGAGCTGTTTCCGGTGCTGCTGTACTTGTACCGCAATTCTTACAAAAAGCTGCTTCGTCTGCTAACTCAGTACCACAATTCTTACAAAATTTACTCATTTTCTTTCTACCTCCAATATGTAAACATAATTTACTCGGATATATTATCACAAAGTAAAAGATTTTACAATGACAAATAGTCTTTTAAATACTGTATGTGCTTAATAAGTCACATATGCATAAGCAGAATCGCCATACATCATCATCGCTTTTACCAATTCTACAAGTTCGGTGTTCGTCGAGCTTTGCATACTGTATGCGTATGATTCAATGCTGTAAACGGCCGTACCGCCAAGTTCGTTTCCTTCGCTGTCACACACAGTAAAGCATACTGTTTTATTCATTTGAGAAACATCCAAAGCTTCAAACAAAAATGTTTTAACCGGCGTTCCCTCAGGCCCTGTAACTTCTTCAAAAATATCTTCTGTAAGCGTTGCCAGTACATTGTTGTTTGTATCTGTTACTTTTACCACAACACCTTCAGATTCGTCTACATCAAAATATCCGCGTATTGCCACCTTATTTTCAAGGAACAATGTCATTCCCACCCATTTAGCACTGTCTTCTTCTGCCTTCGACGGAATGCTCTTCACGGTTTTTAACTCTCGCAGTGCAGAAGTTCCCCAAGAAGCTTGCTCATCTGTGAGCTTACTATCGGCAAGATTATCAACATTATGTTTCATATAAACTTGTGCCGCAGCCCCGTAACGAAGCATATCAACAAGCAGCGTGCGAAATTCCGTATTAGCGGAACTGTCTAACATAGAGTAAATATATGAGGTTACTTTATATTCGAACACTTCTCCGGTATATGTAATTCCATCAATCTCTGCATGCAAAGTAGCCGAAATAGTGTCATTCATCATTTGAGGAGCTATATCCTCAAATGCAAACGAATAGCATTGTGTTCCGTATAAAATTTCCTCCTTTGCTTCTAAAATTACAGTCTTTCCGGCAAAAACAGCAGTTATATAAGGTTTACTGTACCCTGCCGCATCAAATTCTGCTTTTTTAACGAGGAATTTAACCGTTATGTCATTTTGCAAAGAAAGATTTGTTCCGTTTATGGCAAGTGGCGAAATTGTCTCTGAATCCTGACTCACAAAAGTAAGTACACCGTTTTCTGCTGCATACTGACTTGTTACATCTACTATTTCGCCCGTTTCTTCTGTGGAATAAATTTCTACAATTTCAAGCTTGAGTTCTGTAGAACCTACAGCATCTTCGCTTACGTTAAAAGTAAGCTCTCCCATAACGCCTGATTTCGTAATATTTTCTGCATTAGCCCAAGTCATTATATAAGGGTTTTTCGCAATGGTGGGACTAGCTGTAAATACAGCCTTTTCAAAAGCACTGCCGCTACACGTTTCTTTTAATGATAGATATGTTGTATCAAAAGCGACCTTTACCGCAATATAGCTTATACCCATATTATCCGGTATGGATAATGTTATTTTTTTCGTCCCTCCTGCAATTACAGAAGCATCGTCAATACTGACAGCACTTTTTACAGTAGTGTATACAGAAAAAACCACAGCATCACTATATTGTTTGCTTTCCGTCCCGGAGGTACCCATTAAAACTGCAAAATAATTGCCCACAGCAGATGGTGTCTTAAATTGCACTGTCAAAGCACATCCCATATAAATTACATCAACAGGTGCATCTGTTCCGGGAACTTTTCCCTCTCTGTAAATTTCTATTCGTTCGTTTTTCACTGCTGTATCGTTATAATCTACAGTAGCTTTAATCTTTGTGCCGGTATCGTACTCTATAGCATCAAGAGTAAGCAAGGACTTCTCAGAGCCTGTTGGTTCAAGGCAAACATTATCAATATAAATTGCTCTGCCGCAAGTACCCATGGCCACGGCCTTTGTATAAGAGACTAACGCAATTGATGTGGATTTCTTTAAAACTCCGTCACCGTTATAAATACTTGCCTGTCTGTAATATCTTTCTGAGTAGTCTGTTGCCTTTCCGGTAGGTACTTTGTCCTTTGAATATGCAACAGAGGCAATCAATTTACTATCCAAATAAAACCTTATAACACCGCCGGCATTATCTACAGCCTTAAATGTATGAAAACCATCATTTATACTACTATCAAGTTCAAAGCTCTCTGTAATTTGCGAGAGTATGCCTGTTTCTTCGTCAAGACATATAACATATATCTCCATATATGTAGGATAAATACTGACTCCTATACCGCTCTTTGCTACAGATGCATCACCATTTATTTTATTTGATGCAAAAAAAGTATTACTGCTACCATCATTCTCATATCCAAAATTAAAAATAAATCCTGCAAAATGATTGGCGTTGTCCTTGGGCTGAATATCCGAGGAAAAAATGTATGGTACATTATTAGCGTATCTATTGTCATTTACTAGGCTGTCATTCATTAAATAAATATACTTACTGCTACCTGATACAATGTACTTAGATTCGTTATTGCCACCTTTAGGAGTCCACGTAGCTCTTATTGGATTTCTTATACGTCCTGAGCTTTTATATGCTGTGTTTACCAAAGATGAATTATTTGTTACGCGGCTGTCATTGAGATTATAAAATTCTCTTGTGAGTGCATTAAGACACTCCGGCACGACCTCCAATTTATAACTTGTCTCTACTGTAGTGTATACTTTACAAAACATTGCATCGTAATTCTCTGCTTGTGCCAAATTATCAAAAATACCAACATACGCTATATCGACTGTGCCGTTCTCCGTAGTAACGCCACCAATTCTCAAAGATTTTATAGTAGCGGAAAGCTGTTCTTTTGTAGGTCCCGACTCATTCTCCCCCAAAAGCTCTGTGTAAATATCGTATGTCAGAAGGCGCCACTCACCATCACAAAGCATTTTATCTTTCTCCAAAAGACCTGCTCCCGACAAAGACCAACCTCCGGCTGTAGTCTCGGGATATATATAGGAATTAGCTATAGCAGAATCTGCCGGCGCTCTGTATTTGATTGCCAGCGTTTTACCATTCCAAGTCACATCTGTCATGTCAATTGTAAAATACGGATCTGAAACGTCCACTGTAGTGAATGTACTGTAATCTTCACCTTTTGTACAAGACACTCCGTTTGACAAATCCGGCGAAAAAGGGGCCGTCTCTCCTGCCATAATTGTAACTCCGGAATACTCGTAAATGGAGTTTGCAGCTGCAGCGTTAATAGGCATTACAATAGGCAAAAATAAGCTTAATGCTATAAAAAATGCAATAAAATGCTTTGTATTTTTCATAAAACCGCTCCTAAGAAGAATCTTTTTTTAGTTTATATCATAATAACAATAAAGTCAAACAAAAAAAATGCAGCCTTAAAAAGACTGCATTTTTTATCGAGTTGATTATTAATCAAACCCAATCCGGAGGAAGCTCGATTCCGCCTTGGTTGTTACCACCATTATTACTTGTGCAGATAACATCTTCACAAGCGAAAGCAATAACCTCAACAACAGGATTAATAAACTCCATACGTTACACCCCTCTCGTATTTAATTTACACAAACCACCGATTTAAGTAATAACTTAGTTTTGATAGTCTATATACTCATTTTCATTTTATATGCAAAGCATCTTTTTGTCAATAAAAAAATGCAGCCTTAAAAGGCTGCATTCTTTTATCAAAGTAGTATATTATACCCAATCCGGAGGAAGTTCAATTCCGCCGCCGCCTGTGCCTGCGCCTGAAATATCATCTTCTTCGCCGAAGAATCCACCGGCACCGCCAGTAGTACTTGTGCAGATAATATCCTCAACTTGGAAGTTAACTACTTCTACAACGGGTAAACCAAAAATCTTTTTCATAGTATTCGTCTCCTTCCTATATTATGCTACGTATGCAGCTGCTGAATCGCCGTATACCATTAATGCCTTAACCAATTTGCACATAGGATCTGTTACTGTGTCTTTATTAGCAGCATAAGCGCCTATGCTGTAAGAAAGTGTACCACTGATTGCTACGCCATTAGCGTTGCATGCAGTGAATTTTACTATCTCTCTAAATTGGTGAGGTCCAATAACGTCAACAACTACTCTGTAGCCATTGTCAAGAGTCTCAAACTCTGTGATGTCGTATGTTTTTCCACCAACAGTTACTTTAACAAGCTCAGCTTCGCCTTCAAATCTAACTGCAAGGTTTACTGTATCTCCAAAGTATACTGTTCCTGCTTTCCAAGATACTGTAGGATCGAAAACATCTGTTGAAATTGTAGGAACTGCTCCGTCAGCTGCATAGCTGTTTACACGATTCTTATCAGCATCAGAAAGATCACTGTTTACGAGAGCATCAACATTATAATCTCTATAATCTTGTGCTGCTGCACCATAGTTAAGTAAATCCTTTAAGAGATTTACAAGCTGTGTGCTTGAGCTAGCATCAGCCAACTTAGCATCGCAGTAAGCTTTTACGCTGTAAACTTTCTCATCAACCTTAGCGCCGTCAACATAAAGTTCTGCTGTGAACTCGTCGCCCATCTGCTGAGGTCCGAAGTTACCAAATGAATATACAAACTTGTCGCCATCAGCTACGCCTGTGATTTTCTCACCATCAACCATAACGTAAGCGTTTGCATCAACGCCTTCT
>JAFZEI010000052.1 GCA_017560765.1 Clostridia bacterium | reverse complement strand
TTAAGCACTTCTGCTCCTGCTTATTATTATATTAAAGATGATATTCGATATAACCGAGTTAAATTTCAGAAACATAAGTTGGCCAATTTACTTGAAGCATTTGACCCGACATTATCAGAATCTGAAAACATGTCTATAAATGGTTATATAAAAGTTTGGGATTGCGGTAATTTATGCTACGGTTTTAATCAGAACTAAACCATTTTATATTCAAACATTGAGCCGTACGAAAACACCGGTAAATTTTTGGATGCTCTGTTTTGCTAAAATAAATAAAATTACAACAATGAAGATATACGAAATTCTTAATAAAATTGCTCAGCAACAGAAAATGATGGATAAAAATAAATCATCTTCTACTGATTTTATATCTGAAGCAGTTGAGATGGATTCTACTGCTAGACAAATCAAACAATATATTTCTAACGAAATTTATCCAAAAAGAGAAGCTAAACAAGCCTGGATTCAAACTGATGCAAACGTAGAAGAATATTTCAACCGTTTAATCGTGCTTTTATCCAAATTAGCTACTTTACCCAAGGAAGAAATTGAAGAGTTCTGGGATGTAGATAAACTTATTAAAATTGATTATCTTATCCACAACTCTAATAACAAACTTAAGGCGGTTATGGGTGGAGTGGAATCATCAAATATTTCAATTAAAAGTAATGAAAAACTTTATAAAGAACTTCTAAAATACTTTGAATCTGAAAATCCTGCCGCAGTTGATGAATTTCTTAATTTTTATGGTAGTAAATCAAACAAAGCTTTATTTGAAGATTTGGTGAACGATGCTGAGCGTAACAATGGTTATATTAGAAACTTTGTTTCTTCTTGGCTTCCTCAACATATCAAAAATACTGTTTCTGCTGATACATTAAAGGGTATTGGCGATATTGCTATCAGCATGGGTGGTATTAATATGGGCAAGTATGAGCTCTTAACCGCTCTTATGTTCAACGGAGGTAGGCCTAATCAAGGTACTGGCGGTGATGTAATGATTGGTAAAGTTGGTGTAGAATTGAAAGCATCTGAAGACGCCAGCGGATATGGCAAAATTGGCGGACAGCAAACCACATTTGTTAGAGACCCTGGAACTATTATTAGCAATATACAAGTTGCTATGCGTGAGTTTGCTTCTAATTGTTATAATTTATTAGCTAAGGAATTACAAACTAATAACGAAGCACAGCGTATTTTTAATACTTATATTGGCTCTAAAAATGATAATGGCGAGTGGACTGATAGTTCTTTACAGTATGCAATAGATCAATCGGCTTGGGCCACTACCAATAGTAAAGGTTCTTCACGAAATGAGCTTTCTAATGGCGAAACTCTTGCCGAAGAAAAACAGTGGGAAGCTATGACGATTGATGCGGCAGTTATTGATATTATTAAAACTATTCATCAAATTAATGCAAGTGATAATATCAATATGAATCCGAAAATCGATAAAGTCTTAGATTATGCAAAAGAAGCTTTAAAGAAAATTTGGTCTTCTTGGTCTAAGGAATCAGAAAAAGATGTTTCAGATTTAGTGGATGTTTATTTCAATACTTCATTAAATGATATTTTAAATGGTATTAATACATTAGCATACGGTTCTGCTAAAAATAAAGTTGCTACCGGAGTACTAATAAAAGATTTTGAGTTTTTTACTAAAGGTATTGGATTTAGCCTTCTCAAAATTTACGCTAAACATGAAAAATTTGATTATATCTTATTGATTAATTCTAAAGCAGATGCATGCTATGTATTATCTTCAAAAATCATTGATAATATTTTAAAGGTCATTAAGTCACGTAAGGCAGCAGCCTTTACAGAAACGCAACTTCCTATCGATGATATATTAGATGAAGATAGCCCGAGCGAAATGATTTTAAATGCAATCGCTGCTGTCGATACTCCGGCTGCTTCTACATATGGAGGTGCAGGTCGTGGCACTCAGGTTGGAGCCGGAACCAAAGCTGAAACGTGGGAAGAATTTAATAATCGTGTAAATGCTCTTCATTCTCAGAAAACAACCGCCGCTCTAAATGCAGAAAAAGCCGCTGCTAAAGAAGCAGAAAAACAACGTAGAGCAGAAGAGCGCGCATCTAAAAAGGAAGCAGAAAAACAACGCAAGGCAGAAGAAAAAGCGTTGAAGAAAGCTGCTAAAAAAATTAAAATCTGACATAATATAATTTCAGAACTCAATTATAGTCACCCTTGATGAAAGTTAAGGGTGACATTTTTTATTTTGAGGCAGGGAAGTATGTGATTGGTGATTTACTCAATTTATTTGACGAGAAAGAAATAAAGAAAATGAAAACCACTTTCTCTCGAGCTAAGACTAAGTGTGGTTTAAATAAGAAATTTAATTTCCATTATTTCAAAGGAAGTAATTCAAATCAGTTTGAAGACTATATTGATAAAGGAACCAAATTGCTTGCAGAAGTGTGCCTGATGATTGTTCCTGAGGAATATGTTAAATCAGGTAGATTAAGTAATTGTAAGCGTCTGAATGCTAAAACTAATTTTTCAATAAAATATATTGTCGATAAACTCGGGAGTGTTCTTTATTTTAACTACCCGGAAGAGCCCGGTCCCTTTATGATGTTGGTGCAGGATAATGAAGCTTAAATAATAACATGAAGTCATTCGAACAGTTTCTTAAAGAAGAAATCAATAAAGAGGAAAGACAAGCTCAAAATATCGTTGGAGCAAAACAAAAACAAATGAAGGATGAAGAGTGTGAACGTCCTGTTAAAAAACTTTCCAAAAAGAATAAAAAGGTTTCCGATGAAGATGCAGAAGACATGAATTCCACTCCTTCCGCTACTCCGACAGGGGAAGTGTCTGCTGAATTATCAGCTACAGGTGTACCTATTGATCAAAAGAAAGAAGACGAACCCAACGGCGATGTAGTTGCTCAACAGGTTTTAGATATTCTTAATCAACGTGGTAATGAATTAGATCAAGAGACCCAACAGGAATATTTGGTTCGTAAGCAACGATTTGATGAGCTCATGAAGCAAATAAATGATGTTATCGCACAAAATAAAGCAAAATGACGTATTATATTCTCATAGAAACTGCCAATGACGGAACATTCTTCCATGACGAAGGTTATGTAGATACCGCCATACGTCGTTATTTTGAAATTTATCGTCTATCAGAAGAACAACAAAATAATATAATAAGTTTGTTGGATGAAGGCAACTGCATTGTACAAGCTAATAATCAATCAGAAGCCTTAAGAAAACTATCTGCTCAGCGCGGTACAATATATAAATTTGCAGATAAAGACTATTATGAAGCTATTTTACCCCTTGAGGTGTAATATGATATAATAGAGTTTCATATTTTTAAATGTTTCGAAATGCCACTTTTGTGGCATTTTTTCATTTATATAAAGCTGATAATTATCATACAAATGATTCATTTTTTCCATCATGGGAAAACGCTTAGACATATCCAACTGATAAAAATCGCTTAATTTGTTATTCCTCAAAAACTCTTTATAATCGTTTTCATCAATAAAAGGTGAAGTGATAATCGGGTTATCAAATGAAGTCATTCCCCTTGCTCCGATTATTATAGTATTTTTAGGAAGTAACATATCATCTACTTTATATTTTGAATATTTCTGCAGCTGTTTAAAGGCAAAAGAAGTATTATTATACAGTGTTTCATCTGAGAAAATGAAAAAGTTACCTTTGTTCAAACGATTCCAATATTTTATTAACTCGCTATAATATAGAAGTAAATCCCTTAATTTATTTTTATCATTTTGAAGCTCATCTAAACTGATATTGACTGCTAAATGAGTCGCATTGGACCACAACAATTTGATAACTTTAGCATTAGTATTAGTCAGAGGAGTTGCCATATTGTAATGAATTTGCGCGAATTTATCATTATAAACGATGGGATCATAATAAACGTTATTTGTTTTGCCGATGTTACCCGCCCATTTAGTATAACGATATAAAGAAAAAAGCGAAATACGATTACATATTTCGCCCTTGGTCAATGTCGGTTGTATACCGAAACAATTCAATAAATTATCCTCTAACTCAATTTTAATACACTTTTCTGACATTAAGACAAGCGTTGAGAGTACTTAAAGTTAAGAGTTTGCGCGTCAAATACACCGATAAAATTATCTCCTTTTTCGTTATAAGTAACGGTAATTGTATTGGCAGAGACGAGCGGTTGACCGATAATTTTACCGGTTGTTACAAATAAAGAGCATTTATAATTTCCACTTTCTGCATCATAAATTGAAATATTATGATCAGTTGCCGCCACCGCTGTATAAGTTGTCTTAGCCATTGTTATAAGAAATCCAGGAGTTAATAAAGTCGGAAACATCAGAATCAGTTTCCATGAATGTAGTTTTAGACTCTTTGATTACCGCAGAAAGTGATTTATCTCGATGAAATTCAACTAATTCTGCATAATAATCAACCTTATCCTTATTTATTGAAAATGAAAGAAGGTTAGCTATATCTTGTATATTATGCCCCGACTTAATTAAGTTAATAATTTTGTTTTGGATATAAAACTTTTTAAGGTTTTCTTCGTTTCCATATTGAGTAACTTTCTTGTTATAATAGTCCTCATAAATGGACATCGTTTTTCCCGTTAAATTACAAGTTATCTTTATTAGCTTTTGACTCATTTTCTTTTTGTATACTAAAAATTTTCTCGTCAAGGTAAGTTAAGAGCATATCAATAACATTACCTATTAAGGAAGTTATAAATCCATAAAGAATGGAATAATATATGATTAAATGATAATCATGTTCTAAAATTCCGGTGAGTAAAAAGAGAATAAACCCACACCAAAATCCTAAACATTGACTGCATGAGAAGAGTTTTTGGACATATTTTCCAAGTATGCTATTAATATTAAAGGCTTTATTAATAATAAACTCTCGAGGAGCATTAAAAATAAAGCCATATTTTATTATTAATAGCATGCCGACAGCAGCGACTATTAATAATATATTATTCATTAAGTAGTTGTAAGTCTTTTTCGTTAAGAGCTTCTATGCCAGCACCCAATAGACTTGCTTGCTCTTTTGTAATAACAATAGAAGAGCCGTCGTCATCAGTTATTTTTACCATGCCGCCACCTAAATCTTCCATAATGGGGCAACAGGTTTTACGAGCACAAAGTGTGACAGTGCCATTAGGATTAAGTTTGAGTATTTCGTTCATATTATATTAATTTATCATTTTTGAATGAATTAAAGTCAGGGGCTGAGTGGAAAATGTTGTCAACCTGTGTAATTTCTGCGGAAAGGATTTCATCAATTTCCTTAGAGAATTGGACTGCTTTGATATAAATGTCCTTATATGTAACATCTTCGTATTCGATATCAAATTCATTTTTGATCTTGAAAATGAT
>JAFZEI010000051.1 GCA_017560765.1 Clostridia bacterium | reverse complement strand
TACAGGCGGCGAAGCAACATGTAAAGAAAAAGCAGAATGCGAATATTGCGGACAGCCTTACGGCGAAAAAGATCCTGAGAACCATGTAGGTGAGACATACGTAAAGGATGCAGTAGAGCCTTCATATGAAGCACCGGGATACACAGGAGACACATATTGTGCAGATTGCGACGAGCTTTTGGAATATGGTGAACCGATAGACCAACTTCACAGATGCGATTTCTCCGGCGAGTGGGAATATGATGAAAATTCACACTGGCATGAATGCGAGTGCGGCGAAATAGCAGACGAAGATGAGCATACAGGTGGCGAAGCAACTTGTAAGGAAAAAGCAGAATGCGAATATTGCGGACAGCCTTACGGCGAAAAAGATCCTGAGAATCATGTAGGTGAGACATACGTAAAGGATGCAGTAGAGCCTTCATACGAAGCACCGGGATACACAGGAGATATATATTGTTCAGATTGTGACGAGCTTTTGGAATATGGTGAACCGATAGACCAACTTCATAAACATGAGTTCTCTGATGAATGGAAATCAGATGGAGAATCACATTGGTATGAATGTGAATGTGGTGAGAAGTCAGAAAAGGTAGAGCACGTTTTTGTTAAAGGCAGTTGTACTGAATGTGAAACAAAAGATCCCGAATATAAAGAAGACAAACCTACAGTGCCACCGGCAGATGATGATACAAATCCTGGAACAGGTGACAATATTATGATTTATATGTGCCTTGTAATTTCGTTCGTTATTATAGGTACGGTTCTTTTCAAAAGAAAAAGTCTTAATCAGAAATAATTGTTTGTAGATTGTTAAAAAAGCTCTGAGATTCATGTTAATATGAGTCTCGGAGCTTTTTTTATAGCACGTTCAAATTTGATTTAAATTTTGGATTCTGCAGGTTATAAAAAAACCGAGAGTCGAAAAATGACTCTCGGATAAAAATTGGTGGATCATCAGGGACTCGAACCCCGGACCGACCGGTTATGAGCCGGTTGCTCTAACCAACTGAGCTAATGATCCGTAAATAATTAGCGTTCATTAGTATATCACAAGAAAAAGTTATGTCAAGGCTTTTTCTAAAAAAAATGTTTGGATTTATTGCAGTACAAAATAAAATGTGATATACTTTTTCTTCGTTAGAGCTGTATGATAGATGTTCAGCACATAGGGCTTTGGCAAATCGGTAAAAAAATCGAATCTGATTTATGGTAGGAGTGTGTATGATTTATGAAAATTCTTCAAAAAGTTTTAGACGATTGTAAGAAGAGAAATCCAAATGAGCCCGAATTTCATCAGGCTATAACAGAGGTTCTTGAATCTTTAGAGCCTGTTGCAGAGAAACATCCTGAGTGGGTAGAAGCAGGAATTTTCGACAGAATAGTAGAGCCGGAGCGTCAGATAATGTTCCGTGTAGCATGGGTAGATGACAATAATAAAGTACAAGTGAACAGAGGCTACCGTGTACAGTATAACAGTGCAATCGGACCTTATAAGGGAGGACTTCGTTTCCATCCATCTGTAAATCTCGGAATTATCAAATTCCTTGGATTTGAGCAGATTTTCAAAAACTCACTTACAGGCTTGCCTATAGGCGGCGGTAAGGGAGGCAGTGACTTTGATCCTAAGGGCAAGTCAGATGCAGAAGTAATGCGTTTCTGCCAAAGCTTTATGACAGAGCTCTACAGACATATAGGCGAGAACACAGACGTTCCTGCAGGTGATATCGGTGTAGGCGCACGTGAGATCGGATATCTTTACGGTCAATATAAGAGAATAAGACACGACTTCACAGGAGTACTTACAGGTAAGGGTATTCCGTGGGGAGGCAGCCTTGCAAGAAAAGAAGCAACAGGATTTGGTCTTTGTTACTTCATGGATGAAGCTCTTCGTGATAACGGCAGCTCATTTGAAGGTAAGACAGTTCTCGTTTCAGGTTCGGGTAACGTGGCAACTTATGCAGCTCAGAAGGCTACGGAACTTGGCGCTAAAGTTGTAGCAATGAGCGATTCAAACGGATATATATACGATAAGAACGGCATTGATCTTGCTGCAATTAAGCAAATTAAAGAAGTAGAAAGAAAGCGTATTAAAGAATACATAAATATCCATCCTGATGCAGTATATACTGAGGGATGCAGAAATATTTGGACAATTCCTTGCGATATTGCACTTCCTTGCGCAACACAGAATGAAATTGATGCTGAATCAGCGAAGATTCTTCTTGCCAACGGATGTAAAGCAGTAGGTGAGGGTGCTAACATGCCTTCTACTGCAGAAGCAATTGAGATTTTCCAGGCAAGCGGTATTCTTTTTGCACCTGCAAAGGCTGCAAACGCAGGTGGAGTTGCTACTTCTGCTCTCGAAATGAGCCAGAACAGCATGAGATATTCATGGACTTTCGAAGAAGTTGATGCTAAGCTTAAGCAGATTATGGTAAATATTTATCGTAATGCAAGTAAAGCAGCAGAAGCTTACGGACAAAAGGGTAATCTTGTAATGGGTGCTAATATTGCAGGCTTTGAAAAGGTTGCACAGAGCATGTATGCACAAGGTGTTGCTTATTAATTTCAGTATGTATAACGAATTTACTGCCCCGTAAAAAAGGGGCAGTTTTTGTTTTACAAAGAAAGTAAATGGTGATAAAATAAAACGAGTATTTCGTAATCAATATACGGAGGAATGTCTATGAATTATAAAAGATTTATTTCATGTTTGTGTGCGTCATTAATGGTTGGCAGTATTGCCGGATGTCAAAATTTTGCGCCGCCGACACTTGAGGCTCAGCCTGAAATAGAAGATCCCGGTAATGAAATTAAATATACGATTTCAAGAACAATAGGCTCTAATATGGTTGTCCAAAGAAACAGCTATTTTAATGTTTTCGGTTGGTCAGAGAATAAGGGCGGTATTATTTACGGAGAATTTATGGGAGAAAAACGCTATTGCGTTATAGACGATAACGGTGAGTGGAGCATACAATTCTCTTCTCATGAGGCAACCACAAAACCTCAAACCATAAAAATTTATCCGTTAAATGGTAAGACCACAAAGTTTAATAATGTACTTGTGGGAGATGTTTGGATGGTTTCGGGTCAGTCGAATGCCGAGATGAACCTTTCCGCGACATTACCGAAATATCCTGAATATATAAAAGAAATCGGAAAAAACAATAATATAAGATTGTTTGTGCAGACAAGGGAGTATGTAGTTACGACCCAAAGTGAAAAAGATTATTCCGTACCGCAAAAAGATATAATAAATGATGTGTGGACGTGGAGAAAAAATGAAGCTGAATTTGCAAACAGCTTTTCTGCAGTGGGCTACTATTTTGCAAATGAGCTTTCTAAAAAAGCCGATATACCATTAGGCATGGTAATGTCGGCTGCCGGTGGCGCTGTGCTCCATGAACTTATGCCGCAAGAGCTTGCTACGGAATGCGGCTTTACTTCCTCGCCTTGCGGTCAAGTTTCGCTTTTTTACAATACATTAATGCATCCTTTCACTAAAAACTCAATTACGGGTATGATTTTTTATCAAGGTGAGAGCGAAGCTAACGTAGGTCAATATAAAAATTATGCTCAAAATTTAGAAAAGACAGTAGCAGCATACAGAGAAATTTGGGGAGTGAATTTCCCATTTATAAATATTCAGCTTGCTACGCATCTTGGTGACAGTTTAACGGCATGGTATGAGTTACCTAATATCAGGGCGGCACAATTCAATGCATACAGAAATATCGATAACTCTTATTTGGTTGTATCGAGAGATCAAGCATTCCAACCCGGCGACCCTGATTGGGCACATCCGTTCTATAAATTTGAGATAGGCAAGCGTGCCGCAGATATTGCTGCGTCGTCATTATATAAAGTGTCAAGTGTTGATTATAATCAATCTCCGGAACCGGTTGACATTAAAGAAGATGGTAATGATATTTTAGTTGAATTTAAGCACGTGGGAGACGGTCTTAAACTTTTGACAGGAAATCAATTAAAGGGTTTTGCGGCAGAAGATTCAGAAGGACGTGATATTTTGGTAAATGCCGAAATAATCAACAGTAAAACCGTTAAACTTGAGCTGTCAGGTAAAGCCAAGACAGTTAAGTACTGCATGATGCCGGATGGCAGTATTAGTGAGGCTAACTTAGGCAGCAGCACAGATTATCCTGCACCTGCTTTTGAATTGTCAGTATAAAAAATATTAACGGAGGCAAAAGGTATGTCACAATATAAATGGATGAAATTAATAATTGTTTGTTTGACTGTGATATTGCCGGTATGTTTTATGATGAGCTGTAAAAATAGTGATATTACAAATAATGAACAGCAAAAAGACAGCGAAATTACAGGTTTTGATGCTGAATTTAAATTTTCTGCAGAGGGCGGACAAGGAAATGCTGTTTCCGGAGATACACTTTTTGCATGTTCAAACAGGGGCGCTTGTGCGATGTACGATATGAACACAGGTGAAAAGATTGCAGCTTTTGATTTGGCATCAGCTACAGAGGATAATAGTCACGCATATTCTAACCATTCAAATCAAGTTATGTTCGGCGCCGAAAAATTTAAAGAAGATGACCCGTTCCCTTTAATGTATGTTACAACGGGAAACAGTGGGGAGCACGACTCTTCAGGAGCGTATTACGCAAAATGTGCCATTGAAAGGGTGCTGCACAGTGAGGAAAAAGGCTGGTATTCCGAATTAGTAATGTTGTTAGAGTTTAATGACATGGAAAACATACCGAATCAGACGGGAAATGTGGGTAAAAATATGAATGTTAACAAGAATATGGGAGACTTGTTAACTAATATGTACGACTCTGAAACGGGCAAGTTTTTGTATGTTGACGGGAATGGTTACGAACAAACAAAGGGTTACCAGAAAGTGAGCTGGGGCTGGCCGGCTTGGTTTACGGATTGTGAGCCGACTGAGGTGACAGCCGGGAAAATTTATTTAAAAGGGGCAAGATTCAGAACAACTGAGGCGTATGAGGCTTTGAATAAAGAAGTGTACGGAATAGAAAGCTATTGGACGACAGATGCAAATCAAAAAGGCAACGCATATATTGTTACTGAGTTTAATATGCCGCCGCTGCCGAAGGGGACTTCTGCAAGTGACGGATACGGAGCGACATTTACGCTTTATCCTAAGGATATTACGGATCAGTTTACTACGGAATATGACATAGGCTTTACGCAAGGCGGTGTGCTTTGCAAAGGAGTAATCTACTACTCTTACGGTAACGAAAAAAATGAATCGGGAAGATATCGCAAAAACGGCATTCAGATAATTGATATTGCGTCTAAAAAAATCACAGGAAAATTAAATTTATCCGGAACTGTTCTCGGTTTAGGCAAAGAGCCGGAATGTTGCAGTATATGGAAGGGCGAGCTTATGCTGGGCTTGAATGGTGACGGTTATGAGGTATATAATATAATCCTAAAATAGAAGGGGTGTTTTTAATGTTAAATTGCAAGGTTAATGATTTGCTGGATTTAGAAAAGACAATAGCAACAGAAATTTTTGACGGAATAGATTTCCCGTGGGAGGTTTTGCCGAAAATAAAAGAGTTTGTTATTAATTTGGGAAAAACTCTTGATTCTGATAAATATGACATGGTGCAGGAAAATGTGTGGATAGCAAAAAGTGCAAAGGTATTTCCGTCTGCGTATATTTCCGGACCGTGTATCATCGACGAAAATGCAGAGGTGCGCCACTGTGCTTTTATAAGAGGCAGCGTAGTAGTGGGAAAGAACGCTGTGGTGGGCAATTCCGTCGAGTTAAAAAATTGTATACTTTTTGATAACGTTCAGGTACCGCATTATAATTACGTTGGAGATTCAGTGCTGGGTTATAAAGCGCATTTGGGTGCGGGCGCATTGACTTCCAATGTGAAAAGTGACAAAACAAATGTTGTTGTAAAACATGGTGGCAGTGACAATGTAATTGAAACAGGTTTGAGAAAATTCGGTGCAATAGTGGGAAATAATACTGAGGTTGGTTGCAACACGGTTTTGTGTCCCGGAACGGTTTTGGGCAGAGAATGTATTGTTTATCCTGTTTCCAGGGTGAGAGGTTTTGTGCCTGAGCGCCATATATTTAAAGATGCAAACAATATTGTTGAAAGGGTGATTAAATAATGGGTAGATTATTTGGAACAGATGGTATTAGAGGAATTGCAAATTCTTTTTTGTCTTGTGAGTTGGCTGTGAAGGTTGGCAGAGCGGCGGGAACAGTGCTCTCCGACGGCAGCAGAAGAAGACTTTTGTTCTGTGTGGGCTCTGATACGAGAATTTCTTCTGACATGTTGAGCTTTAGCATTGCTTCGGGCTTGTGTTCGGTTGGTGTTGACGTAATTATTTTGGGCGTTGTACCTACTCCGGCTGTTGCGTATCTTGTTGAAAAGTATAAGGCTGATGCAGGCATAATGATTTCTGCATCTCACAATCCTGCAGAATATAACGGAATTAAAATTTTCAGCGGTGACGGATATAAAATCCCTGATGCTTTAGAGGAGCAAATTGAGACTTTGGTTTTGGATGAGGAAATACCGGAGAACCTTTCGGGTACGGATATTGGTAAGGTGACTTACGCAAACAATGCCGTTAGGGATTATGTTGAGCATTTGAAGAGTACAGTAATGAATTCTCTTGATGGTTTAAATATTGCTGTTGACTGTGCAAATGGTTCTGCCAGTGTTTCGGCAGAAATGCTTTTTAAAGAATTGGGTGCTAATGCTGATATTTTGCACAATAAGCCGAATGGCATAAATATTAACCGTAATTGCGGTTCTACACATATTGAGCTTTTAAGAGAGTATGTGCTTTCAAATAAATTGGATGCCGGAGTGGCGTATGACGGTGATGCAGACAGATGTATTTGTGTGGATGATAAGGGTAATATTGTAGATGGTGACTTTATAATGGCCATTTGTGCCAAAGATATGAAGTCAAGAGGCAAACTTGCTAAAAATGCTGTTGTGGGCACTGTAATGACAAATATGGGATTTGGAAAATTCTGTAAAGAGAATGATATTAATTTTGTTGCT
Organism: Clostridia bacterium; assembly: GCA_017560765.1. GTDB lineage: Bacteria > Bacillota > Clostridia > UBA1212 > UBA1255 > Egerieisoma. The sequence goes on along the minus strand of JAFZEI010000051.1, from coordinate 3,820 downwards.
ACTAAAGTAGGAGACAGATTCGTTTTAGAGGAAATGCTTCAAGAGGGCTATGCTTTTGGCGGTGAGCAATCGGGACACGTGATTTTCAAGGATTTTGCGTCAACAGGTGACGGACAGTTGACTTCCATTCAGTTACTTTCTTTAGTAAAACGCAGCGGACAAAAGCTTTCTGAGCTTGCGGAAGTTATGAAGCGCTATCCTCAGTGCATTATTAATGTTACTGTTTCTAAAGACGGTAAATTGGCATATTATACAGATCCTCAGATTAAGGCTGCTATTGAGGAAGCCAAAAAGGAGTTTGGTGACACGGGCAGAATCGTAGTTCGTCCTTCAGGAACGGAGCCTCTTATTCGCGTAATGACGGAAGGAGAGGACAGAGTTCTTACTGAGAGTATAGCGAAGAGAGTTTCTGAGGTTATTCAGGATAGACTTAGCGGTAAGTAAAAATATTTGCAAAAAACACAAAGGCATGGTAAAGTTATTAATCTACACACAAAAATGCAAAAGTGCAAAACAGGAGATGATTTTATCATGGCAAAAAAAGATTATTCAGCTATAACACCGGAGGTATTGAAATTGTCTGAGCTTTGTGCAGACAACAGCGTTATAAATTCAGAGCTGTATGCAAAGCATAAGGTTTACAGAGGTTTGAGAGATATTAACGGAAATGGTGTGCTTACGGGGCTTACAGAGATTTCTGAGATACAATCATCTTTTATTGACGATAAAGGTGAGAAGCAATCTTGCCCCGGCGAGCTGTATTATCGAGGAATTAATATACAGGAGCTTGTTGGCGGATTTATAAAGGATAATCGTTTCGGTTTCGAGGAAACAACTTATTTGCTGTTGTTTGGTTCTTTGCCGGATAAGAAGACGTTGGACGAATTTAAATCCATGCTTGCCGGATACAGGACGTTGCCTAACTCATTCGTTCGAGATATTATAATGAAAGCACCGAGTAATGACATGATGAATACTTTGGCGCGAAGTGTATTGACATTATATTCTTATGATACAAGGGCAAATGATACGTCTGTACCAAATGTTTTGCGCCAATGTTTGCAGCTCATTGCGTTGTTTCCGTTGCTTTCTGTATACGGTTACCAGGCTTATGATTATTATTTGAAGGATGGTACCAGCTTTTTTATTCATGAGCCGAGACCGGAGCTGTCAACAGCAGAGAATATTTTGCATATGCTTCGTATTGACAGCAAATATACAGAGTTAGAGGCGAGAATTCTCGATATTGCGCTTATATTGCATGCGGAACATGGCGGCGGTAACAACTCTACCTTTACCACACGCGTTGTTTCTTCTTCGGGCACGGATACATATTCGGCTATCGCTGCTGCTCTGGGTTCTCTTAAAGGACCTAAGCATGGCGGAGCTAATATTAAGGTTGTGCAGATGATGGAGAATATTAAGGAGAACGTTTCTGATTGGGCGGACGAAGAGGAAATTTCCGCATATCTTTCTGCAATATTAAACAAGCAGGCTTTTGATGGCTCGGGACTTATATATGGTATGGGGCATGCGATATATTCCGTATCTGACCCGAGAGCAGAGATTTTTAAGGGTTTTGTTAAAAAGCTTTGTGATGAAAAGGGCATGGAGAAAGAGTATATTTTATATTCTAATATAGAAAGACTTGCTCCGAAGGTTATTGAGAAAACACGCAAAATGTATAAGGGTGTTTCGGCAAACATAGATTTTTACAGCGGATTTGTTTACAATATGCTTGGGTTGCCTCTTGAATTGTATACACCGATTTTCGCTATGGCGAGAATATCGGGTTGGAGTGCACATAGATTGGAAGAAATTATAAATGCGAATAAAATTATACGACCTGCCTATAAATGCGTTCAAACAAGAAGGGAATATAAGCCTTTATCGGACAGATAATAGATTACGGAGGGTATTATGAAATACACTTACAGAACAAAGGGCACTTGCTCTGCAGAGATAATAATAGAGCTGGATGACAACAGCATTGTGCGTCATGTAGAATATTTAGGTGGTTGTAACGGTAATCTTAAGGGCATTTCCAAGCTTGTTGAGGGTTTGCCTGCAACAGAGGTAATTGACAGGCTAAAGGGGATTCGCTGCGGAATGAAGAGCACTTCTTGCCCGGATCAGCTGGCGAGAGCTTTGGAGTTAATGCTTAAAGAGGAGAAATAATTATGGTATATGAGTTTGGTTTTGGCAAGGAAAAGCAGTTGGTGGATATTCCGCAGGGTATAGACGTGCGGGAGCTGACAGCTAATGATAATATAGAGTTTAATGATATTGATAAGGACGTGGTGCATGCATTGGAGAACCCAATCGGCAGTCCTCGCCTTAAGGATATTGTTAAACCGGGGGAGAAAATTGCTATAATTACCAGCGATATTACGCGTCCTATGCCTACATACAAGGTTATGCCGGCTCTTCTTGAGGAGCTTAAGGAGGCGGGGGTTGATTACAATGATGTTACCCTTGTTTTTGCTCTGGGAAGTCACAGAAGACAAACTCCTGAGGAAATGCGTCGTCTTGCCGGCGATTATGCTTATGAGAAAATTAACGTGGTTGACAGTGATATTGATGATTGTATACGTATGGGTGTTACTGCCAACGGAACGCCTGTTGACATTACTCGTGTGGTGGCTGAGGCTGATAGGAAAATTGCTCTCGGAAATATTGAGTTTCACTATTTTGCGGGATACAGTGGTGGCTATAAGGCCATAATGCCCGGTGTTTCCACACCGCAGGCGATACAGTCTAACCACAAGCTTATGATTAAGCCGGAGTCTTGTGCAGGTCGATTGGAGGGAAATCCTGTTAGAGAGGATATTGAGGAGGCAGGACGCATTTGCGGTCTTGATTTTATACTGAATGTGGTGCTTGATGAGCATAAGGAGATTGTTAAGGTTGTTTGCGGCGATCCTATAAAGGCGCATCGTGTGGGCGCTGCATTTTTGGATAGACTTTATACTAAAGAGATTGATCGCGGCGCTGATATTGTTATTGTTTCGCAGGGGGGCGCGCCAAAGGATTTAAATCTTTATCAGACACAAAAGGCTCTTGATAATTCTAAGCATGCTGTGAAGGATGGCGGAATAATTATTCTTATCGGTTCTTGTGCTGAGGGTTATGGTGAGCATACTTTTGAGGATTGGATGCTTAATTCTGAGTCTCCCGATGATCTTGTTAATAAGATTCGTCGCCATTTTGTTTTGGGTGGTCACAAGGCGGCTGCTATCGGAATGGTGCTGCAGCGTGCGGAGATTTATCTTGTTTCTGACATGGCTCCGGAACAGGTTGAGCGCTCTTTTATGAGACCTTATACTTCTGCACAGCAGGCTTTTGATGATGCTTTGGCAAAGTTCGGCGGCAAGGCCGAGGTTATCACAATGCCTTATGGCGGCTCTGTGCTACCAAGGCTTGTAAAATGAAAATGCAGTTGACAAAAAGGTGATTATTTAATATCATAACGAAGTCGCAAGCGGATGTGGCGGAATTGGCAGACGCGCTAGTTTCAGATAACGACACCTTAGTGGAGGGTTGAAATGAGAGTAGTGAAGAAGCCGAAAAACACCAATTTGCGACACGGAGAAAAGTTTCACTTCGTGTAAAAAAATAAGAGAAACAGCATAAATGCGGATGTGGCGAAATTGGCATACGCGCTAGTTTCAGATAACGACACCTTAGTGGAGGGTTGAAAAGAGAGTAGTGAAGAAGCCGAAAAACACCAATTTGCGACACGGAGAAAAGTTTCACTTCGTGTAAAAAAATAAGAGAAACAGCATAAATGCGGATGTGGCGAAATTGGCATACGCGCTAG
>JAFZEI010000050.1 GCA_017560765.1 Clostridia bacterium | reverse complement strand
AGAGTAACAAATGCCGGTATCAGCGGCAATACGAGCAGAGATTTATTAGCTCGGTTCGACAGAGATGTTGTAAGTCTTAACCCTGACTGGGTGTCTGTATGTATCGGAATTAACGATGTATGGCGTCAATTTGATTGTCCTGCAATACCTGATGGTCAGGTAATGCCGGCAGAATACAGGGATAATTTAGAAAAAATTATTTTAAAAGTTAAAGATAATGTAAAAGGAATTTTTATTTTATCACCATATTACATAGAATCTAACCACGATGATTTTATGAGAAAAAGAATGGATGAATATGTAGAAATTTCAAAAGAGCTTGCAGAAAAACACGGATGCAGATTCGTTGATTTTCAAAAAGTATTTGAAAATTATTGCAAAATCCGCCATTCGGCATATTTAGCATGGGATAGGGTACATCCAAATCAAGTAGGCAGTATGTTAATGGCAAAGGCATTTCTGGAACAATGTGATTTTGATTTTAATAAATGATATGCATGAGGATGAAATCAAATGAGAAAGATAGGTATAAATTTAAATGCATATAGCGGATTAGAAGACAACACTTCACTGAAAACAATCAAGGATATCGGATTTGATTCCTTCTTTACAGGCACACTGGATTTAAAAAGTCAATTTAAGATTGCAGAAACAGCAGCTTTAAACAACATCTCCTATGAGTTTGTACACGGACCTTTCGGACACATAAATGATATATGGTTAGATTGTGCAGCCGGTGATGAAATGCAAAATGAAATATCTGATTGTATTGATGCTTGCGGTAAAACAAATGTACCAATTGTTGTATTGCATCTTTCCTCCGGGGTAACACCTCCTACGATTACAGACATCGGACGCAAACGCTTTGAAAAGTTGGTAAATACAGCATCAAAAAATAACGTTAAAATTGCCTTTGAAAATCAGCGGCTACTGGGAAATCTCTGCTGGGCACTGGAGTATTTTAATACGGAAACGGTTGGCTTTTGCTGGGATTGCGGCCACGAAAAATGCTTTGCCGGTGGGTTGGAATATATGCCGTTGTGGGGTAAAAGACTTATTTGTACCCATATTCATGATAATTATTGTAATCCAAATGGGGATTTACATATGTTGCCTTATGATGGAAAAATCGATTTTGAAATATGTGCAAAGCATATAAAACAATCAGGATATAACGGAACACTAATGCTTGAAGTGTCAGCTGGTAAAAGCGGTTATTACAAAGACTTAAGCGAAAAAGAGTTCTTTGAAAGAGCTGTATCTGCTGTCAGACGTTTATGCAATGATATAGAAAGAGTTTAGGTGGTAAAATGTCAAAGTTTATATTAAAAACGACAACAGGATTGATACTTGGAGAATATACAAGTTTTGAAGAGGCAGTAAAGCAAGCAGACGAAAATGCACAGCTTGGATATGGAGTGTATGACGAAAACGGTGCATTCGTTTACGGCAAACACAATCAGACGGTTTTAAACATTCTCGCTTTTGCCAAGAAGACTGCGGATTATATGCGAGAGAATCAATGGAAGTACGGAAATGCAAAGCAAAATCCTTTTCTCACTAAAGAAGAAAAAATTGTATCCTGCGATAGATTTGTAGGTTGGACCTTGGGAGATGCGGGATATGTTGACGGGCAGCCGGAAAAAAACGGCTTGCCTTTGTACGGACACAATCTTGACGGTGGGTATGGCAGTCTTGAAAATTTCCTTATTCTTCATAATTTTACAAGAATAGATAATCTTGCGGAAGTAAAAGCGGGCGACGTCCTTTTCGTAGGATACTCACATAAAGAGCTTCCGTTAAGTATAGAAATGAGAGAATATCCCTCTCATACATTCATAGCAGCAGGAGACTATGTGTCGGCAGAGGATTCCGTATACAGGTATGATGCCGGAAGTGATGTGAGAATTCAGTCTGTACAGCCGTCGTGCGAGAAAATCGGATTACCTGAAAAAGTTTTCCGTTTTGCTTACAGGGCACCCGTTAAAAGTTGACAAAAATATTAGAGAGATATATACTTATTTAGTTAAAAAATTACTTCTTCAGGAGGCTTTTTAAATGTCATTAGAAAAAATAGTAGTTATTTCAAACAAATATGGCGCAAATCCTGAGTTTGTGCTTGCAGGTGGTGGTAATACTTCATATAAGGATTCAAAATATCTTTATATTAAGGGTTCAGGTACTACTCTGGCGACGATTACAGAGTGTGGTTTCGTGAAAATGAACCGCAAAAAACTCTCTGCTATGTTCACAAAAGAATATTCTTCAGATGCAGCAGAAAGAGAAGCACAGGTTCTTGAGGACATGATGGATGCAAGAGAAAAAACAGAGCTTTCAAAGCGTCCCAGCGTTGAGACACTCTTGCACAATCTTATAAATTACAAGTATATAGTTCATACTCATCCTTCAATGCTTAATGGTATGACATGTGGTGCAAAGGGTAAAGAGATTGCAAAAGAGCTCTTCGGCGATGATATTATCTGGATTGACATTATAGAGCCCGGTTACGTTCTTGCCGCAAAGCTCAAAGAAGAAATGGATGCTTACAAGGCAGCAACAGGCAAGGATGCTGATATAATTCTCCTTCAAAATCACGGCGTTTTCATTGCCGCTAACAGCGAAAGAGAAATTAATAAAAAAACAAAGTATGTTTTTGATAAAATAGAAAGCAAGATTACAAGAAAGCCTGATTTTAAACCTGTTGAGTTTAATAAAGAAAAGGCAGCTCTTGTTGCACCTGCAATCAGAATGCTCTTAAAGAAAGCAAATGATTCAGCTTCTTCAATCGTAACTTTCTGTACAAATAAAGAAGTTATGAATTTTGTAAAAGACGAGAAGTCTTTCTATCCCGTTTCTTCTGCATATTCACCGGATCACATTGTATATTGTAAACCTTATGCTCTTTATGTTGCTTCTGATGATGATATGGAGAAACAGTATGCACTTATTAAAGAAGGTATAGAAGCATACGTTGCAAAAAATGGTTTTGCTCCTAAGATTGTAGCCGTTCAAAATCTCGGTTTCTTCGCTTGGGGAACAAATAAAAAGAATGCTGACATTTGTGCAGAGGTATTTTTGGATGCTTGCAAGATTGGCGTATATTCCGAAGGCTTCGGCGGCCCATTGTTCATGACACAGTACATGATAGACTTTATTTGTAACTGGGAAGTTGAGTCTTACCGTTCTAAAGTAAGTCTTGCAGGTGGTGCGGCTCTCAGACTTAACGAAAAAATCGCAATAGTTACAGGTAGTGCACAGGGCTTTGGTCAAGGTATAGCTGATGAAATGCTTAAACAAGGCGCAAATGTTGTTATTGCAGACCTTAATTATGATCTCGCAAAAGCAAACAGCGACAATATGAATGATAAATACGGCAAGAACAAAACAATTGCTTGCAGAGCAGATGTAGGCAATGAGGAAGCAGTTACAGATATGGTTTATACAACAGTTCTTGCATACGGCGGACTTGATATTTTCGTAAATAACGCAGGTATCGCTATTGCAGGTGCACTTGAGGAAATGACTGTTCCCAAGTTTGAGCTTGTTACAAAGATTAACTACACAGCTTATTATCTTTGCGCTAAATTAGCTTCAAGAATCATGAAGATTCAAAATAAATTTGCACCTGATTATCCTATGGACATTATTCAAATCAACTCTAAATCAGGACTTGCAGGCAGCAACAAAAACTTTGCTTATGCAGGTAGTAAATTTGGCGGTATTGGTCTTACACAGAGCTTTGCTCTTGAGCTTGTTCCTTACAACATTAAGGTTAATGCAATTTGTCCCGGAAATCTTCTTAATGGTCCTTTATGGTCTGATCCTGAGAAAGGTCTTTTTGTACAATACTTTAAGGCAGGTAAAGTTCCCGGAGCTAAGAGTGTTGCTGATGTTCGTGAATTCTACGAGAGTAAAGTTCCCATGCATCGCGGATGTGAAATTATAGACGTTGCAAGAGCTATATTCTATATTGTTGAACAGGAGTATGAGACAGGACAAGCAATCCCCGTAACAGGCGGACAAAATATGCTTAACTGATAAGATATTACGATTGTTTGTTAGTGAATAAATAACTCCGCAGTCGCGCCTTTTTATTTGTTTTTTATAAAAGGGCGCGGCCTTGCGGAATTGTTTGCGTAATGGAGTTATATTAATTATTGCCTAAAACAGATTAAGGAGGAAACATGGCAAATAAAAATGCATACACCAACGATAGTATTACTGCTTTGGTAGGCCCGGACAGGGTTAGGAAAAAACCTGCCGCAATATTGGGCTCCGATGGTCTTGAAGGTTGCCAACATACTTTTATTGAGATACTTGCCAATTCAATAGATGAGGCAAGGGAAGGTTACGGTAAAGTAATTGAGATAACGAGATTTAAAGATAAGTCTATTCAAATTCGTGACTATGGTCGCGGATGTCCTGTAGACTACAATGAAAAAGAAAAGAGATACAATTGGGAGCTTGTTTACTGTGAGCTTTACGCCGGCGGTAAGTACAATACAAATGACGGAGAGAATTATGAGTACAGTTTAGGTACGAATGGTCTTGGTAGTTGTGCTACCCAATACAGCTCCGAATATATGGATGTTACCGTTTATAAAGATGGCTATAAATATGATTTGCATTTCGAAAAAGGCTTTAATATAGGCGGTTTAAAAAAAGAAAAATTTGACTACAAGCAATCAGGTACTCTTCAAAAATGGAAGCCTGACCTTGAAGTTTTCAATGATATAAATATTCCGCTGGAATTTTTTACTACTATGTTAAAAAAGCAAGCGGTAGTAAATGCCGGACTTAAATTCAAGTTTTATGATGAAGAAACGAATCAAAGATTTGAATTCTTATACGATAACGGTATTACTGATTATGTAAAAGAAATTTCCTCGGGCAAGGAGATAACAGGCGTGCAGTTTTCCGAATCTTCTGCAAAGGGTCGCGACCGCGCAGATAAGCCTGAGTATAAAGTTAAAATGCAATTTGCATTTTGCTTCAACAATGAAATTAATTTGATTGAATATTATCATAACTCAAGTTTTCTTGAAAACGGCGGCTCCCCGGATAAAGCTGTAAAGAACGCTTTTGTTAGTGAAATTGACAAATATATAAAATCACAAGGAAAATACAACAAAGATGAAAGTAAAATTTCATTTGCAGATATACAGGATAGTTTGATTATTGTAACTAACTCTTTTTCTACAATGACAAGCTATGAGAATCAAACGAAAAAGGCCATTAACAATAAATTTATTCAAGAAGCGATGACTGATTTTATCAAGCAAAGACTTGAGATTTTCTTCATTGAAAATAAGCTTGAGGCTGATAAGGTTATGGAACAGGTTCTTGTAAATAAAAGAAGTAGGGAATCTGCAGAAAAACAGCGTATCAATATTAAGAAAAAGCTTCAAGGCAATATTGATATGACAAACAGAGTTAAGAAATTTGTTGATTGCAGAACAAAGGATTCCGAAAGACGAGAACTCTATATAGTAGAGGGTGACTCTGCTTTGGGCTCTGTAAAATTAAGCCGAGACAGTGAATTTCAGGCAATTATGCCTTTAAGGGGTAAAATCCTAAACTGTTTAAAGGCAGATTACAGTAAAATATTCGAAAGTGATGTTATTGTTGACCTTATAAGAGTTTTGGGATGCGGAGTAGAGGTTAAATCGAAACACAAAGACTTAACAATGTTTGATATGGACAGTCTCAGATGGGCAAAGATTATAATTTGTACAGACGCAGATGTTGACGGTTTCCAAATCAGAACACTTGTATTGGCTATGATTTACAGATTAATGCCTACACTTATTCAAGAAGGCAAAGTATTCATAGCAGAGACACCACTTTATGAAATCACGTGTAAGAACAAAACATATTTTGCTTATGATGATAAAGAAAAAGCAAAGATTCTTGAAGAAATTGCAAGTACGGGACGAGTGACGATACAACGTTCAAAAGGTCTCGGTGAAAATACGGCAGAAATGATGGCTCAAACTACTATGAATCCTTCTTCGAGACGACTGATTAAGGTTATGCCCGAAGAGGCTGAGAAAACGTCATATTATTTTGAAATGCTTCTTGGTGATGCACTTGAGGCAAGAAAAGAGCACATACGTGAATGCGGACACCTTTATCTTGATGAGTTGGATGTAATGTGAGGTAAGTTTTATGGCTAAAAAGAAAAATGATAATAATTTAACAGAGAATATCAAACCTGAAAGTCCTTGCGTTGAACAATATATTACTGACACATTAGAAGAGAACTATATGCCTTATGCAATGAGTGTTATTGTTTCACGTGCTATCCCTGAAATTGATGGACTTAAGCCGTCACACAGGAAACTTCTTTACACAATGTATAAAAAAGGACTTATTAACGGTAGTCGTACCAAGTCAGCTAACATTGTGGGAGAAACAATGAAACTCAACCCACACGGTGATATGGCTATATACGAAACAATGGTACGTATGACCAGAGACCATAGCGCTCTTTTACATCCTTATGTTGATTCAAAGGGTAACTTCGGTAAACATTACTCAAGAGATATGGCTTTTGCTGCTCCTCGTTATACAGAGGCTAAACTTGAGAAAATTTGTGAAGAGCTTTTTAAAGATATTGATAAAGATACAGTAGATTTTGTAGATAACTATGATGGCGAAATGAAAGAACCAACATTGCTTCCCGTTACATTTCCGACTATTTTAGTTAACCCAAATCAGGGTGTTGCCGTTGGTATGGCAACGAATATATGCAGTTTTAATTTACATGAAATTTGCGATGCTACATGTGCATATATTGACAATAAACAAGCAGATTTGCTCCAGTATATTACATCACCTGATTTTTCTACAGGCGGCACTGTAATTTACACAAAAAAGGTTCTTGAAAATATTATTGAAACAGGTCGCGGAAGTGTTAAAATTCGCGGCAAATACAGATTTGACAAAGCAGGCAATTGCGTAGAAATATATGAGATTCCGTATAGTACAACATCAGAAGCTATAATGGAAGAAATTATAAAAGTTGTAAAAGAAGGCAAAATCAAAGATATACTTGATGTGCGCGATGAGACAGATTTAAGTGGCTTAAAAATTACAATCGATATAAGAAAATCTGCAAATGCAGAAGAAATTATGAATAAGCTTTATAAATTCACATCTTTGGAGTCTTCTTTTGCATGTAATTTTAATGTGCTTATTAACGGACGCCCAAATGTTTTGGGAGTCAGAAGTCTTATTGAAGAGTGGCTTAAATTCAGAATAGGTTGTATTAAAAGACAGTTGGCATATGAGATAAAGCAAAAGAAGGATCGTTTGCATTTGCTTAAGGGCTTAGACAAAATACTCCTTGATATCGATAAAGCAATCAAGATTATAAGAGAGACAGAACATGACGATCTTGTTATTCCCAATTTGATGTGGGGATTTGGTATTGATGAAATTCAAGCCAATTTTATTGCAGAAATAAAATTACGTAATTTAAACAAAGAGTATATCTTAAACAAATTAGATGAAATTGACAGACTTCTCAAAGATATTGCTGATATGGAGGATATGCTCAATAAAGAAAACAGAATAAAAACAAGAATTAAACATGAGCTTCGAGCAATAGAAAAGAAGTATGCAAAAGACCGTCTTACAGATGTAATAAGAGAAGAAGAAATTACAGTTATTACAAATGAGCACCTTATCGAAGAGTATAATCTTAAAATATTCCTCACAAAAGACGGATATTTAAAGAAAATACCTCTTACTGCTTTAAGGTCTTCTCCCGAGCAAAAATTAAAAGAGGGAGATACGATAATTCAGGAAGCAGAGTGGCACAATAAGTCAGAAATTATTTTTGTCTCCGACAAGCAAGCAGTATATAAAATGAAAATACATGAGTTGCCTGACAGTAAAGCAGGTGCATTAGGTGATTACTTACAAAATATACTGGGACTTGATACGGACGAGCGTATTTTGTACTTTATTGTAACGGATGACTATTCCGGAGAAGTACTCTTTGCTTATGAAAACGGAAAAGTTTCTAAAATCCCGTTAAATGCCTATGAAACTAAAAATAACAGGAAAAAGCTTATTAATGCTTACGGAAATGCCGCACCTCTTGTAGATGTTTTGTATATAAAGGAAGACAGCGAGATTGCATTGTGCAGCACAAACGACAGAATTCTCGTAGCCAACTCGTCTCTTATTCCGCTGAAAACCACAAAGAGTTCGCAAGGCGTTCAAGTTCTCAAGCTGAAAAAGGATTATAAGCTAAAATATATGAGAATGGCAGAAAGCTGCGGCTTTGCTGATTATAAGGTATATAGGACAAAAAATATTCCTATTGCGGGCAGTTTCGTAAAAGATGCAGATAAGCCCGGCGAACAACTTACATTGTTTTAAATTAAAATATAAATTTATAATAAATCCGGAGGTTTAATTATGAACAAAGAAGAATTAATTTTAAAACTTAATGATGCAGATGTTAATGTACGTCTTGATTCATTAAAACAACTTATGGCAATGATTAAAGCAGGTGAAATAGAAGCACCTAAGCAAGGAAATGATGTTAATAACCATATCCATACAACATTTTCTTTTTCACCTTACTCGCCTACAAAAGCAGTTTGGATGGCATATAATGCAGGACTTCAAACAGCAGGTATTATGGACCATGACTCACTCAGCGGTGCAAGAGAGTTTATTGAGGCAGGTAAAATCGTAGGCATCCTCACAACAATCGGTGTTGAGTGCAGAGTAAACATGAAAAACACTCCTTTAGGAGATAAGAGAATAAACAATCCTGACCAAAAAGGTATCGCATACTGCACAATGCACGGTGTACCTCATCAACATATAGATGAAGTTGTTGATTTCTTTAAGCCTTATGTTGCAAAAAGAAACGAAAGAAATCGCAAGATGATTGACAGAATTAACGAACTTACAGCACCTTACGGTATACACACCGACTTTGACAAGGACGTAGTGCCGCTTTCCGAATTTGTAAACGGCGGTAGTATAACAGAGCGTCACTTGCTTTTCGCACTCTCAAAGAAAATCACAGAGCGTTTCGGCAAAGGAGAAGCAGTTGTTAAATTCCTTACAGAAGACATGGGAATCGCAGTAAGCGGTAAAGTAAAAGGTTTCCTTGAGGATTCCGATAATGTAAATTATGAATACGACCTTCTCGGCGCTCTTAAAAGTAATCTTGTAGAAAAATTCTACATTGATGCTGACGAAGAATGTCCCGACGTTACGGAAATGATTGCGCTCGCCGCTAAAATCAACGCATTTTCAGCTTATGCATATTTAGGAGATGTAGGTGATTCCGTAACAGGCGATAAGAAAACCCAAAAATTCGAAGATGATTACATTGATTTGCTCTTTGATGTTATCAAAGATTTAAAATTCAAGGCAGTTACATATATGCCTTCAAGAAATACAATGGAACAGCTTCGCAGAATACGCTCAATGTGCGATAAATACGGATTCTTCCAGATTAGCGGAGAAGACATTAATTCTCCCAGACAGTCATTTATTTGTGAAGCTCAGAGAAATCCTGAGTTCGCAAATCTCTATGAGTCTACAATGACTTTGATTCGTCACGAAGCTGAAAACAGTACTATTTAATTATATAACCGAAAGGATGAAAATAATTGAAAACTTATGATGTAGTAGTCATAGGTGGAGGTACAGCGGGCATTTTTGCTGCGTATGAGCTTAACAAACTTCACCCGGAATTAAAAATTTCAATGATAGAACAGGGCAGAACCATACAAAAAAGAATTTGTCCTATAATTGCAGGTAAAACAAAGGGATGCATTAAGTGTCCCTCCTGCAGCATTATGAATGGTTTTGGCGGTGCCGGTGCATTTTCCGACGGTAAGTTTAACTTTACTACGGAATTTGGCGGCTGGCTCAACGACTACATCACATCTAGAGATGTAATGGATTTAATTGAATATGTTGACAATGTCAATGTATCATTCGGAGCAACGAAAGAAAGATTTTCCACGTATTCACCGGAGGCAATCAGACTTGAAAGAGAAGCACTTCATCACGATTTGCATCTTTTGCAAGCTTCGGTAAAACATCTTGGTACAGAAAAGAATCTAAAGATACTTTCTAATATGGCTGAAGACCTTGAGAAGAAAATCGACCTTATTTGCAATACAACTGTCGAGCATATTCATAAAACTTCAACCGGTACTTATGAGCTCGATATAAAAGGCGGAGAAACAATTTCGTGTAAGTATCTTATAGTAGCACCCGGACGTTCAGGAGCAGAGTGGTTCTCATCGGAATGCAAAAATATGGGAATAAATCTCATTAATAACCAGGTTGATATAGGTGTTCGCGTAGAGTTGCCGGCTGCTGTTTTTGAGCATATAACAGACGTTGTATACGAAGCTAAGTTGGTATATCGCACAAAGCTCTACGGAGATCAAGTGAGAACATTCTGTATGAATCCCTACGGACACGTTGTAATGGAAAATGTTGATGGTATTATTACAGTTAACGGACATAGTTACAGCGATGCTTCTTTGAGAAGCCAAAACACGAATTTTGCCTTACTTGTAAGTAACAGATTTACGCAACCTTTTAATGAGCCTTACCAATACGGTAAAAGAATTGCATCTCTTTCTAATCTTCTTGGTGACGGTGTTATGGTTCAAAGATTCGGTGACCTTGTAAAAGGTGTTCGTACAAATGAACATAGGTTGTCTAAGAGCTTTACAAAACCTACATTAAACGCAACACCGGGTGATTTAAGTCTTGCTTTGCCAAAGAGACATCTTGATAATATTATTGAGATGATTTATGCCCTTGATAAGGTTGCTCCCGGAACAGCAAACCATGATACGCTTCTTTACGGAGTGGAGGTTAAGTTCTACAGTTCAAGAATTGAACTTACAAAAGAATTAGAAACATCACATGAAAATCTTTTTGCATGCGGCGACGGAGCAGGTGTAACTCGAGGACTATCACAAGCGGCAGCAAGTGGTGTATATGTAGCAAGAAATATTTCTAAAAGAATTTAATTTTTAACAAATAGTAAATTTTATTAAAAAAAAGAAATTCTTTCTTGACATTACTTTTTTATTAGAGTATCGTTCTAAAAAAAGGAGGATGCTCTATGAATCAAAAATT
>JAFZEI010000049.1 GCA_017560765.1 Clostridia bacterium | reverse complement strand
GGAGGCGTTTGTGCAGCACAAGGATTTAAAGCAAGCGGATTGCACTGCGGCATACGCAAAAACAAGACAAAACGCGATGTAGCATTGATTCTAAGTGAAAAAGTAGGTACTGCAGCAGCAGTATATACAACAAATCTTGTAAAAGGAGCGCCCATATTGGTAGATATGGAAAACCTTGCCGACGGTAAAGCGCAAGCAATAATAGTAAATAGCGGTAACGCCAATACATGCAATGCTGACGGTGTAGAAAAAGCAATGCAAATGTGCAAGATAGCAGCAAGACAATGCGCTGTATTGCCATCAAATGTTATAGTAGCATCAACAGGCGTTATAGGAATGCCGCTTGACGTGACGCCAATAGAAAAATCAATAGGACAGTTGTATTGGGATTTGGAGCATTCCGTAGCAGGCAGCAGAAATGCAGCAGAAGCAATAATGACTACAGATACTACAATAAAAGAAGTAGCTGTGGAGTTTGAGCTGGGCGGTAAAGTCTGCAGAATGGGCGGTATAGCAAAAGGCTCAGGTATGATACACCCAAATTTAGCAACAATGCTGATATTTATAACGAGTGATGTAGCTATTTCGTCGGAAATGTTGCAAAAAGCATTAAAAGCAGACGTTAATAAGACATTTAACATGATAAGCGTAGACGGAGATACATCTACAAATGATACCGTTGCGATAATTTCCAATGGTATGGCAGGCAATAAGTTGATTAACAGCGAAGGTGAAGAATATGATGTGTTCTGTAAAGCGCTGTATATGATAACATCAAAGCTGTGCAAGATGCTTGCGGCAGACGGAGAGGGAGCAACAAAACTTTTAGAGTGCATTGTAACGGGCGGTAAGGATGTTCAAACAGCACAGACAGTTGCTAAATCCGTAATATGTTCATCATTGCTAAAAGCCGCAATGTTCGGAGCAGACGCTAACTGGGGCAGAGTTTTGTGTGCAATAGGTTACAGCGGAGCAGATGTGGATATAAATAAAATTGACGTTGCATTCAAATCTGTAAAAGGCGAGCTTCCCGTATGCAAAAACGGCGCAGGTATTCCGTTCTCAGAAGAAAAAGCAAAAGAAATATTACTTGAAAATGAAATAGACATATTGATAGACTTAAATGACGGAGCATCATGCGCTACAGCATGGGGATGTGATTTAACGTATGACTATGTTAAAATAAACGGAGATTACAGGACTTAATAAAAGAAAGAGGAGCATATATGGACATATCAAATGCACAGCGCGCAGAAGTGTTAATACGTGCGCTACCGTATATTCAAAAGTATTATAACAAAATAATAGTAGTTAAATACGGCGGCAATGCCATGATAAACGAGGATTTAAAGAAAGCGGTAATGGGCGATATAGTTTTGTTGTCGCTTATTGGCGTAAAGGTTGTTCTTGTACATGGTGGCGGCCCTGAGATTAGCGAGATGCTTAACAAAATAGGCAAAAAGTCAGAATTTGTTAACGGTCTGAGAGTAACCGATGCAGAAACGGCAGATATCGTTCAAATGGTTTTGGCAGGTAAGGTAAACAAAAGTCTCGTAAATCTGCTACAGAATACAGGCGGCAAAGCAATCGGCTTAAGCGGCGCTGACGGCCATATGATAGAAGCAACTCAGAAAAATCCGGAGCTTGGTTTTGTAGGCGAAATAACTGATATAAATGTAGATATTATAAATGATGTATTGGAAAAGGGCTATATTCCTGTAATATCAACTGTTGGTTGTGACAAAGAAGGCAATGTTTATAACATTAATGCTGACACGGCAGCCGCAGGGATAGCAGGCAAATTAAAAGCAGAAAGCCTTATTTCCATGACAGATATAAGCGGCATTTTAAGAGATAAGGACGATCCAAGCTCATTGATTTCACAAATTGTAGCAAGCGAAGCACCCACACTCGTAAGAGACGGTGTGATTTCCGGAGGAATGATACCCAAGGTTGAATGCTGCATAGAAGCCATAAGACAAGGCGTTAATAAAGTATTTATAATAGACGGCAGAATACCACATTCTATATTGATAGAAACATTAACAGACGAAGGTATCGGCACAATGTTTACAGAGGGTTAATTAAGGAAGGTTAGCAATGAGTGATATTTTTAGTATAGATAATGAATATATTGCACATACTTACGGCAGATTTCCTATTGCGCTTGTAAGCGGCAAAGGAGCAAAGATAAAAGACGTAGACGGCAAGGAATACATAGATTTAGGTAGCGGAATTGCTGTTAATATTTTCGGCATTGCAGACGACGAATGGCAAAAAGCTGTGACAGAGCAGCTTGGCAAGTTGCAGCACACATCAAATCTGTATTATACAGAGCCTTGCGCAAAGTTAGCAGAGCTGTTATGCACAAGAACGGGAATGAAAAAGGTTTTTTACGGTAACTCAGGCGCAGAAGCCAACGAGTGCGCAATAAAAGCCGCAAGACTTTATTCATATACGAAATACGGCGAAGGTAGAAGTACAATTATTACTTTAAAAAACAGCTTCCACGGCAGAACGATAACAACACTCGCAGCTACAGGACAAGACACATTCCATACTAAATTCGGCCCGTTCACGGAGGGTTTTGTATATTGTGAGGCAGATAACATAGAAGAATTAAATCGCCTTGCAAACGAAAATAACTGCTGCGCTGTAATGTTTGAAGTAGTACAGGGCGAGGGCGGAATACACGTGCTCTCAAAAGAGTTTGTGGCAGAAATTGACAAAATTGCCAAAGAAAAAGACTTGGTAATAATTGTAGACGAAGTACAGACAGGTAACGGCAGAACGGGAAAGCTTTACGGATATATGAATTATGACATTATGCCCGATGTTGTAACAACAGCAAAAGGCATCGGCGGCGGACTCCCCATAGGATTATGTATGTTGGGCGAGAAGATGAAGGATGTTTTCACACCGGGAACACACGGTTCTACTTTCGGAGGTAATCCTGTTTGCAGTGCCGGAGCGTACAGCATTATGTCAAGAATCGACGATAAGTTAATGGCAGAAGTAGCAGAGAAAAGCGCATATATAAAAGCAGAGCTTGAAGGAGCAAAGGGCGTTAAATCTGTAAGCGGTATGGGACTTATGCTGGGCATAGAAACAGAGCGCAGCGCCGCAGATATAATAAAAGAAGCAATGGAGCGCGGAGTTCTTGTACTGAGCGCTAAGACAAAGGTAAGGCTTTTGCCGCCTCTTAATATAAAAACGGAGGATTTAAAGAAGGCAATTGCAATATTAAAGGAGGTAATCGGTAAATGAAGCATTTATTAAAATTACAAGATTTAAGTAAAGAAGAAATTTGCAGCATATTAAATATGGCTGACCAGTTAAAATACGAAAAGAAACACGGTATAGAGCATAAGCGTCTTGCCGGCAAATCACTTGGAATGATTTTCCAAAAATCTTCTACAAGAACGAGAGTTTCTTTTGAGGTAGGAATGTATGACCTTGGAGGTCAGGCTTTATTTTTAAGCTCAAACGATTTGCAAATAGGCAGGGGCGAGCCTGTAGAAGACACTGCAAGAGTATTGTCACGCTATCTTGACGGTATTATGATAAGAACATACAAACAAGAAGAAGTGGAAAAATTGGCAGAATATGGCTCTATTCCAATTATTAACGGACTTACGGATTATTGCCATCCTTGCCAGGTTTTAGCAGATTTAATGACTATTCGTGAATATAAAGGAGCAATTCAGGGAAATAAGCTCACATATATAGGCGATGGTAATAACATGGCAAACTCATTAATCGTTGGCGGTATAAAAATGGGCATGAAAGTAAGCATAGCTTGTCCTAAAGGCTACGAGCCTGACAGCGAGATTATGAAATGGGCAGCTCAAAACGGTGAATTCCAATGCACCGAGGATATTTTGGATGCCGCAAAAGATGCTGATGTTTTATATACCGACGTATGGGCATCAATGGGACAAGAAGCAGAAGCAGCAGAAAGAAAGAAAATTTTCGTTAATTATCAAATTAATGATAAAGTTATGGCTGTTGCCAAAAAGGATGCTATGGTACAGCATTGCTTGCCGGCACACAGAGGAGAAGAAATCACAGCAGAAGTATTCGAGGCACACGCTGACGAGATTTTCGACGAAGCAGAAAACCGTCTCCACGTGCAAAAAGCTGTACTTGTAAAGTGTCTTGGCTAATAAATAATATGAATTGGGAAGAACTTTCTGATTATTGTAATAATTGTAATCGGTGCGCTTTGTCACAAACGAGACAGCACGTAGTGCTGGGCAAGGGTGACTTGAACGCGCCGATTTTATTTGTGGGAGAAGGACCGGGCGCAAAAGAGGACGAAATGGGCATTCCGTTTGTAGGGCAAGCCGGCAAGCTTTTGGACTTGGCACTGGAATCTATAGGCTTTGAAGCAAATGAATATTACGTAGCAAATGTAGTAAAATGCAGACCGCCCCAAAACCGTGTGCCTTTGCAAGAAGAAATAGAAGCTTGTATGCCTTATCTTAGAGAACAATTCAAACTACTGCGTCCTAAAATTGTTGTATGCCTCGGCAGCGTGGCGTCTACTGCTTTATTGGGAGCAGAGTGCAAGGTTTCCGTAGTAAGGGGCACGTGGACACAGCGCAAGGGCACGTACTTTACAGCCACATACCATCCGGCAGCGCTTTTAAGAGACGATAGCAAAAAGCTTGTAATGTGGCAGGATTTAAAGGCAGTAAAGCGCAAGCTGGAGGAAATATATGGAATTTCAGGTAAATAATGGCATTTTTGAGAAACAAACCATGCTGGAAATCGAAAAACAAGGCTTAAAACAGGCGCAAGAGGCGCCGATTCAGTTTGTTTACGGCTTCGGCCCTATAGACGCAGACGTTATTATGATAGGAGAAGCACCCGGAAAAGATGAGGTGCGATTAGGCAGACCGTTTGTAGGGAAAGCAGGTGCAATTTTAGATGAAATTCTCCAAAAAACCGGCATAAAAAGAGAGCAACTGTACATAACTAATGTAGTAAAATACAGGCTTATGAGAAAGGGCAGCAGGGAAGGCAGTTACAAAAACCGACCGGCAACACAGGCAGAAATAAAAATGATGTTGCCCTGGCTCAAAAACGAAATAGAAACAATAAAACCGAAGCTTATATTAACATTGGGAAATGTGCCTTTGAGGGCTTTGTGCATTTTGCAAAATTGTGCTATACTTGACATAGGTAGCTGTCACGGCACGGTGCGAGCGCTGCAATCGGACGCATCACAAGGCCAAGACGGCACAATTAAGCATATACCGCTTTATCATCCCGCAAGCCAGATATATAACAGGAGCTTAAAAGACGTTTTTGATGGAGATTTCGGTAATGTAAGAAGATTTTTGCAGACACAGGGGGAATAATTATGAAAAAAGCACTTTGCATATTATTAATTGTTGCAATATTAAATACATTTGTTCTGTCCTCGGCAGTTTATGCAGATTTTTCAAAGACACAGGCAACAGAGATTTACAAAGCAACGAAGATTGAGGGCTTAACATCAAAAGCATATGCCATAGGTAATGCAGAGGCCAATCAAGTTGTTCAGGCGAGCAGCACCGCCGATGATAAAATCAGAGTCGGTAATGTCACCAAATTAATGACATTGTATTTAGCTTATGAGGCAATAGAAAACGGAATTCTCACAGACGACAGTCAGTTGGAGGTTTCCGTTGCGGCGCAGGAAATATCAACAGGCAGAGCAAGAGTATTTTTAGACGGATATAAGCACGAGATTATAACAGTAAAGCAAGCAATAGAAGCAGTTTGTATAGCTTCCGCAAACGATGCGGCATACGTGCTGGCTGAGGGAATAGGCGGTACAGAGGCAAATTTCGTCAAAATGATGAATGATAAAGCAGCCGAATTGGGTATGACAAACACCACTTACACAGATTGTACCGGAATACAGACAAACCAACATACCACAGCAAGAGATTTGGCGATTTTAGGATGCGAGATACTTAATAAACACGTTGAGATTACGGAATACACAAAGCTTACTTACGGTAAGTTTCAGCATACATCCACAGGCAAAGGCGAAACAGAAATGGTATCGTCCAATAATCTTACGAGAGGCAAATTCTATACGGAAAGTGACGGCTTGATTGTAGGCAGCAACAGCGAGGACGGTTATGCCATGGTAGCCACCGTAAGCGACGGAAAAACACGTTCCGTAGCCGTAATTGTAGGCGCTGCGGATGAGAATTACAGAGCAGCGGAGATAAAAAAATTGCTGGAGTACGGTTTAAGCGGTTTTGAATACAGAAAGATAGAAACAGCAGGGACTTTCGTGAGAAAAATCAATATAAAAGACGGCGAGAGTAAAAAAATAAAAACTGAGGCGGCGGCGGATTTTTCTGTTTTATTAAATAAGAATGACTTTGATAAAGTAGAGAGAAAAGTTGAAATAACAAAAACAGTAAAAGCTCCTGCACAAAAGGGGCAGGTAGTAGGAGAGGTTATTTACAAGATCGGAGACCGTGAGCTGGGCAGAGTGGATATTGTGCTTAGCGAAGATATGGATAAAGCGGGCTGGTTTACGTTGCTAATAAGAAGAATACTTGCATTTTTCGGATTGGAATAATTTTGTACTTGATATTTAAAAGTTGCTATGATATTATGACTTACAAGAAGGAGAGTCATTCTCCCGATTGTGCAAATGACAAGAGGGGTGCGCATGGTTGAGAAAGAGCTTAAAAAATTGAGCAGACGCGAATTGCTGGAGATATTAATAATGCAATCTAAGCGTGTTGAGAAGCTTGAGTTGCAGTTGGCAGAGGCAAATAGAAAATTGGAAGACCGGCGTATCAGATTAGAAAAAGTTGGCAGTATTGCAGAGGCAGCATTAGTTTTAAATAATGTTTTTGAGGCAGCTCAGAGAGCTGCGGAGCAATACTTGGAGAACGTAGAAATAGTCAGCAAACAGTCCGAGACAACTGATCTTTTTGCAGAGAGTGCAGAAGCTCCCGTACCGGAGATTATAGCAGAAGATCTTCTAAAAATAAGCACAGAAGAAGAAAGCGATAATCAAAGCTCGGCAAAGTTTGATTTGTCATTTGACGAGTCCGGTGTGGCTATTTACAGGAAAAATTCTGACAGGAAGACGCATAGAGTGGACTAACGGAGGTTTTTATGGCAGACGATGAAAACAAGTATATCGCAGATGCTGTAGAAGAAGCAGAACAGAATGAGATCCCAAGCGACGCAGAGGCAGTTAATGATACAGAGTCAGATGAGGCTGCTTTAGAGACAGCAGAGCTTGAGGAGGATTCTATCGCAGAAGAAGGGGCGCTGCCTACTTCGGAGCAGTTTGAGGATGAGCTTATTCGTGTTAAATATAAGCTCCGATATAGAAAGCTTCTTAAAAATACCATCTATTCGCTTCTTATTGTTGCAGCGATTTCGGTGTTGGTTGCTACATTGTTTTTGCCTGTATTGGAGATATACGGTAACTCGATGAATCCTACGTTAGAGAGCGGAGATATAGTTGTTTCTATTAAGACAACTAAGTTAGAAAGAGGCGATGTTTGTTGTATGTATTACAACAATCACCTGCTTGTAAAGAGGGTAATAGGACTTCAAGGAGACGTTATCGAGATGGATGAGGATGGTAACGTTTTTGTGAACGGTGAGTATGTGGATGAGCCATACTTGTCCGAGAAGGTTTTAGGCGATTGTGATTTGGAGTTTCCTTACACGGTGCCTGAGCAAACAATATTTGTATTAGGGGATAACAGACCTACTGCAGTAGATTCAAGAAATGAGCAGTTCGGCAGCATTTCGTTAGAAGAAGTGGTAGGTAAAATAGTATTCAGAGTGTGGCCTTTTGCCGGCTTTGGAGCTGTATAGTAGCAAGTATAGGATGTGATTTTCTTGAAAAACAACAAGATTAGTACGGACTCTTATAAAAAAGAACGAGTTACAAAGGGCATTTGGTACAGGATTGTCAGCGTTTTGTCTGCAATAACTGTATTTTGTACTACGTATGCTTTGATTTTGCCTGCCATAACTATGGAGGATCCTACGTTAGGCGTTAAGATTAATAATAAATTTGAATTTGAATCAGAACTCTTAGATATAGATTTCTATGTATCAGGTCGCGCGATTTTTAAGGATAAGGATGTTGATATTGAGAATCCTGTGGGCGACTTAGTTGACTTACACGTTACTGTTTTAGATAAAGAAAATAAGGCTTATGAGGATTATGAGGCTTATGCCATAGAGAATATCGGATCAAAGGATGTTGCTCAAGTGGAAGCTCTTAAGCTCAAGTTTACATATATGGGACATGAGCTTAACATGAACAATTGTGATGTTAAGGCGGAGATTAATGCTAAAGAAGCATTTTTTAGTGACGTTATAGGCTCTGTACCTGAAGACATTTACTATACAACGACTAATCACCCGATGGCTACGCCTAATGATGATTTACTTCCACTTGCTAAGGCTGTTACCGTGGCACAGAGCACCACAACAGAGATAGGTGACTTGCCTGTTGTTTACACAAGCGATGCATCCGAGGTGTCAACACTTACTGTTGACGTTAAGGGCGACAGCTTGGCTATGGTTACATCTTCGGTTGAGGATTATAAGTTTAAGGTAGCGTATTATGTTGAGGTTGATAAACCGGTGCTTGTGCCATATGAGCAGAAGGATTCAACCCAAAAATATTTTAAGTTTAACGATAGAAGAAAAGATCCCGGTATAAACGGTTATATGGATACAACCCAAAATACCGGAGGTACTTATAGTGATGGTAGGACAATATATGTTCCTTTTCAAGGTGATAACATTAAATATGCACAACTTGTACCGCATGATCCGAGTAAAACTACGCCTGTG
>JAFZEI010000048.1 GCA_017560765.1 Clostridia bacterium | reverse complement strand
TTCAATTGTCCTGATGATAATTGTTATTTTCTTGGCTGAATGTTTCTGTGTTTCTTTTGAGTTCTATTCATACCTTAAAGAAATGGGCGAGTACATTTCGATTTTTGATGCTATAGAAATTACACCTGAGCTTTTGGCTGATTCAGAGATTCAAAGTGCAGTTATTCAGGACCTTGCTTTTGCGTATATTTTCGGTTTTGTTGCATCAATTAGTAATATCGTAAGCATTGTGAAATCAAGGAAAAAGAAAACTGAAATACAAGGTGAATAATCGACAGTGACGACGCAATATACTTGCTTAGATACACACTGTTACCGGATATGTTTCCGTTAAAATAATTGAATAAAAATTATAAGGGACTGTAAAGTTTTTTTACGGTCCCTTATGATTAGTTGCTGCAAAAAATTCTGCCTAAAATCAAGAAAAACACCGAAAATCCATGTACGCAATCAAAAAATTCTGCCTAAATTCAAAAAAGCACCGAAAATCTGACATTGAAATAGTCGCATGCGAGGTATGACAATCTCGCACAAGAAAAAATTCTGCCTAAATTCAAGAAAAGCACCGAAAATTCACGTGCGCAATCAAAAAATTCTGCCCGAATATAAGAAAAGCACCGAAAATCTGACACTGAAATAGTCGCAGACGAGGCATGACAATCTTGCACAAGAAAAAATTCTGCCTAAAATCAAGAAAAGCAACGAAAATCCACGTGCGCAATCAAAAAATTCTGCCTAAAATCCAAAAAAACACCGAAAATATTAGTTTGCCGGAGCTGTTAATGTTCTTGCTCGATTTTATGCAAGTCAAACCTTTATATTATTTACATAAGTGAAGCCTTTAAGGACATTCTAATTGCCATTCGGCAATGATAAACGAACTTATACTCCCCAATGTTTCTTTTTTGTACGTCTAATGACTATCACACATAAACCATGGGCGGCGGCTGTTAAAATCCAGCTTATGGCATAGGAAATATAAACCGTTTCAATAACATGAAATCTTTCTATTTTAAAAATCGAAAAAATCCAAATTAGCCTAAAAACGCAGGCTCCCATCAGGGAAACTATCATGGGTAGTATGCTTCTGCCAAGACCTCTGAGGGCGCCGACAAGCACATCCATTATGCCGCAGAGGAAATATGCGCAGCTGACAAATTGCAGGCGTACTATACCGGCTGCGATAGCGTCGGGTCTGATTGGGTCAGAACTATCGATATATAAACTAAGAAGAGTGTTACCGCATAAATAGGCACCGATGCCCAAAACCAAACCTACAACAGTAACACAACCGATACCGGTGAAAATAATTCTGTTGATTCTCTGATATTTTTTGCCACCTACATTTTGGCCTACAAATGTAATTGTTGCTTGATAAAAAGCGTTCATTGCAACATAAACGTATCCCTCTACATTTGCGGCAGCAGTATTACCTGCAAGAACAATGTCCCCAAAGGAATTGATGGCAGATTGAATAAATACATTTGAAAGAGCAAACAAAACGCCTTGAAAACCTGCAGGCAGGCCGATTTTGGCAATCATGATAAGTTTTTCTTTGTATATTTTTAGCTCCTTTAAAGATAAATGCACAGCACTTTTTTCTTTGATAAGGCAACGA
>JAFZEI010000047.1 GCA_017560765.1 Clostridia bacterium | reverse complement strand
TCTACCGTGACATTAATTCCTGCCATTTCGCACAAAGGGGCAAAAATTTCTTGCGGCATGTTATGGAATTCCGTAAAACTGTTGCCGACAAACAAAATCCTATAATTCTTCTCTGTTTTTTTGCCGCATCCTGATAAGCAAGTCATACCCATACAAAAAGCAAGCATAAAAGAAATATACTTTTTCATAAAATCACCTCAAAAAAATTTTTATCAATTTACCATATATCGATCTGGAATAAGGCTGATACCTCATTGGCAAATCAATATATATTTTTTAACGCATCTTTTCTAAAGCCGACTTTTAATGTAGCTCCGCTTTTAAAATATTCACGCTGTTTTTTTACAATACTTTGTATCTCCACCAAAAATCACAAACCCTGTTTTTTATAAATTACTCTCTACCTAAGTATTATACTTTAAATAACCTAAAATGCAATTGAAATTTAGCCGATAAAGTGACATAATATATACTTGTTTATAAACACTAAAACTCTCCCGGGAGAACGGCAATGGATTTTCATAAAATTTCTCAACCAGAAGATATTTTAAAAATAAAACCTTTTTTAGATTTGTATCGAAAAGATTTTTCTGACTTAACGTGTCCAAACTTTTATATGTGGAGAAATCTTTATCCGAGAGAATATTGTATTATTGATAACACATTGATTATCAGAGAATACAACGCATCTGACGATAATGATTTTCGCTTTTATTTACCTGTTGGACAAAACGTCAAAGGCGCCATGAAACTTATAGAAAATTACTGTTTAAACAGACACTCTCCCCTTATTTTTTCAAATATTACTCTCGGTGAAGCTCAAGAAGTCGCATCTCGATATTTCTATGCAGAAATAAATTACGACAGAAATTGGAGCGATTACGTTTATTCTGCGGAGGACATGCGTTCCTTTAAAGGAAAAAAATTTGCAGGACAGAGAAATCATATCAACAAGTTCAAAAAGCTTTACGGAGAATACCAATATCATCAAATAACAGAAAATAACATAGATAGTGTCAGAGCATTTTTTGATAACTTCGGACAAAACAAACAATTTTCAAGTCATGATGAGTTAACAGAATACAAACTCAATATAGAGTTTGTAGATAAGTTGTTTATACTAAATGGTGTAGGCGGCTACATCACTTGCGGCGAGAAAATAATTTCCGTAGCGATGGGAGAAAAGCGAGGAAACACATTATACGTATGCATCGAAAAAGCAAATCGCGAGTATCAAGGCGCTTACCAAGTCATGGTGCAGGAATTTGCGAAACACAACACGGATGATGAAGTTTGCTTTATAAACCGTGAAGAAGATATGGGAAAAGAAGGCTTAAGAACATCAAAGCTTCAATATCAGCCTATTGAAATCAAAAACAAATATTGGGTAACTGCCGACACATTGTTCCGTAAAATATCCTCTCCTGTAAAAATTTGCGGCGAGCGCATTGAGCTAAGTGAACTCACAGATAATGACGGAGAGAATTTCATGCGTTTATATATTGATGATGAGAACAACAAATATTGGGGTTACAATTATAAAGAAGACGCACCGAATGTCATAAGTGCCAATTATTTTATTAATTTTGCAAAACAAATGAAGAAAACGAGAGAAGAGTATTCCGTAGCTGTAAGAGCAGACGGGAAATTTGCCGGAGAAGCTGTTTTTCATAATTTTGATTATTTCGGAAATGTAGAGCTTGGCATTAGGCTTTTGCCGGAATTTCAAGGAAAAGGGTTTGCAACCGATGCAGTTAAAATTATGACTGATTATGCCAAAACAACAATTGGCGCAAAAAACATTAAAATGAAATGTTTTCATCAAAACGAAAAATCCATAAAGATGATAAAAAATGCCGGCTTTACAGAGGTCAGCCGTGACGACAAATTTATTTATTTTTGTTTCAAGCAAGAAGAAAGGTGTAGCGTATATGATAAATGACAACGATATTTTAGTAATAGGCGGAGGCCCCGCCGGTGTTTGTGCCGCAATTGCTGCAGCAAGAGAAGGCGCAAAAGTACTTTTAATAGAGCAAAGCGGTTGTTGCGGCGGAATGGCAACTTCCGGCCTTGTGGGACCTTTTATGACTTGCTATGATGCAAAAGGCGAAAATATGATTATCCGAGGTATTTTCGAAGAAATTGTAAATCGCATGGTAGAAAAAGGCTTTGCCATTCATCCAAAGGATGTTTTGGGTGGTACATGTTTCTCTTCTTGGATAAAAATCGGCCACGACCACATAACGCCTTTTGAAGCGGAAGGGCTTAAACTTATACTGGACGAAATGCTATTAGAGGCAAATGTTTCAATACTGTATCATACAACTTTTGCAAAGCCCGTCCTTGAGGACAATAAAATTACAGGTGTCACCGTTTTGTCAAAATCCGGTTTTGAGAACATTTATGCCAAAGTCGTAATTGATTGTACCGGCGATGGCGACGTTGCTTTTCGCGCAGGTGTACCTTTTGAAATGGGGAATGAAGAGCTTGGCTTGATTCAGCCTGCCACAATGTTTTTTCACATGAGCAACGTAGATTCTGATGCAATTGAGGCAGATATAAATGATAATTTAGATAACTTTTACCGCAAAGATGGTGTAAACTATCGTTCACTTCACTGGAGGGTAACAGAAGCTCGCGAGAACGGAGACTGGTCCTTAAACCGTGTTAGTATAGGTCTTTTCAGGATGCCGAAAAAAGACGAATGGTGCATAAACACATCCCGCATTATGGGTGTAGACAGCACAAATAACGAAAGTCTTACCTTTGCAGAAATAGAAGGAAGAAAGCAAGCAGATGAAATCATTAAATTTTTCCGCAAATATGTTCCGGGCTGTAAGGACGCGAGAATTAAGTCAACTGCTTCTCACATAGGCATTAGAGAAAGTCGCCATATTCAGGGAGAATATCGACTTACTGCAGAGGATTTATTATCTGCAAAAGTTCCCGAAGACAGCGTATTCATTGCTGCGAATTCCGTAGACGTGCACGGCAGATTCGGGCCGAAAAGCAACGAATACGTACCTATTAACGGAGATTATTACGGTGTTCCTTTTCGTTGTCTCGTACCTCAAAAAATCGATAATCTGCTTGTTGCAGGCAGGTGTCTCAGTGCTGATTCTACTGCAGCCGGAGCTGTCAGAGTTATGCCCCCTTGCATGGCAATGGGACAGGCCGCAGGAACAGCAGCTGCTCTAAGTATAAAAAACAAACATTCCGTACGCGAAACGGATGTAAAGATGTTAAGAGAAATTTTAGTAAAAAACAATGTCATTCTTTAAATGGTGAGAAAAATGAGCAGTATTTTTAAAACAATTGAACACTCGTGTGATTTTTGCGTTATAGGCGGCGGTCTTGCTGGTACAATAGCCGCTTTAGCAGCGGCGCGCCACGGTGCAAAGGTTGTACTTATCCAAGACAGACCAATGCTGGGTGGCAACAGTTCTTCTGAAATTAGAATGTGGGTAAGAGGTGCACGAGGCCCTTACAATAGAGAAACAGGCATTCTTTCTGAATTTGAAGAGGAAAACATTTACAGAAATCCTACCCTCGCTCCCACTTTATGGGATTCTGTTCTTTTTGGTAAAATTAAAGAAAATAAAAATATTACTCTTTTATTAAACGCTTCTTGTCTTGATGCGCAGTGCGACGGTAATACAATAAAGAGCGTTACTGCTTGGCAGCTTACTACATATACTTGGCAAAAAGTTACTGCAAAATACTTTGCTGATTGCTCAGGCGAC
>JAFZEI010000046.1 GCA_017560765.1 Clostridia bacterium | reverse complement strand
GCTTCAGAATTAAAATGACCGGCAATTACTTTGGCTGCTTTTGTCCTCGTAATTCCGGTCATCTCAATCTCTATTCCGAATCTTTGATTTCTCAATTATTCTCATCTCCTATTCGTTGCTTTGTTCAATATTCACTTTTGTAATAGGATTGCTTTTCATCCTTCTTGTAGCTTTATTTTCTTTTTCCATTTCATTTTTTGCTTTCTTTGTTATAAAATCTCTAACCGTTAACGGTACGGATTTTAAATATAACGCTTGAAGCATTTCTTCTAATTCTGTTTCAACTGTTAAGTTCTTTTCTGATAAATACATTTTAAGTGCTTGTAATTGTTCGTCGTCAAAAGTGACTGTTACTGTTGATTTTTTCATATTAATCTTTCCTTTCTTTTTAGTTGTAGTTAATGTTCGGAATGTAAAACCACTCTGTCCATCCACCTTGCTTTATATCTGTTTCCACAACACCTTGTGTGATGTCCTTTGATTCTATAACTTTACCATTCCCAATATAAACACCAAGCTCTCCGTTTGAATATACTGCTATGCCGGGTACTTCCGGAATGTTTTCTATCAATCCTTTTTGAGTTGCCAAGTTATATAATTCTTCTGCTGTCACATCAGATATTCCATTTATGTTTGGTTTAATAAGATTAGTTTGAATATCATACCAAGCATAACTTTTTATTATACCTACTCCATCAACCGTTCTGCTTCTAATCCAGTTGTTTTGTATTTCTGTTTTGTGTTGCCCAACTTTTTCAGGATGTCTTTTTGAAAGATTTTCAAGAAGTTCTTCATCTAAAACAAATCCGTATGTAGAATAAACACATCCCCAATTCTTGATCGCTATATACTTTGCCCAAAGCATAAGATCCGTGCTGTTTTTTGTTAGCGGATTTACAAAAATGGTCTTGTCAATGTGCTTTTTTCTTACGCTCGAAACTATATCAGTAAATTGTTGACTGTCTATTTCTGTATCAAACTTGGAATTGATATTGTCTATCAAATCATCGTCATCTTGATCTTTTTCAAAACATCCAACAAAATCATCCACAAAGTCATCGTCATTTCTTTTATCAAAAAGAGCCATTGTTAATAACAGCTTTGCATCTTCTTGTTGTATACCTGATAATTCAGCTTCTTCCATTTTTTCTTCAATTTCATCCCATATATCATCTGCCTCATCTTCTTTTTCTTCTATCACATCTCGTATTTGCGTTGTGTCTATTTCATAGTCATCACTAAAAAATCCGACCAAAAATATAATCGGCATCAAAGCAATAAAAATAAATCCTATTACGATGCCGATTACTGTATTTCGCAGTTTT
The DNA here is from genome assembly GCA_017560765.1 of Clostridia bacterium. Lineage (GTDB taxonomy): Bacteria > Bacillota > Clostridia > UBA1212 > UBA1255 > Egerieisoma. The sequence continues at coordinate 5,895 of JAFZEI010000046.1, read as the reverse complement.
TTATTAGAGACAACTACCGTTACCGCCTTTTTTACTATCGGTATTATCGGAGCTGCCATTATCTGCCACCCGCATTTCCGAACAATTTTGATTTATATTCAGGTGCGATAACTTGCAATAAATATCTTTCGTTTCCGCAACGATACAAACAAGTTCCCCTTTCCGGATACTTGATAAGCTCAAACTCACTCTGTTCAACTTGAAGAGCATCCATATATTCTCTTTCGTTTATTCTTCCGGGATTGAATAAAAAATGATGTGTCGGAATGCTGAATAACGGCTTTGTAAATTCACGCAGTTCAGGAAGCAAAAAGTCTTCAATATTTTGTGATGCCAAAATAATAGATGAGTCCTTTTTTCTTACACGCTTCATAAGATTTCTCACATATTCTACTGCAGTCATATTTGTAAGAAACAAATAAAACTCGTCTATTGATGCCGTTGTATTTCCTTTTACCAACAGTTGGTTTGACATATACGACAAAATATTAAAAAGCATAGCATCTTTTAACCTTTTGTTTGTTTCCATCAAGCCCTTTACTCCAAAACACAAGAACATATCGTTGCTTATATTTGTGTGTCCGTTAAAATATTTACTCTCTGATCCCACACACATAGAATTAATACCCAGACATACTTCTTGAAGCATTTCTTCTGTATATAAATATTTTCGCTGTGAGTCATACATATAATATTCATCCTCACATAACTTATAAAAATCTGACATAACTGGATAGTCGATAGATTCAAGCTTGCTATAATCCGTGCTGTCTGTAATTCCGAACCTTGCATAGAGCTTTGACAGTAATATTTCTATTGTATCAAGCTGTGCATCTGTAAAATCTTTGTAGCTCCTAAAAAAGTCTTTTAAAAATGCTATGTGTTGACTTAAGCGAGTGGCTTTGTTAAATGCTGCCGGTGCTTCGCTGTCGTTGTCATCTGCATTATCTGCCCAAGCTTTTGGCTCAAGAGGGTTTATCTTGTATTCGCCTGTCAAAAAATCAATATAACAGCCACCAAGATTTGAACACAATTCTTCATATTCTGATTCGGGGTCAAGACAAATAATTTGCTTTCCACTCTCACGGATGTTTGTCAATATCATTTTAAGCAGATATGATTTACCTTGTCCGGAATTACCGAGTATAAGCACATTGCTTGTTGTTTTATCTTCTGTTCTCCTATCAAAATCCACAAGTATGTTCGTTCCATACTTGTCCCTGCCTATGTATATTCCGTTCGGATCTGTTTTACCAGAATAATTAAACGGAAACAAGTTCGCAACACTCGATGCCGGCAACACCCTTTCGTACAACGCTCCGAATTTATTTGTGCCTGTCGGAAGGACAGACAAAAAACCTTCTTTTTGTCTTAATGTCAATCTGTCTGCAGATATTTTTGAACGAGTAAGCTCTATCATAATATCACTTTGTAATTCTTTTAAAGCATCCAATGATTTTGCTTTTAATTCAATAAATACCGAGCAATGCAAAAGCGGTTCTTTATCTTTTCGCATATTGGCAAGTAAATCAACTACATCTTGAAGATTGCCTTCTGCTTCGATGTTTTCCTGAATGTCATTACCTCCGCTTTTCATCTTGTTTCTTCTTGTAGCATTTTGAATTATCTTTCTTTGTTCTGAAGCATCTACAAGTCTGTGGTATATCCTGATGGTAACATTACTTCTGTCTGCCAATTGAGAGAGCAATGCCTGTTCTTTTGTAGAAGGCGGATATTCTCGTATTGCCCAAACACTCCTGTAGCTATCTCCCACGATATAATAGTCTGTCATAAACTTTATTGTCGCAGGAGCTATCATATCAAAGAAATCTTTTGTTCTTATTGCTTCTTTTTGTTCTTCAGTTAACTCTTTCTTTTTCCTCATTTTTACACCTCGTTTTTGCCTATATATAGCCAAATTTCTTCGTTTTCGCCTAAATTCCGAAATGAAAGCTCTTTTCCGAGCTTATTTTTAGCTGTTTTCGCCCCTTTCATTTCGAGTTTTATCGAAAATACTGCTCTCCGTCGCTATCTGCCATTAATTCTCCACTCAAGCTTGCTTCGAAATATATCGAAAGAACCCTTTTAATTTCTCTCTTATCCATTCTTCTGACTTCGAAATTTTGGCTTGCCAATATTTTCTCTATTCTGTTTGTTGTATTAAATATTTGTTCTTCTTTTTTGTTGCTGCACCTAATAACAAATATAAACTGTCTTGCTGTTGCCATTTCCGTTTGTATGTGATCAAGAAACAAAATATCTTTCTCTATCAATTCACGAACTTTTGAATTGTTTTCTTGATTTGCTTTTTTATACAAGTACGATTTGTTTTCATCAAAGCATTCAGAAGAGTCCGTGCAAACAATCTCTATGTCCGGTACAGCGCACAATACCATTAATAAATGCCTTATTTTTATTTCAATGCTTGTATTCGATAAGACTGATATGTTGGTAGGAGTCACGCTATAAAACAACAGTTCTCCTTTGTCTGTTATCAACCCATACTTGCCAAAACTTTTTATACCAATTAGTTCTTGTACGGAATTTCCTTTTCTTCGCATCCTTCTCATCTCCATTCATAATATTGTTGCGATGTTATAAAATATTTCGTTGCTGTTTTGATGAAGTCTATTACGGTATCTTCATCAAATCTCATTGCCAGAAAAGCAAAAACTAATGTTGCCACACCCGGCATTAATGTTTTTGCGTGTACTACTGCCAATACTGATATAAGTGTACTTATAATCAAAATCACAAAATCTCTTAAAGACCACATCCATATATTGGATGTGGCTTTTAAGTTTTGCGGATATATATATTCCTTCATTTTTCGTATCTCCTTCTTACTTTTTAACTAATGCTTTAGATAAATGAACCACAGTTGATGTTGCATGAACAATACTCATCGCATTGAATTTTGCAGTCGTATCCAAACCGAATTGTTGTGCTATTCTCGGCACTTCGTTAGCGGCCAACATTATGCCTAAACCTAAGAGCATATGATCAACAAAAGTAATCAATCCCAAATACAACAACAAGCTCTGTAAAAACGCTGTTAAACATAGTGCTATTACTTGCTTTACCCATTGAACAAAACCATCACTGTATCCTCTCGGTACAGAAAACATATATAACGAACCTACTGCAATTTGCGCCAGGAGAATTCCGCCTCTTTTTATATTTTGAAAAAACAGTTTGATCACACAATATGCAAAGGCAATTAACATAAGTGTTAAAAACAAATTTGACATTGAACCCGGAGACGCAAACTCCGATTTTAATACAAACCTACTGGTATCCGCTATGTTTAATGATTGTCCTGAGGCAAATAAAGTTGATAAATCTTGAGCAAAAGTAGCTTGTAATGTTATACAAAATTTGTACAATTCCACAGGCAATACTCCCATCAACGAACATGCAAAAAAGCCTTTTAAAATATTTAATGCTGTTGTTTTTGGGTTTGCTCTGCCATTTTGGTATTCTATTGCTATATCAAATATTGCAACTACTACACCTGCCGCAAACAATGCCCAACCGAAATATGTAAACAATAATACTGTTGCTTTTATCCAATCTATGTCAAATATGTCAGCTCCCATATGGTTTATCTTGTCAAAAAAACTCGCCACAGCATCAAAGATTGTTTTATATATCCATTTAAGCATTATGTCCCATATGTTATTCGATATTTGCTGCCCTAATTCTGAAAAGCCATAGTGAACAGCTTCGGTTACTGCTTCTATGATTTCTTCTAACCAATCAAACATTTTTACTCACACCCTTTTACAGTTCTTGCTGTTATGGCAATATTGACCATATGTACAAAGGCGCAGTAAGTGTAAATATTAAGCATGCAAATAATATTGCCGGTGCTGTAAATTCAAATTGCCCGTGCTTTCTATAATCAAAATATGCTGTTCCGAGTTTAACAAAGAACAACACAGCAAGTATCAAATCAACCACAGGAAACACAACATTATTTACTACCGTTTGGACTTGTCCTTTTGCGTCTTTCCATGTATCTTCAATCGCTTTTGAAACATTGCTTGCACCACTTCCTGCTGTGGGATTTGGTGAGGCATTGCTTGCAAATACATTCTGTGAGAGCATACATATACACATCACAATAAGAACAACTATTACAGCCATTTTACTTCTCTTCATCCGTCTTTTCCTCCTTTAATATACTTTCAAGCTCCCTACCTTTTATGATTTTCATCCTTATATTAAGATTTTTGCAAAAGGTAATTTCTTTCTTCATTCCTTCTGTTATTTTCTCCCCGAAGATCCACATCTCATCACAAAACCACAATGTTGAAAGGCCTGCTTTCATGCCCATCTCTCTCTCTGTTTTGTTGTTATCGTCTATACAAAGTGCGTAAAAATGCGGAACTATCGGCGCAGTTCCGCATTTTAGTGCATACTTGGTGTATTTCTTAACCATAGAAATATTGTCGTCTATGTTTCCACCCAAGGGAGAACAAATATATACTTTCTTCATCATATCATTTGTTCCTTTTCTTTATTTTTTTGTATATGCGTTGCAAAAGAACTATGTTTACGACGATTATTGCTCCCCAAAAAACACCTTTAATATATTCTCTTTCCCATGTGGAATTTGGTCTGTTTTTGTTTTGTGCTGAATCAGCACATTTTTCGTTTTGTGTCAAATCAGCACATTTATCAATTCTCTCTCCTCTTATAACAAGCCTATGTGTATTTACTCCAAACGGGGTACACGTAACTAAACTGCACACATCTTTTGCAGTATCTACACGCAAACTTTTTGTTTCATTCGGTTCTATTACATAAACATCTTCTATACGATATTCCAATGTTTCATCAAGAACATCAATATAAAAAATATCTCCTTTTTTTAAGCAATCCAAATCGGAAAACATCTTTTGTCCTGACATACCCGAATGTCCTGTTAATACACAATGTGTTCCAATTCCACCTATCGGAAGCGAAGATCCAAACAGATGACCTACGCCCTTTTCCAAAACCTCAGCCGTCGTTCCGTGATATATTGGTAAAACAACATCAATTTGGGGTATTTTTACATACCCCATTATTCCGTTATCCCCTATATTCAATACTTTTCTGTAATTCTCCTCCGAACGCTGTTTTTCGTTGTATTCAATTGCTTTTTGTTTCTCTCTATAAATATCCTCATTACTATATTTTTCTATCTTCTCAAAGTATTCGGTGTACACTTTTCTTTGCTTTTTTTCCACCAAATAATTTGATGCCAAAGGATATATAACGATTAACACAGCAATCACAAAAACAATAATGCATATGGCAATACATACTTTCTTTTGCTTCATATTAATCAGTCTTTATTCTTTCTGCTTATTTTCTTAATAGCTATGACTGCGCCTGTCATAAGCACAACACCTATTGCTACAAACATAAACATTCCTGTATCCCCTGTTATAGGAAGATCGGGAACCTTATTATTAACAATATTAAGTGAAACCGTTGCATCTGCAGATTCGTTCTTTGCATTCATTTCAACTTCTTTGCCTGCAACAAATGCGGATGCGTTCTCATTTTCAAACACTATAGACAGCTCTACATTTTCTTCAAGCAATGTGTATCCCTCTGCAGTATTTACCTCTACAATTTGATAAACATCATCTTCAACACCGTATACACAAAGCTTGCCCAATTCTTCCTCCGAAAAATTCACCGGCACAAATGATGTTGCTTTACTTTCGTCCGTTGTATATCCTTTTACATAATATATACCGTCAATATTTTCAGCCACAAGCCATACTTTGTCTGTTTCGTTATATACTTTAAACTCAACTTTATCATACAAGCCTGATTCATACGCTTCTTTATCTGTCTTATCTGAAAAGTGTTTTGTAATGTTAATTCCAAAGCTAT
>JAFZEI010000045.1 GCA_017560765.1 Clostridia bacterium | reverse complement strand
TGTATGGAAAATCGAGATAATGTTATTTTTGAATTATCAACTATTATTTCTGAACTTGAAAAGTACAGAAGTGCTTTAATTGAGAAAAATACAGAGGCTCTTAAAAGTCTTTTTAAAGAAGGTAAAATGATAAAAAAAGAAATTGACGGATAATATTTAAATATTTTTATACAAGGAGTAACAATATGATATCAGAACAAATTAAAGAAAAATACGTAAATGCGGGACAAGCTCATGTATTGGCATTCGAAAATGAGCTTTCAACAGATGAATGCAGCTTGCTTGAAAAGCAACTTAGCAATATAGATCTTGATTTAGCTGCAACATTGTTTGATAAAAAAGATGAGCCATGCTCCGATGATTTATCTGTTGAGCCTATTCCATGTACAGTTCAAGCAAATTTAAGTAAAGAAGAAAATGATAAATATACAGCTGAAGGCGTTAATATAATGAAAAACGGTGAGTATGCTGTTGTGACGATGGCAGGAGGACAGGGAACAAGACTTGGGCACAAAGGACCAAAAGGAACATTTTATGTTAATGTACCTGAGAGTATTTCTCTGTTTGAAATACAGTGCAGAAGACTTAAAAAGCGTTCTGAAGAGTGTGGCAGAAATATTCCGTGGTACATTATGACCAGTGAAGAAAATGACAGCGATACGCAAAAGTTTTTTGTTGAAAATAATTATTTCGGTTATGCTAAAGAAGACATTTTCTTCTTTAAACAATATATGCTTCCGATGCTTAACGAGGAGGGTAAACTTGTCCTTGAAGAAAAGTATAAAATTAAAGAAGGCGCAGACGGCCATGGTGGTATTTTTAGAGCTATGCTCGGACGTGGCGTAATTGACGACATGAAAAAGCGTGGAATTAAATGGATATTTGTAGGCGGAATTGACAATATTCTTGTTCAGCTTGCAGATCCATGCTTTTTAGGGTATATTTCTCTTAATGGTTATAAGCTCGGAGGAAAATCACTCATTAAAAGAGATGCTTATGAAAAAGCAGGTGTTTTCTGTAAAAAAGGCGGAAAGCCGTTTGTAATTGAATATACTGAGATATCACCTGAACTTGCTGAACTTGTTAACGACAACGGGGAATTCGTTTACGGTGATGCACATATACTCTGTAATATGTTTAACATTGAAGTATTTGAGAAAATGGGTGATAAGGGATTGCCGTATCATACAGCTCATAAAAAAACTTCATATATTAACGAAAAAGGTGAAAATATCACACCTGATAAGCCTAATGCATATAAATACGAGGCATTTATTTTTGATGCATTTACTTATTATGATGATATGGGAATTTTTAGAGTAAAAAGAGAGCATGAATTTGCTCCTATAAAGAATAAAACAGGTGAAGACAGTCCTGAAACTGCCTCTAAGCTTTATATAGATTATATTTCGGAGTGTGAAGGAGTATGAATAAAGGCCGTAACATAATGATAATATTATGTTGTCTTTTATTACTTGGGTTATTAACTTTTTTATCGAGAACAAAGTCAAATAATTATTCTGATGTTGTTGATGGTGTCAGATATATAATGAAAGGTGCCGAGAATAACGTTAAAAATTATGAGTTCTATTTTAAAGATGATAAAGTGATGACGGGTAGTTTGATTCATACTGCTGAATATTCAGAATTGAAAATTTATATTAGAGGTGAATTTGACAAAGAAATTCAGGATTTCTATACAGAACCTTATGAGTATACTTACAAAATATACGGTACGGAGAAAGATAATACTTATATTGAATGGGAGTATACAGAGGGTATTGATGAAAAATTAAAGGTGAATAAGCCGTATGCTGTTTTTTCTGAAGATGTATTTAAAACAATGGTTTTTGGACAGGAGCCTTTTATTTCAATTTCCCAAGCTTTAGTTGTTGCAATTTTTGCTGTGGGTGCAGGGTTGATTATAGGAAAAGCTGAAGAACTGTGGCATATTATTTACAGAAAAAACGAAGATGATTATCCTGCTTGGGATGATATGAATGGAATAAAAAGGGTTGGTATAGGCATATTTATATTTGATGCGATTTTACTCGTTATTTTTATTGCAATATAAATTTTAAAGGTGGTCCGTTATGAGTGTCCGAAAAAGAATATTAGTATCCAATATAATAATGCTTTTAATTCTGTTGGCTCTCGTAATGGCACTTTCTTTTTATGTGATGCGTGTCTTTATAACAACATATATAAAAAATGACGTAAAAAGTCTTGAAATTCCTTCAGATGAGATTACGTCTTTTTCTGTTTATGAGTTACAGATTCTCTTTGACGGAATGATAGACATGACGAGTGAATCTCAGTTCGATTTAAATAATCATGAGGATTTTGAAATTATTGATTCTTATATATCAAATACACATTCAAAGAGTTATATACTGATTAACGGTAATGCTGTATATCTAAATGGTGGTGAAGATGCAAATAAAATTTATTCTGAGGCGGTTTTGCTAAATGACACCATATCTCAGAACAAAAAAACAATTCTGTATTCTGATTCGGATTGTTTTTTGTATTTTACAAATATAAAAATTAATGACAAAGGTGATGTGGCAGAAATACTGCTGTTTAATGACCACATAGGAACTATGGAATTTCGTAACGAAAACAGTAAATATTGGCAAGACGCTGCAAATAATATATATGATGCAGTTAGATCTATTACAGTTATAGGTTCTGCAATTATAATAATTATTAGTTTTGCTCTGATTATTGCTGTATCAAACAGTATAATGAGCCCTCTTAACAAGCTTAAAGAAGCCTCAAGGAAAATTAGTGAGGGTAAACTTGATTTTGCAATTGAATATACGGGCAGTGATGAAATTACAGATGTTATACGTCAATTTGATCATATGAGAATTAAGCTGTTAGAATCAAATGAAACACAAAGAATTTATGAAGAAGACAGAAAAGAGTTAATAGCCGGTATATCTCACGATTTACGCACTCCTCTTACGTCCATAAAAGGTTATGCCTCCGGTTTAATTGACGGAATTGCCGACACACCTGAAAAACAAAAAAAATATTATACAACCATTTACAATACTGCAGTTGAAATGGATAAATTAGTTGATGATTTGTTTTTGTTCTCTAAGCTGGATTTAGATAAAATTCCGTTTGTGTTTGAGCACGTTGAAATCGGAAATTACATTTCACAGTGTTGTGAGGAATTAAAATTTTCAATGGATAAAAAGAAAATATGTCTGTCTTTTGCAAACTTGTGTAAAGATTCTGTATATGTTATGCTGGACAGAGATCAATTTGCAAGAGTATTAATAAATATTGCTGAAAACAGCGCAAAATATAAAAAGGATGAAATTGGCAGCCTTTATGTTGCAGTGACAGAACAAGATAATGAAGTAGTTATTGCTATGAAAGATGACGGTATTGGAGTTGATTCTGCGATTGTAGGTAAGATTTTTGATTCTTTTTACAGAGACGACCCTGCCAGAACCAATCCTGTCAAAGGCAGCGGACTTGGTCTTTCAATTGCTAAGCAGATTGTAACAAGTCATGGTGGTCGTATATGGGCAGAAAGTAATATCGGAGATGGACTTACAGTGTTTATCAGCCTTCCTAAAGACGGTGAAATTATTTCAATAAAGGATAGTGTTCATAGTGGAAAGTAAAAAAGTATTAATAATTGAAGATGATGTGAATATTGCTTCTTTAGAAAGAGATTATCTTGAAGCAAACGGATATGTAACAGAGACAGAATATAACGGTTCTGACGGATTAAAAACTGCCTTAAACGACGATTTTTCTTGTGTTATTGTTGATATAATGCTTCCGGGAATGGATGGCTTTGAAATATGCAGAAGAATCAGAAAAGAAAAAGATGTACCACTAATAATAGCAACTGCCAAAAAAGAAGATATTGATAAAATACGTGGACTTGGTCTTGGTGCAGATGATTATATTGTTAAACCTTTTAGCCCAAGCGAACTTGTGGCAAGAGTCTCTGCGCATATTAACAGATATGAGCGTCTTGTTTCTAAGAATGGTGAAGCCTCCTCAGAAAAAAATGACATAATTGAAACGGGAAGTATTAAAATTGACAAACCGGCCAGAAGAGTTTTTGTAGATGGTAAAGAAATAATACTGTCAAACAAAGAATTTGATTTGCTGTTATTCCTTGCCACCAATCCCAATATTGTATTTAGCAGAGATCAGCTTTTCGACAGAATTTGGGGAGTTGACTCTTTTGGAGAAACATCCACCGTAACTGTTCATATAAACAAATTAAGAGAAAAAATAGAAAAAGACATGTCAAAGCCTCAATACATAGAAACAGTTTGGGGAGCAGGATATCGTTTTTGCCGTTTATAATTAGAATTTTTGAAAGAGGAATTTATGATGGAAGATAAATATTCAGTTTGCTTATCCAAAGTAATAAAAGATCAACAACTTGAGATACTTTGCGGGGAAAATAAAACGGGCGATATATTTTTGTACGGACCTGATATAAACAGACCGGGACTTGAGCTTGCAGGCTATGCTGACAATTTTGCAAATGACAGAGTGCAGCTTCTCGGTAATGTTGAAATGCAGTATTTATATTCTCTTCAAGATGATGAACGTGTGGAAAAGTTAGAACGTCTTTTTAAAATTGGCTTTCCATGTATTATCATTGCACGCAATATGGAGCCTTGCAAAGATATGATTTCTTTGGCCGAAAAATACGAAATACCCGTTCTTCGCACGTCGGAAACTACCACAGCTTTTCACAGTGAACTTAACAGATATCTGTGTGTTCATCTTGCTCCGCGAACAACAATGCACGCATGTTTTGTTGAAGTATACGGCGAAGGCGTTCTTATTACGGGAAATAGCGGTGTGGGAAAAAGTGAAACGGCATTGGAACTTGTAAAAAGAGGACACAGACTTGTAGCAGATGATATTGTAGAAATCAGAAGGGTATCAAATAAAGCTCTTGTCGGTTCTGCACCGGAAATTATTCGTCACTTGCTTGAAATACGAGGCATAGGTTTTTTAGATGTTAAAAGATTATACGGTGTAGGAGCTGTAAAACTTACAGAAAATATTCAACTTGTTGTAGATCTTGAGCGTTGGGAAGCAGGTAAGGAATATGACAGAATGGGAATAGATGACTTATATACTGATATTTTGGGAATTCAAGTACCATTCGTAAAAATTCCTGTTATGCCCGGACGTAACCTTGCTATTATTATAGAGGTTGCTGCTATGAATAACAGACAAAAAATGATGGGTTACAATGCGGCAAAAGAGTTAAATAAGCGAGTGTTTGAGAATAAAGATGGAATGCCCAAGGGAGGCAGTTTTAATTACGAACTGTTTTATTGAGTTTATCTGTTTTTGATTGATAAAAAGAAAGGAAAAATTATGTATACCGATATTAAAAATTTTCTTCCGTCAAATATATTGTTCTTTAACGAACCCCTGAAAAAGCATACCACATTCCGTATAGGCGGCGCGGCAGATTTGCTTGTTACGCCGCAAAGCGAAGAACAGTTGATTAAACTATTTAAATATATTAAAGAGAATTGCATTAGATATGTTATTATCGGTAATGGCAGTAATTTGCTTTTCAGTGATGAGGGATATCGTGGTATCATTGTTAAAATCGGCTCTGAATTAAGCAGTATTGAAGCAATACCTTGTGAAAACGGAATGATTATCAGTGCAGGAGCAGGTACTTTGCTCTCTAAATTAGCTTTATTTGCGTGCGAAAACAGCTTAACGGGACTTGAGTTTGCTTCCGGAATTCCCGGAAATGTGGGTGGCGCTGTGCTGATGAATGCCGGTGCATATGATGGAGAAATATCCCAAGTTTTAGTACGCAGTACATATCTTGATTGTGAAAATTTGTCTGTTTGTACCAAAAATTTTGACGAGCATGATTTTTCTTACAGACATTCTTCTTATGAAAATGATGGATATTTAATATTATCAGCATCTTTTTTGTTAAAAAAAGGCAATAAAGAAGATATTTTGTCAAAAATGAAAGATTTAAATAACAGAAGAATTACAAAGCAACCGCTTGAATTTCCAAGTGCAGGAAGTACATTTAAAAGGCCTGCAGGCCTTTTTGCGGGAAAACTGATTGAGGATGCAAATCTTAAAGGATATACTGTCGGTGGTGCAAAGGTTTCAGAAAAACATTGCGGTTTTGTTATTAATACAGGTAATGCTACTTGTGAGGATGTTTTAGGTGTGATAAAATACGTACAAAACACAGTGTTTGCAAAATTCGGTGTTGAATTAGAAACAGAAGTAAAAATAATTGAGGCGCAGTAAAAAATGGGAATATTAATACTTACAGGTATGTCCGGAGGCGGCAAATCACAAGCCGCAAAATTTCTTGAAGATATTGGGTATTTTTGTATAGACAATATGCCTTTGAAGCTTTTTTCGAAATTTGGTGAAATGTATAAGCATAGTGAAATTTCGCAAAGAAAAACAGCTTTTGTTACTGATGTGAGAAGCGGTGATGATTTTTCTGATTTATATCATTTCATTGATGAAATGAAAAACAGTGGTGAAACAGTTAAGATAGTATTTGTTGATTGTAATGACAGTGTTATTCTTAACAGATATAAAGAAAATAAAAGGCTTCATCCATTGGCACAAGATGGTAATAATGTTGCTGCAATTGAGATAGAGCGGGGAAAACTTGCGGGGTTAAAAGATAATTCTGATATTATCATTGACACCAGCACATATTCTGTTTGGGACCTTAAAAAGAAGATTGTTAAACTTTTCGGTACCTTTGAAGGTAATGAAGGTATAAAATTAAACATTATTTCTTTTGGATTTAAACATGGAATTCCTCATACATGCGACCTTGTTTTTGATGTGAGATTTTTAAAAAATCCTTATTATGTTGATGAACTTAAACATTTAACAGGTAATGATGAACCGGTAAAGGAATACGTGCTTAATTCAGAAAATTGCAAGATTTTTATTAACAAGCTTAAAGATTTGCTTGATTTTCTCTTGCCGTTGTATAATAATGAAGGTAAAGAGATTCTTGAAATCGGTATCGGTTGTACGGGAGGCAAACACAGAAGTGTTGCTATTACAAATGAAACCGTAAGAATAATGAAAGAAAAAGGTTATTCTGTTTTTACAGAACATAGAGATATTTTAAAATAGGAGAATTAATATGGACAGAGATACGATATATATATTTGGTCACAAGAATCCCGATACTGATTCTATATGCTCTGCTATAGGTTATGCTGAGCTTAAGAAAAAACTTGGCGTGAAAGCACAAGCTTGCAGATTGGGTGAACTTAATGAAGAAACTAAGTTTGTACTTGACTATTTTAAAATACCTGTACCGCAAAAAATATCTAACGTAAGACGTCAGGTTAGCGACCTTGATCTTGATATTGTTGATAAGTTGTCACCTGATGTTTCAATTAAAATTGCGTGGCAAATAATGGAACAATCTAACAACAGAACGCTTCCGATTGTTGATGATGCACAAAAGTTGCTCGGTCTTGTTTCTATTACAAATATTACGGACAAGTATATGGATGTTTTTGATTATACTTGTATTTCTTCTTGCGGAACGAGAATTGACAATATTCTTGAAACAATTAATGGCGAAATTGAAGCAGGAAACAGACATAACTTTAAAACCTCAGGCAAAATTGTTGTTGCGGCTTGTATGCCTGAAAGTTACGGAGACTACATCGAAAAAGGCGACATTGTTGTAGTTGGTAACAGAGGTGATTCCCAGCTGAAAGCACTTGAGTTAGGGGCAAATGCTATTGTTGTGACGTGTGGATTTAAACCCGAAGAAGAAGTGATAAAAAAAGCAGACTCATATGGTGCTGTAGTAATCACAACTCCTTATGATACATATACCACTGCAAGATTAATAAATCAAAGCATCCCCGTCAGCACGATTATGACGGCAGATGAGAATAATAATATAGTGAAATTCTGCATAAATGATTATATCGAAGACATACGAGACAGCATGACTAAGAATCGATACAGGAGTTATCCTGTTCTTGATGAAAATGGTGTTGTTCTCGGATTTATTTCAAGATATCACCTTATTTCTCACCGCAAAAAGAAAGTAATTTTACTTGACCATAATGAGAAAGTTCAGACTGTTAAAGGTATCGACGAAGCAGAAATTATTGAGATAATCGATCATCATAAAGTTGGCGATTTAACGACAGCAAGCCCGATTTTATTTAAAAATGAGCCTGTCGGCAGTACATCAACAATAATTGCTAATTTGTATACTGAAAAGGGACGCAGACCTACACCATCCATTGCAGGCATACTTTGCGCGGCTATCATTTCGGATACGCTTAATTTTAAATCACCTACTGCTACTGATTATGATAAAAACACTGCGCAACGTCTTGCAGATATAGCAGGTATAGATATTGATGAATTTGCAGAAATGATGTTTAAAGCAGGTACTTCATTTAATGGAAAATCTGCTGCAGAGGCATTTTCACAAGATTTTAAAACAGTTGAAATACAAGGCTATACTGTAGGAATCAGCCAGATTACTGTTATGGGCATGTCGGCAATAGGGGATATGAGAGACGGTATTATATCACACATGGAAAATATAGCTGCCGGAGATACATATGATCTTCTCATGGTTATTTTTGTTGATTTAAAAGAAGGTTTAACAACACTAAGATTTGCAAGCGGTGGTATTTCAGAAGAAATTAAATCAGACCTTGGCGGAAATAATCACGAAGAAGACTTTTGTTATAACACGATAATGTCCAGAAAGAAAGATGTTATTCCGCTTATAACAAATATAATTGAAAAACTGCAATCTTAAAGAGCCTTTATTTACAATAATTTAACAAAATGTTCGTTTAAGATTTTATTGTATTTATTGTTACATTCTGTTATACTTTAAGAAAGTTATATATAATAATTATTACA
>JAFZEI010000044.1 GCA_017560765.1 Clostridia bacterium | reverse complement strand
TTTTATAGACTCCAACACTGTATACATTCTGTTAAAAATATTTGCATTCATGTATTTTATAACAGAATCATCGGTAAATGCTACAGATTCCATGGCTATTGTGAAAACATTGTTGTCACCGCCAAAAACGCAGTAAAACTGGCCGCCCTCCGGAATTCTGTTACCGATGGACAGTGTTTGTGAACCTTTGTTGTCAGTAAGTTTCAAAAAGTACGCCGGATTATCAAGCCCGTATTTGGATAAATCTTCACAATCACCTTCAATATATTCTGCGGTAAATATCGACGTAACACTATTTATTACTTCTTCCACATACGAATCGTCACAAGGACGTTCAAGAGGGTACTTCATTGTCCATGTTCTGCTTTCTTCGGTAAACTTACTCGTAAGAGACATAAACATTTCGCCTTTTTTATGCACCTCTATATTTTTGATTTTTCCTTTATCATTAAAGCTAAAAATCTGTGTATATAAAAGATTTTCTTTTGTAAGTGTCGCAGCATTTTTATATGTGCTGTTTATAAGATAAACCTTTCCTTTTTCTTCGACAGCAGCAAAATACATTGCCTCTCCCGGTTTCTGCATACCGAAACGCAACGTATATACGGTACCATCTTTAAGCGTCACTTTAATATGCTGTGTTCTGGAAATTTCATAATTTTTTATTACTTCATCTGTTATTTCACCTTGGTACACGACAGCGGCCATACAAGATCTTACAGAAGACAAAGCTGTATTTATACCCGCAGCATAGAGCTTAATATCCTCATAAGTGCTGCAAGACCAATTGCCGCTGCTGTCTCTTTCAAGCTTTATATCGTCTACAATGTTACTCTCGTATGATTGTATTTCACTGATTGAAGAAAAACCGAAAACACTTTCTGTTTCGATATCTTTTGTAGGAACTGCTACTTCGTTTCCATCATCCTTATCCATTACTGATGAAACAACGAAAAAGCCTACTAACACTACAGCTATTACAATTAATGAAATAATAGTTAATTTATATTGTTTCATAAAATATTACCTCTCGAATATCCCATTAAAACATTATCAAAGATGACGTCTTCTTATCCAAACGAAGAAACCTACACCAATAATTACCAAAGGATAAATAACAACAGAAAAAGTAAAAATCCACTTATTCTGAACTTTATCGACTGTTATTGTTGTTGTATTATACGTCTTTGATTCAACTTTTAAAGACTCCATTGTGTCTTCTCCCATCATCCAGTCAATGCTGTACAGGAATAAAAGTTCAGAAGAAGAATCTGCATATTTCTTAATAAAGTCATCAGACAAACCAAGGCTTGAACCCAACACAACAACTCTTGAGCTTTTTCCGTTTGCATAGAATTCTCCGCAAGCAGCCAGAGTTGTAATTCCGGTCACCTCTTCTCCCGTAACGTATCCCGTGCTTTTACCTGTCTTTGATGTTTGAATTATGGGATGTGACTCAAAATATCCCGTTTTATTTAACATATTTATACTTCTTGAATCATAAGCAATAAATGTTTTTGAAAGGGGATTTACTTTAAGCGGTCCGTAACTTAAATCTGTTGCAGTAATTACTGAATTTTTTGCGGCTGCCGTAATCTGATACTCCTCCTCATCAGAGACAATATCATTTTTAACTTCCATACCATAAAGCTCCGAAAGCAGCAAATTAAATCGTGTCATTTCCGTGCCTGTCATATCTGAGTCAAAAGCGACAAAAACCATGCCTCCGTCAAATTCCAGCCACTGACGTAACATGTCATATTCTGTCTGAGAGAGGTCTCTCTTAGGACTTAAAATAACAAGTGCGCCGGCGTCCTCAGGCATTTTTGTAAACTTTGAAATATCCGCTTCTTTTATGCTGATATTCATGTTGTCTATGTCCTCGAAAATCAGTCCGTAATCATCCACGGAATTCTCTTGCATTCCCGTAGAAACGTAGAGATTGGGTATGATATCAAGTGTAACATATCTGATTGCTGTACTTACCCTCTGCTCAGTTCTGTTGCCTGTTGTATATGTCAGCGGCAAAATGTCTGCCACATAGCCTACTTCTGTCTCAAACATATCGTCTGCCGCTATACGTTTGTTTCTTTTGGCGCTTTTTACTATATAGTCTCCTTCGGAATACGTTCCTGCTGCCACGGCCCCTACTGAATCATTTATAATATTGGGGTTTACGTTCAGTGAAACATACGAAACATCCACGTGTTCATATCTGTCATAAATATCAAGGATTCTTATTACCTCTGCCTTTTGGGTGTCTGCTTCACCTTTAACTCTGTCGTATAAAGCTATAATTTCTACGTCTTCCTTAAGATTTTCCAGAATTTTTTCTGTTTCTTCTGTTATTGAAAATTGCTCGTTTGTAGTGAAGTCCAAAGTCATGGGGAGTTGTTCCAGAATTATATTTACCACAACAAAAACAACTACAACAGCCACAATTAACAAAAGATAGCCTACGCTGTAATTAATTCGTTTTTTAAATGTACCTGAATTGTCTTTATTTTTACTCATATAACTCTTTTCCTTTCAAGGTTTACGTATGTTAAAAATACAAACATTGCTGAAAATGTAAAATAAAAAATAAGTGAAGCTATATTAAAAGCACCCACTGTGAAGTCCTGATATCTGGTAAGAGGTGCAATCCATTGCAAAACCGCACCGAGTGTTGTTCCCAACGAAGCTCCTATAGATTGTAAGAAATATAAAATAAGCAATACAACAATACCGGAAACTGCGGCTACAGATTGACTTTCCGTAAAAGAAGACACAAACAGACTCACCGCAATATATGCCATGCCCAGCATAAAGAAGCCTACATAGCTACCGAAATCCTGCGCAGAGCCTACCACAGCTCCCTCTTCTACGAGAAATGCTATCAACACGGGATAAATACCTGTCAAGACAGTCATTATAAGGAACAATGTAACTGATGAAAGATATTTACCGAGTACAATCTTCCACATTGGAACGGGACACGTTCTCAAAAGGACTTCGGTACCGTTTTTCTTTTCATCAGATAAAAGTCTCATTGTCATAATCGGTATTATAAAAGTAAGATACATGCCTATTGAGCTTAGTGTTGTGGAAAACTGTGCAGAAGCTTGCAAAATAGAATTAATCCAGAACATCAAGCCTACAATCGCCATAAAAAAACCTATGATACAATAAGCAACGGGCGAGCGAAAATATGCTCCCATTTCTCTTTTATAGATTGTTAACATAAATACACCTCCGCTTGTTACTCTTGTTCCGAGTTTTGTTCATTGCTTACTATATCAATGAAAATTTCTTCAAGAGTTCGTCCTACAGGTCTTAACTCTATTATTGCCATGTTATTACGTGACACAGCATTGAAAACACTTCTGCGCACGTCGCTTTTGCGTTCAGATTCTACATTAAAGATGTATGCATCCTTATCCACTCTCACAAAATCAACTCTGCGCACACCGTCTGTTTCTTTTAACGCATTTTGGGCTTCTGTTCTTGAAGGCGCTCCCACAATGCTTATTACAAATTTATTTACGGTACCTTCTGATGCTGTAAAGTCGGAAACAGAACCGGCAGCCGCAAGTTTACCCTTATTGATTACGGCAACACTACTGCAAACTGCATTTACTTCCTGCAATATGTGCGTACTTAATATAATCGTGTGCTCATGTCTCAAAGCACCAATCAGTTTTCTGATTTCAATTATTTGTTTAGGGTCAAGACCTACCGTCGGCTCATCCAAAACCAATACTTGCGGATTGCCTACCAAGGCTTGTGCAACGCCAACCCTTTGCTTGTATCCTTTTGAAAGATTTTTAATCAGACGATCCTGCATATCTCCTAATTTTACAAGATACAAAATCTCGTCCAATTGGCGTTTGCGTTGCTTTAGCGGAACACTCTTAAGCTCTGAAATAAATTTAAGGTACTCACTAACAGTCATGTCCTGATAAAGAGGCGGCAACTCCGGCAAGTAACCGATTAATTTTTTAGCTTCACGAGGTGAATCCATTATATCAAAACCATCAATGGTTACGGTACCTGAGGTTGGCGACAAATATCCTGTAAGAATATTCATAGTTGTAGATTTTCCTGCACCGTTCGGCCCCAAGAAACCAAGGATTTCGCCCTTTTTAATTGTAAGCGATATATCATTTACTGCGTGTATCTGTCCATATCGCTTTGTGAGATTTTTTATCTCAATCATACAAACTGACCTCCGAAAAATATTAATAATCAGATAATTTCTCTGCTATTTTTGCTGCTCTTTCATCTTTTGATGATATTTCAGGCATATTCAGACAAATATCTTTAAACGAAGTACAAGCTCTAATAGCCTCTCCGTATTCCTTTATACCATCCTGGTTCTCGTCAGGATTAAGCAATCCGGTAAAAATATCGCACACTCCACGGAAAATTTCTTCTGCCTCTGTTTCTGCATACTCTCCGGCTTTCAGCTTTGCGAGAATATCTGCCATATTACCTTTTGTGGCACACACATTGGCAGCATAAGAATATCCTACAGTATTGCGGCAACCTTTTTTGACTGCCCAAAGGCGAGCTTTTTCATCACTGTAATCCAGCTCATAAAGAATCGCCAATTTGCCCCAGCCCTCAACTTCTTCTGCAAGTTCTGTAAGAAAAGCATTTTTTTCCTTACCTTTTAAAAGTCCGGCGGCAGAGCCTGCTGCAAATAAAGTAAACTCATCATGTTTTCCCAAGGTTTTCAATATATGCAAATCTTCTTTTTTACCGGCAATACCCAAAAGCGCAAGTCCCATTTTGACCTGTTCACGATTAACGGAATTCTTAGCCAAATCAAGCGCCAAAGCTCTTAATGCTTCCTTTTTTGCTTCATTTTGAGGTATCTTAAATGCCACACAGTATGAGCATACAGGATCAACAAGAGAAATAGCAGGATATTTTAATAATCTTGCTGTTAATTTTGCTTTGTTTTTTTCTGATGGATTGAAAGCCTGTTTTTTTACAGCCAAGGCAGTGAGAAAATTTATGACCGTATGAATCTTAACGCTGACATTAGAGCGCAGAATCGTACCTTCGTATGCTCCCGGCACCCATATATCGCCTTTTTCCATATCCAAGTCCGGTAGCCTGTATCCGGCTTCTGAAATTTCCGCGGGCGTTTTTTTCTCTAAATAATCATAAATACTCATGCCTTTTCTCCTATAATTCTTGCTTTTAATTATCTCAAGCTTGCTCCAAATTGCATTTCAAGTCCATTGAGAATCTTTTTCATAAATTTACTTACGTCCTCATCGGTAAGTGTTCTTGTTGCATCACGGAATGCCAACGCGTAAGCGAGACTCTTCTTACCCTCCGGCACTTGTGCACCTATATAACAGTCGAACAAAGTGCAAGTTTCCAAAGCCTTTCCTCCGCGCTGACGTATAAGCTTTTCTACATGGCCAGCCGGAACATCTGCGTCAAGAACAACTGCAATATCTCTTGTAACTGCAGGGAATTTAGGAAGTTCCTTATTCTTGGGAATATCTGTTACGTTTGCAATAAGAACATCTGTTCTAAGCATTGCAACCATTGTATTATCAGGACAGCCCCATTTTTTGGCAACTGCAGGATGTATCTGACCGAATATTCCCGAATCCTTTCCTCCTATAAACAATCTTGCCGTTCTTCCCGGATGCATAAAGGCTATTTCTTTCTCAGGCTCAAACTCATATTTTGTTATTTTGAGTGCTTCCAAGAGAGCCTCGATATCACCTTTAAATTCAAAGAAATCAGCCTTGCCGTTAGCAGCATAGCCACCAAAAGTAAGCATTTCTCTATGTTCCGGAAGCTCATCGGGATACTTATCAGTCTTAACGTATATATATGAAATTTCAAACAAGGATGCAGCTTCTACTCTGTGTGCATGGTTATTAGCTACGGATTCCAAGAAAGAAGGCATCATTGTTGTTCTCATTACGCTGTAGTCCTCTCCTAAAGGATTTTCAATAATAACAGCATCACGAAGCAAGCAATCTGCAGGAAGATTAAGTCTGTCAAAAACAGAAGGACTTATAAATGAGAATGTAAGCATTTCGTTATAACCCATTCCCGTCATTTGTTTTCTGATGCGGTCCTGAATCTTCTGCTTACGATTTCTGCTTCCTAAAGTTGTTGCACAACCATTAAGCAAGCGTGATTCAATCTTATTGTATCCGTAAAATCTTGCGATTTCTTCTGCTATGTCCGCATCGCAAATCAAATCTCCTCTAAAGCTGGGCGGTATTACATAACCTTCATCAAAATGCGGCTCACATTCAAGCTCAACAAGAATTTTCTCCATTTCAGCTTGTGTAGCGGAAATTCCTATAAATGTGTTAATTCCTTCTACGCTGCATTTTATCTTAGGCATTACCTTTTCGCCGGTGCTTACATCAATAACACCCTTGCAAACTTTACCTGCACCAAGTTCCTCAACGAGCTGTGCGGCTCTGTCAAGCGCCTCAAGGCAAAGCACTGTATCAAGACCTTTTTCAAATCTTGAAGAGGACTCTGTTCTCAAACCTACTTTTTTTGCTCCTCTGCGTACTGTAACTGCATCAAATATTGCAGATTCAAATACGATTTCTGTTGTATCGGGAGCTATTTCGGAATTAAGTCCGCCCATTACACCGGCAATGGCTGTACTGCCTTCTACATCTGCTATAACAAGCATTGTGCTGTCAAGATTACGCTCTTGCTCATCAAGTGTTGTAATTTTTTCTCCATCTAAAGCTCTGCGAACTATAATTTTATTTCCTCTTATTGTACGCTTATCAAAGGCGTGCATCGGTTGTCCGTATTCAAGCATAACGTAGTTTGTAATATCGACGATGTTATTTATAGAACGAACTCCCGCTGCCTGCAAACGCTCTTTCATCCACTTAGGAGAAGGTCCTATTTTAACATCTTTAACAACTCTTGCTGAATAGCGAGGACAAAGATCAGGTGCTTGTACCTCCACAGTAATCAAATCAGCAGTATTTTCGCTGCATTCTTCTTTTACAGCAACTTCCGGCTTTGTAAATTTACCGTGCATTGTTATTGCCGCTTCTCTTGCAAGTCCTAAAATGCTGAAACAGTCTGCTCTGTTTGAAGTTACCTCAAAATCAATAACAGTTTCGTCTGCTCCCAATACGGGGATTATATCTTTGCCTATAATGCTTTCAAAAAATTCCTCTGTGCAATCTTTAAACTCGCCTAAATCTTGCAATATCATAATACCGTCATTATTGCCGTTTTCGTAATTATTGCAATCGAGGCCGATTTCCTCAAAAGAGCACATCATTCCGTTAGAAGGCACACCTCTGAGTTTACCTGCTTTAATTGTGCGTCCTTCTGAAATTGTTGAGTTGTCAAGAGCCGCCGGAACATACGCGCCTACTCTCATATTCTGTGCGCCTGTCACAATTTGTATAGGTTCTTCTGCTCCTATGTCTAACTGACAAACGAACAGATGGTCTGAATTCTCATGTTTTTCTACTTGAAGACATTTTGCTACTACAACGCGATTAATTTCTGCGCCTTTTGAGACAACTTCTTCTACTTTTGTGCCTGAAAGTGTCATTTCCTCTGCAAGCTCATGAATTTCTTCTTTTGAATTTATTTTTAAATCTGTATAGCTTAAAAGCCATTTTAACGGTGCTACCATTTTTATTACTCCTTTCTTACATCAGAATTGTGACAGGAAACGTGTGTCTCCCTCAAAGAACTGGCGCATATCCGTAACACCAAATCGTGCCATTGCTGTTCTTTCAACACCTATTCCGAATGCAAAACCGCTGTAAACCTCAGGGTCTATTCCGCAACGACGCAACACATCAGGATGCACCATTCCGCAACCGAGAACCTCAATCCAGCCCTCACCCTTACACATTCTGCAGCCTTTACCGCCGCATGTCCAGCAAGAAACATCTACTTCTGCACTTGGCTCTGTGAACGGGAAATGATGGGGACGGAGACGAATTTTTGTCTCAGGTCCGAACATATGTTTAGCATAAACCTCCAAAGTACCTTTAAGGTCTCCCATTGTAACGCCCTTGTCCACCACAAGACCTTCTATCTGATGGAAAATCGGTGAGTGTGTTGCATCCACATTATCTGCTCTGTAAACTTTACCGGGGCAAATAATTTTTATAGGAGGCTTTTTATTTTCCATTACGTGAATCTGAACAGAAGATGTTTGTGTTCTTAAAAGCATTTTTTCTGTAATGTAAAATGTATCCTGTGTATCTCTTGCGGGATGTCCCTCAGGTAAATTAAGTGCCTCAAAGTTATAATAATCGAATTCTATCTCAGGACCGTCAGCAATCTCGTAACCCATTCCGATGAATAAATCTTTCATCTCATCGCTTATCTGGTTTATGGGATGGAGGGAACCTGCCTTCTTTGTTTTGCCGGGCATTGTAACATCGACTTTTTCAGCCTCTAACTTCTTTGCCATCTCTTCTGATTTGAGCATTTCAGCCTTTTCGGAAAGGCTCTTCTCCATTTCGGCTCTAACTGCATTTACCATCTGTCCGACAATAGGACGTTCTTCGGGGCTAAGCTGTCCCATTCCTTTTAATATTGAAGTAAGCTCGCCTTTTTTGCCTAAGTATGCTACCTTAAGCTCTTCCAACTTGTCCGGTGACACTGCTGTCGAAAGTCTTTCGCTAAACTCCTTCTGAATTGCTTCTAATTTATTTTTCATAATTACAAGGCCTCCTTGCTTGTGAATAAACTTAAATCTGCGCAAACTTACACGCATACAGATTATATGATACATTTTTAGTGAAATTATTGCAAGAAAAAGTTGTATATTCTTTTCACTTTAAGGCAATAATAGCCTCAAATCCAATTTACTTTTGAAAGGAAGCTTTATACATGAAAGATAAGATTGTTGATTTCATTAAAAACAAGGGTTATATTTTCATCGCATTAATTTGCATTGTTGCTCTTGTTGTTGCAGGTGTCTCTGTTATTCGTTCCGGCAACAACACAAACAATGACCCGGTAATTTCCTACAGTACACCTGTTTCCAAGCCTATTTTACCTACGGATTCTCCTAAAAATACGCTTGCTCCTCAATCTACCCCCGCATCAAAACCGGTTGAAGATTCCCAAAACGGAAATTCCGCCGGAAACAGTCAAAATACTACCGGAGAAATTGTCCTTACAAAACCGGTTGACGGAGAAATTCAGGCTGAATTTGCTGCAAAAAAGCTCGTATATAACACTACATTGCAAGAGTGGCGCACACATTCCGGAGTAGATATTGAGGCTGCTGTGGGAAGTACCGTAAAAGCAGCAGCAAAAGGCACAATTTCCGCAATAAAATCCGACCCCAGATACGGACTTACTGTTGTAATTGACCATACCTTAAACGGTCGAAATTTCTCCACTGTATATTGCGGATTATCAAAGACGGCTGAGGGTATTGTTGTTGGCAGTGAAGTAAATTCAGGCGCAGCTATAGGTGTTATAGGAGAAGACATCTTTTGCGAAAAAGCACAAGGCGCCCACCTTCATTTCGAATTGACTGAGGGTAGTGTCCCACTTAATCCTACACAATATTGGAAATAATTACAGCCCGTATAAGCAGTGTTTGAATTTTCGTAATTGTTAATTTAAGCACTGCTTTTTATTGACTTTTCATAATATATAGTATACATTTAGCTCAACGAGAAACTTAATTGAGAAGGAGTATTTTTTATGAAATTAACTGATATCCATATCAGAGATCCTTTTATTTTTGCAGAAGACGGTACATATTACTTATACGGAACACGTGCCAACCATCCTCTGGGACCGCGTCAAGGTGAGGGTCTTGATGTTTATACAAGTAAGGACCTTATAGAGTGGAGCGAGCCTTATGAATGCTTTACAACTCCCAAAGATTTTTGGGCTGACAGAGATTTCTTTGCCCCTGAAATTCACAAATGGAAGGGCAAGTATTATATGTTTGCGAGTTTTAGGAGCGAAACTCATCCTCGCGCTTCGCAAATTTTGCGTGGCGAAAGTCCTATGGGACCTTTTGTGCCCATAAGCGACGGACCTATGACACCTTCTGATTGGTCTTGTTTGGACGGTACTTTATTTGTTGACGAGAATAATGATCCTTGGTTTGTTTTTTGTCATGAATGGACTCAAATTGCAGACGGCACAATGTGTGCAACACGACTTACTGATGACTTAAGTGCTACAATCGGAGAACCGGAGCTTATTTTTCCGGCCAGCGATGCAAAATGGGTACACTCGCTTAATCCCGACGAAGACGGACATTACGTTACGGATGGTCCTTTCTTCTATCGTTTGGAAAACGGCACATTAATTATGCTTTGGTCCAGCTTTATTGATAAATTAGGCTATGTTCAGACGTATGCTGTCAGCCAAAGCGGCACACTTAAGGGACCTTGGATACAGCAGGAAGATCCTCTTTATAAAAAAGATGGAGGACACGGTATGATTTTCCGCAGTTTTGAGGGACAACTTTATCTGATTCTTCATCAACCAAACGGCAGACCTTTTGAAAGACCTCGAATCTTGCCGATTAAAGAAACAGAAAACGGTATCGCTTTTATTGATTAAAAATTTTTACATATTTAAAGGGGCTGTAAATCAAAAACAGCCCCTTTATTTTTGCGCTTTATTCTCGACGTTTTTAGAAATGCTTCTTTCCTCTGTAAATTTGTCTCTTCTTTCTTTTGAGCAGACGGCAGAAACAAGACGTATCACCCAAAGAAAAGGTAACAATATAGGTAATTTTTTGACAGACGGATAATTTTTTGCCATATATTCCTTCGACGGGAATAGTCTGGTTATCCAATATTTAGCTTTGCCGTCTCTTTTCATTTTATTGGCAACAGCATGTGTGTTCGTTCCATACATTCCGCTCTCTAATATGTATGCAAACATTTCGTCAGAAAACAAATTCTCGTCTCCCGAAAATAATTGTTCTGTCATTTGTGTTGTTTTTTTAATAAATTCACTTATGCCGATTTTCTCGAAAGTCTTATTTACATATTTGTTATTAAATTTTTCTGTTTTTACCAAACCTTTATTCAAATAGTAAAAATCAGCAAAATACCTTAGTCCGGCTCCGCCGTTTACTGCATAATGCTTATAAAAATGCGTCATAACGTATATGTAAAAATCTTCGTCCGTCATGTGATAACCATATTGACGGTTTTCATCTTTTATTGCTTTTTCCCACGTATCTTTAAAATATTTTGATATTGGCAGCGTGCTTCTAAATAATGCTTTATGCAATTCAAAATTGAAAACAGGCGGCTTATAAAAGGGACAATCCACAAAATCTTCTGAGTCTTTATTCTCATAACCTCTTTTAAGCATTATTTTTTTTGCTTTTTCAAGGTCTTTTTCCTCTAATAAAAAGTCATTGTCAGAAAATTCTCTTATACCCTTTTTAGGGTAAAAATCCTTTATCAATATTCCTTTTAATAAAATATATTTTATTTGTTCTTTTTCAAATTCATCGAGAATGCATTTTCTTTCTGCATCAAATAATATTTCTTTTCGCAATGCTCTGTCTGCATTCTGGCTCCACAACGTAAGTAACGGCTCCGGACAACCTGCTTTTTTTACATACGGAAAAAGCATCGCTCCTATGCAGTGGCGATTTGCCTCTTTGTACAATGTTTGCCAATCAAAATCCTCTCCGATATCTTTCTCAACATGCATTGATACTCCGTCATTTTTTACTGCCTGGGCAAAAAGCTTTATCAGAACCCTTAACTCTGCCGGAATTTCTCTTTTGCGAAGGTAAAGTTTTCTTTTTCTGATTGAAGAGCATCTTTCTTTAACATACTTTAGATATTCGGGATCATCACAAGGGATATACTTATCCTTTTTATAAAATCCAACAGCAATGGCTAAAACAGAATCAAAAGGCACAATTTCATAATTCTTTCGGTTATCACCGTACGTTATATAATGGTCCTTTTTAACCTTAATAATACGATGCAAAACCAATGTCCCTGTTTTTTTATCAAAAAATAACGGAACATCGTATTTTTTCAGCTTGTCTTTTTCTTTAACAGCTTCAAGGCGCACCATATCTTGCTTTTCTTCAAGCAACGGTAACATGCTGCCGCCCTTAATCTTATGAATTATAAAGCCTTCTTTATCCAGAACCTGTTTTATCGTTACTGCATCATTCATTCCGCAATTAAACCCACCTTACGGAATTCTTCTACTACTGCTTCTATACTTTTTACAGCTATATCTCTCTCAACTTCATAGCTTTCACAAACCTTGTCCGCAATAGCTTCAACAGTAGTCTCTTCCTGCATGGCTTCAGCAATAAACGCTGCAGTAGAATTAAGCTTTAACATTCCGTTGAAGCTGCCTCCTACGCTTACTGCAACGAATTCTCCGTTTGCTTCACTGATAATTACATCTTTAAGTTTCATTATTTATCCTCCTTGCTCATGGCGTTATATGACAGCCACGCCGCTTCTTCTGAAATATTGCACTCAAGTCTCCACATCGGCACCTTTGCAGAAAGTGTTACAACATTTTCTAATATCTTTTTTAAATTCTCTGCCTTAGTCGGTCTAAATGTCTGTGACATCAACGTTCCGATTGCTTCGTTTGGTTTTAATCTTTGTATTTTATTTTCAAGGCCTCTGTTGATTATACATATCCCTGCCACATCTGCAGAGGTA
Source organism: Clostridia bacterium (assembly GCA_017560765.1). Taxonomy (GTDB): domain Bacteria; phylum Bacillota; class Clostridia; order UBA1212; family UBA1255; genus Egerieisoma. The sequence goes on along the minus strand of JAFZEI010000044.1, from coordinate 636 downwards.
TTTGTGCTCTGTCTTTCTTTACCGTCCCAAGGTGTACCGTAAACGGTTATTTTTTCCTTTGAGATTTTTAACAGAGGCTTATCTCCGTTCACTATTGTCATTTTATCGCCGTGAATTTTTTGCCACAATCCAATGTGCGTTGTTTTTCCCGTTCCTGAGGGTGCTGTGAACAAGTATGCTTTACCGTCAACTGCCACAGCCGCGCAATGAAACAAAATAACATCACAAGAGGCAATCGCTTCACAGAATTTACGATAAAAAGCTAAGGACTCTATATAGCCATCAGAAAAAGATTCTCCGTCTTCTGAAAAACTTCTTTCTTTTATGATGTCGTCTGCAGTAACTTCTATTGTTAATTGCGGATTTTGATCCGTCTCATAATCTTTACACTGTTTTTCAAGATAATTATGGTTATATTCTGCTCTGACAGCAATTTCTGCAAATAAATATGTTTTAATGTATTTACTCATAGTTTTATCTTTCTTTTGTATAAAATATCAATTCCACCAATCAACAGGAAGATCTATATGGGATTTTGTCGGTGCCGGTGTAGCAGGCTTCTGTGTAGCCGTAGCGTTGCCGGAAGATTCCGTAGGATTCGCTGTGTTTCCTTGCGAGTTGCCTGATGTTGTAGGA
>JAFZEI010000043.1 GCA_017560765.1 Clostridia bacterium | reverse complement strand
TTACAGCATTATAACCTTTTTATCGCTCGCACAAAGCATAGGTATGACTTTGCTCGCAAAGCCACTCGTTTTTTTGCTGTATGGCACAGAATATTCAAGGACAGCAGAAATTCTTATGGTTGCGGTTTGGTACATTACCTTTGGACATTATGGAACGGTGCGGAATATTTGGATATTGGCAGAGGGAAAACAAAAATATTTAACTGGAATCAATGTAGCGGGCGCGCTTGCGAATGTCGCATTGAACCTTTGTATGATTCCTCTTTGGGGTGCGGTAGGCGCGGCCGTTGCATCTGTTATTACACAGTTTTTTACTAACGTGATTATTGGATTTATGTGGAAACCAATTCGCAAAAATAATTATTTAATGATGAAGAGTCTAAACCCAAAAATTTTGTTTGAAATAATTGGTATGGCTCGCCACCAAAAATAATCAAAAGGGATTTTTATGAAGGTTGTACAAATAAACGTATCATATGGGCGCGGAAGTACGGGAAGAATATGCCTAGGAATTGCTGAATTACTTGAAAAAAACGGATTTGATAACCGTACTCTTTATTCTGTCATAGGTGTGGACAGCCCTCTCGCTATAAAATATACGCACCCCAGATACATAAAGTTTCAAGCATTGCGCTCTCGTGTCTTGGGAACATATGGATTCAATTCCGTTAGAGCTACGAGAACGCTGCTCTCTGAGTTAGAAAAACTTGCCCCCGACATCGTTCACTTACATAATATTCATAGCCATGATTGCAATTTTGAAATGTTGCTTTCTTATTTAAAGGATAAGCATATAAAGACGATATGGACTTTCCACGATTGTTGGTGCTTTACTGGATATTGCACGTATTTTGATGTTGTAAAGTGTGAGCGTTGGATGATAGGCTGTCAGAATTGTCCACAAAAGAATCTATATAGTTGGTTTTTCGACAAAAGTGATAAGCTTTATCAAAGAAAAAAAGAAGCTGTTGATGGACTTGATCTGACGATTGTTACTCCGTCTGCGTGGATGGCTGGGCTTGTGAAACGTTCATTCTTTTCTGAGTACCCTTTTCGTGTGATTCATAACGGAATTGATTTATCTGTTTTTAAGCCTACGGAAAACGGAAGTCCTATTGCAGAAAGAAAAAACGGAGAAAAGATTGTTCTTGGCGTTGCTCTTGGATGGGAAAATCGAAAAGGACTTGACGTATTTATATCGCTCTCAAATAGATTGCCTTCGAATTACCGCATTGTGCTCGTTGGCACAGACGATTATATCGATAAGTTCTTGCCGGGTCATATCATATCGATACATAGAACGCATAATCAAAACGAACTTGCAGCGCTTTATTCTGCAGCAGATGTTTTTGTAAACCCAACTCGTGAAGAGAATTATCCTACTGTTAATATGGAGGCTCTTGCTTGCGGCACACCTGTTGTTACGTTTCGTACAGGTGGAAGCCCTGAAACACTCGGTGAAGATTGCGGTTCCGTCGTAGAGCGTGATGATATTGATTCACTTGAAAAAGAAATTATACGTATTTGTGAAACGCATCCATATTCCAAGGAAGATTGTGTAAATCACGCCAAGGCTTTCGATCAAAATGAGAGATTTATGGAATATGTGGAGCTTTACAAAGAATTGTTATAATAACAAAAAACATCAAAGCTGACTATATTAACGTGAGTGTAATTTATGAATGAAAAGAAAATATGTAGTGTTACGGATAAATTTATTGAGGTGAAATATGAACGATTTACAAAAAATTGAATTGGAACTTTTCAAAGTATTTAAAGAAACATGTGAAAAATTAAATTTGAATTACTTTCTTGTTTGCGGTTCTGCTCTTGGGGCTGCAAGACATGGCGGATTTATCCCTTGGGATGATGATATGGATGTAGGAATGTACAGAGAAGATTATAATAAGTTTATGCGGCAAGCACCAACTCTTTTACCTAAAGGTGTGTTTTTACAGAATTATAAAAGTGATCCAAAATTTCCGCAAGTTTTTGCTAAATTGAGAAACTCAAACACAACTTATACTGAAAAATCAATGGCACATTTAGATATTAATCATGGCATTTACATTGATATATTTCCATTAGATGGATACCCTGAGGATATCGCAGAACAGAAAAGATTAGCAAACATGAAACATCTATATGTTCGACAACTTACGTGCGCTTGTAAATTACCACAAACACTGAAAGGAAAATTGTCAGTGTCTATGTTTAGACTATTGGGATATCACAAGAGAACTGCTAAAATTGCTGCAAAATATGAAACTTACATTTCAAAGTATCCTGTTGAGAATTCCAAGATTATCTGCAATCATGGAACGTGGTATGGACAGAGGGATTTCATATCCTCAGATTTTTATGGAAAAGGCACAGACATAATCTACGAAGGCATTACTGTTCGTGTTCCAGAGAAATATGATGAATATTTAACTGCATTATATGGAGATTGGCGCACACCGCCACCAGTGGAAAAGCAAAAAGGTCATCACTATTATGAAATTTGTGATATTGAAAAACCTTACACGTACTACACAAAATGTGACTGACAGCATCAGATTTAAAGAAAATATGATACTTAGAAACATTACGACATCCAATACCATCATCACTGCAGGCTCAACATACTTAGACATTGATGCCTACGCTTGCTGTGTTGCCATGCAAGAACTTCTTAAACTAAAAGGCGTTGATGCTATAGCTTATTCTAATGCATCGTGCAACTATAGTGTTATCAAATCACTTGTTCAAGAAGGGAAGGTTCTTACTTCATTACCATTTGATTTAAGTGAGGTTGATGCAAAATACGTTATCGTAGACGTTTCTGATCCGGATTATATCAAAGACAGTGTTCCTCTTGATAAAGTTGTTCAAGTATATGATCACCATGTTGGTTTTGAGGAGTATTGGAAAAATCGCATCGGAGATAACTCACAAATTGAGTTTGTTGGAGCGGCAGCAACTTTAATTTATCGTGAATGGAAGAAGTTAGGTTTAGAATACAAAATGTCCAAAACAACTGCGCTTCTTCTTAACGCTGCAATACTTGACAATACACTTGATCTTACATCACCGATTACCACAGATGAAGATATTGAAACATATCAAGAGCTTTGCAAAATAGCCGGAATAGAGGATGAGTGGAGAGCAGTTTACTTTTCGGAAGTACAAGCCGCTATCGAAGCTGATCTTAAAAATGCTATTTTCAGTGATATAAAAAGAATTAGTGATAATGAAGTTTTGCCACCGAATTTTGCACAGCTTAGTATTTGGGATGCACAGCGTATTTTAAATAATTTAGAACAAATAAGACAATGGCTTGAGGCTTGTACAGGCAGTTGGATGATAAATATTATTGACATTAAGCATCGTTTAAGTTATTTTGTATGTGATGATACTTATCATCAAAAAAAACTTGAGGAAGTTTTTAGTATTGCTTTTCAAAATGGAGTTACAAAAAGCGATAGAGCTTATTTAAGAAAAGAAATTATAAAGAAAACGAAGTTCAAATAATCGGAGGTTAAAACAATGGTAGAGTTAGGTTTTATACATGGCAGATTTCAACTTTTTCACAATGATCATTTAAATTATGCGTTACTTGCTAAAGAACAATGCAAGAAGTTAATAGTGGGTATTACTTCTCCGGAGAATGCTTCACTTATTCGTGAAGAAGTTGATCCTCACAGAAGTGAATCGGCATCAAATCCATTTACTTATTACGAGAGATACAATATGGTAAAACTTGCACTTCTTGAAGCTGGAGTAAAAAGAGAAGACTTTGAGATTGTACCGTATCCGATAGAACGTCCTGAGATACTTTATAACTATGTACCTTTAAGTGCTACATCATTTTTTACAATATATGATAAGTGGGGATATGAGAAGTTAAATAGATTAAAGTCATTAGGTTATGGCACTATTGTTCTTTTTGACGATAGAGAAAAGAAAATGTGCAGCACCGAAATAAGACAAAAGATTGTAGATGGTAACGATTGGAAAGAAATGGTGCCAAAAGCAGTATATCAATACATAGTTGATAATGGTTTAACAGAAAAAGTAAAACAAATAATGCTTAATAAATAATAGAAAGAGGAACACAAATATGTTTGATGTTAATACTATTCCGAAATTAGAAAGAGAAAGAATAACAAAGACTTTGCTCAAGTGGGGCATATCAATAGACCAGGAAACAGGCAAGATAGACTATATCGAGGGCACAACAATTCCGGAGGTAAAGTGTGAATCAATACATCTTATAAGACATGCAGAGACAGAGGCTGTTGCAAAGCATGAGTTTATGAGTGATACTTCCAATAACTGCGGATTTACAGAAAGTGGTATAGAAATCACCAAGAAACAAGCAGAAGAACTTGATAAATACGATTTTGATATAGCACTGTATGGCCCGATTGCCAGAGTTGTAAACACCAAGAAGATTATTATGGAAAGACCTCAGAAATTTGAAGCTGTCAGAATACAATATCTTCATGGAATTGACAATACAGGCTGGGAGTACAAGTCTTTTGAAGAGCTTGTAAACACAGACATATTTATTGCTCGTGAATTGGAGAATAACATGTTTGCAAGAACACCTGAGGGTACATCATGGGGAACAGTTATTGCAAACAGTGCAGATGTTATTGATTTTATAAATGAGTATTGTGTGGGTAAAAAAGTGCTTCTTTTAAGTCAGGGCAGTGTTTTAAGAGCATTACAGATTTTACTTAGAAAAAGAAAACATCCGTGGGATGACTTTACGGTAGAAGGAATGTATCACGTAGGTGATGATACTAACAAAAAGAAAAATTACGGAATTATCGATAAAGTTTATTGAAATTTTTCAGGTGTATCAAGATGGTTGGAGAAAATTTGCAGAACAAGAATAGATTTGTTCACTTGGATTTATTGCGAATAATTGCTATTTTCTTTGTGATTTATAATCATACAGGCAGTTACGGATATATGTTGTTCGCTTCCTGTATTAGTTCTCCTGTCTCTGTTTTTTATCTGATAATATCAATTCTATGCAAAATAGCGGTACCATTGTTTTTTTGTGTTTCAGGTGCACTATTATTGAAAAAAGATGAAACTTTAAAACAATTGTTTCTTAAAAGAATATTCAGGATGATTATTGTATTAGTTATAGTTTCCGTACCATATTATTATTGGCTTCATAGAGATAACGGAACAGGAATTTTAGATTTTTTCCGATGGATATATACTAACAGTGCATCTTCTTCTTTATGGTATTTGTATAGTTATATAGCATTATTGTTAATGTTACCTTTTTTAAGAAGTATGGTAAAAAACATGAAGCAACAAGAATTTGTCTATTTGTTTATAGGACATGTTTTTTTTGTTGGGGTTCTACCTTGCCTTGAATATTTATTAATAAATAAAACAAACATGATACATGATTCATTTACACCAATCATCTTTATAACTCAAAGCGTTTTTTTTGTTCTTATGGGTTATTTTTTTGAACATGTGTATGACATCACAACACTAAAAAAGAAGCATTTGTTTTTTTGTATATTGTCAAGTGTATTAGCTATTTTATTTACTTGTTTTATTACATATTATCAAACAACAATAGAAGTATGCACGCCACACCAATTAGAGAGATTTTTTAATTGTTTTATTTGCATTCCTGCTTTTACTATTTTTATTTTAATAAAACGTTTAGGAATAACAATAAAAAAGAAGTACTTGGGTCATTGGATTTCAATTGCTGGATCTGCTGTCTTTGGTGTTTATTTAATAGAAAAAATTAGTCGAGCCTTGTTAACAAAAGTTTATGATATACTGCATCCGTTTATAGGCTCTTTTTTCGCAAGTTTAGTTTGGTGTTTTGCAGTTTTGGTATTTAGTTTAATAATAATTATTATATTAAAAAGAACTCCTATAATTAAAAAACTTGTGAATAAATTCATATAAAACAAATTGTATTTAGTAGAGGAGAATTTAATCTATGTCACTATTCACTAACAAAACCCTTCTCATCACCGGGGGCACCGGTTCTTTCGGTAACGCGGTATTAAACCGCTTTTTGGATACAGATATCGGAGAAATCCGCATATTCTCCCGTGACGAGAAAAAACAAGATGATATGCGCCACGAATTTCAGGCAAAAATGCCTGAGGTGGCAGAAAAGATTAAATTCTATATTGGAGACGTGAGAGACATTCAGTCTATTCGTAATGCTATGCATGACGTTGATTATATCTTTCACGCGGCAGCACTTAAACAAGTGCCGTCCTGTGAGTTCTTTCCGATTGAAGCAGTAAAAACAAATGTGCTCGGTACGGAAAACGTTCTCACTGCTGCAATTGATGCAGGCGTTAAAAATGTAGTTTGCCTTTCTACCGATAAGGCAGCTTATCCGGTAAATGCCATGGGAACATCAAAAGCAATGATGGAGAAAGTAATTGTTGCTAAGTCAAGAACAGTAAGCCCTGACAAAACAAAAATCTGTTGTACACGTTACGGAAATGTAATGTGCAGCCGCGGTTCTGTTATTCCGCTTTGGATAGATCAGATAAAAAACGGAAACCCAATCACAATTACAGATGGAGATATGACAAGATTTATAATGTCACTTGATGAAGCTGTAGATTTGGTTCTGTTTGCATTCGAAAATGGTGTCAGCGGAGATATACTTGTACAAAAAGCACCTGCATGTACAATAAAAACACTTGCTGAGGCAGTTTGCGAATTGTTTGGTGGTAATAAGGAAAACATTAAAGTTATTGGCATCAGACATGGAGAGAAAATGTATGAAACGCTTCTTACAAATGAAGAGTGTTCTAATGCTATAGATATGGGCGATTTTTATAGAGTTCCGTGTGATAAGAGGGGACTTAATTACGATAAATACTTTAAAGAGGGTAACATAGAGCGTAATAAGCTTACAGAGTTTAATTCACATAATACTCAGCTACTCGATAAAGAACAAGTTAAGCAAAAGCTTTTGGCTTTAGAGTATATAAGGCAGCAGTTGTAATTCGGCGGGACGGTGCTAAGCATCGTCCTTTTTTAGATATATAGTCTAAATAATTCGGGAAATAATAAACTTGGAAATAGTTGATGATTCCGTTCTTTTTGCGTATAATGTTGATACAGTATTGTAGGTTTGTACGAAGGCAACAAGTGTTAGGAGTGAAACAATAGTTCAAGAGTGTGTTCAAAAATTACCTGAAGTTGCAGAGGCAAGAAGATTTTTTAATTATCCGTATGAAGCGATAGAAGAAGCTCTTGCTAATGCAATTTATCACAAAGGATATAATGAACGTGAGCCTATAGAAGTTCGTGTCCACCCGGATAGAATAGAAATTGTTAGTCATCCCGGAGCAGATCGTTCTATTACAATGGATGGGTTAAAACAATATCGAGTATTTAATCGGCGCTATCGAAATCGACGTATTGGTGAATTTTTGAAAGAATTGCATTTGACGGAGGGTAGAAACACAGGATTTGGCAAGATACTTCGGGCTCTTGAAAAAAATGGATCACCAAAACCGATTTTTGAAACAGACGAAGATAGAACATCTTTTGCTACAACGATTTTTATTCATCCGGAGTTTTTAAAAACAGTGAATTTTAGTGGTAATGATGGAAATAAGACAACTGACCAAACTACTGACCAAACTACTGACCAAACTACTGACCAAACTACTGACAGAAAAGGCAAAAGCTATACCGAGAAAAAAATCTTGTATCTTATTAAACAAAATCCAAGAATAACACAAGCTTGTCTTGCCGAAGAACTGGAAATGCCAAAGAGTACGATAAAATATTATGTTGGTAAAATGAGCAAAGCCAAAATAATAAAGAGGGAAGGTACTGTTCATAATGGCAAATGGATTGTTCTCTAAAAACGTATTGCAATTTTTGTTTCTATGAAGCATAATATGTATGTAAGAAGTGAATTGATAGGAGGTGCACATATGGCTACATCAAGTATTTTTTCAAACATTAAAATTAACGATCCTAAAGACGCAGAGGCTTTTATTCATGCTTTGGAGGCATCAGAGAAAGATCCAAAGATTGAGCCTACTGCACCGGCAATTCCGACCGTTACCGATTTGAATGCCATTCGCAATTTAATGTCAAAGAGGATGAAATCTAATGAAGAGTGATTACATCACAGTTAATATTCTTGATATGATTGATGCAATAGGAGAGGATGCTTTGATAAGTATTCTCTCTGATTTTTCTTGCCCCAAAAACCTTGAAATAGAAACATTTATTAAAAATAAGGCAATTGAGTTTGCTAAAAAGAAGCTATCAATTACATATTTTGTTATTGATAATCACAGTGGTGATATTCTTTCTGTTTTTTCATTAACACACAAGGCCTTAGATATTAATGGTAATGTACTTTCTGCTACAATGAGAAAAAAATTAAGTCGGTTTGCACAATTTGATGAGAGAAGTAATTCATATACTGTTTCTGCATTTTTGATTGCACAATTTGGTAAAAACTACGCTGTAGTACAGCCATGTACATGGAATGGTATAAGATTAATGGAAAAAACTTTTCAAACTCTTGAGAAAGTACAGCGAGAGATTGGTGGAGGAATTGTTTATTTGGAGTGTGAGGACAATGTCGCTTTACTTGATTTTTATCAAAATGATAACAACAGATTTCATGTTTTTAGCGAACGTTATTCTGATGCTGATAATATTAAATATATACAACTGCTACGATTATTTTAATAACAAAATTTTGAATTATACTATAGGTGAAATGCGATGAAAATATTAATAACCGGTGCCAAAGGTTTTGTAGGTAAAAATCTTTCTGCGGCACTTCAAAATATTAAAGATAATAAAGATAGAACCAGGCCGGATATTAAGATTGACGAGCTGTACCTTTATGATATTGATTCGTCAAAAGAGCTTCTTGAAACGGCGTGTGAAAAGGCTGATTTCGTTTTTAATCTGGCCGGAGCAAACAGACCGAAAGATCCTGCCGACTTTAAAAATGTAAATTTCGGCTTTGCATCTGAGCTGCTCGATACTTTAACAAAATACAACAACAAATGTCCCGTTATGCTTTCAAGCTCGGTACAAGCTACTCTTGAGGGTAGATATGATAACGATTACGGCAGAAGCAAAAAAGCAGGGGAAGAGCTGTTTTTTTATTACAGCAAAGAGGCAGGCGCCAAGGTGCTTGTGTACAGATTTCCGAATATCTTCGGTAAGTGGTGCAGGCCTAATTATAATTCTGCTGTTGCCACTTTTTGCCATAATACGGCTAATGATTTACCTATAACCGTAAATGACAGGGCTACATTGCTTGAACTTGTTTATATTGACGATTTGGTTTGTGAGATGCTGGACGCATTAGAAGGCAAAGAGCACATTTCCGAAGATGGCAAGTACTGCGTGGTGCCAACAACGCACAAAGTTACGCTGGGGGAGATTGTTGATTTGTTGGAGGCCTTTAAAGCGCAACCTGCAACACTCGTTATGCCGGAAATTCCGTATGACAGTTTTGCTAAGAAGTTGTATAGTACGTACTTGTCATATTTACCGAAAGACAAGGCTGCATTCCCGCTTAAGATGAATATTGATGACAGGGGAAGCTTTACGGAGCTTTTAAAGACATCAAAGTGCGGTCAGTTTAGTGTAAATATTTCTAAACCGGGCATTACGAAGGGCCAGCATTGGCATCACTCAAAATGGGAGTTTTTTATTGTTGTTTCGGGGCGCGGCTTGATTCAGCAAAGAAGAGTTGACAGTGATGAGGTATTGAATTTTTATGTGTCAGGGGATAAAATAGAGGCAGTACATATGTTGCCGGGATATACGCACAATATTATTAATTTGTCTGATAGAGATGATTTAGTGACTGTGATGTGGGCTAATGAATGTTTTGACCCGGACAAGCCGGATACTTTTTTTGAGGTGGTTGAATGAATATCAAATTAGATTATTCTGACGTAAGATTTAAAGATAATGGTAAGCTTAAATTGCTTATTATAGTTGGCACCCGTCCTGAAATTATTCGCTTGGCGGCTGTCATTGATAAGTGCAGAAAGTATTTTGATTGTGTGCTTGCTCACACGGGGCAAAATTACGATTATAATCTTAACGGTGTTTTCTTTAAGGATTTAAGGCTTGATGCGCCGGAGGTATATATGGATGCTGTGGGAGATGATTTGGGCGAAACAGTGGGCAATATTATTAATTGCTCATATAAGTTGATGAATCAAATTAAGCCGGATGCGCTGCTTATATTGGGCGATACTAATTCTTGCTTGTCGGCGATTGCAGCAAAGAGACTTCATATTCCGATTTTTCACATGGAGGCAGGTAACCGTTGCAAGGATGAGTGTTTGCCGGAGGAAACAAACCGCCGCATTGTTGATATTATTTCTGATGTTAATTTGGCTTATTCCGAGCATGCGCGCAGATATCTTCATGAATGCGGTCTGCCTAAAGAGCGTACATATGTAACAGGCTCGCCTATGGCAGAGGTTCTTCGTGCAAATCTTGCCGACATAGAGGCAAGTGATGTTTTAAGCCGTCTCGGACTTGAAAGTAAAAAATACATCCTTTTATCTGCTCACCGTGAAGAGAATATTGATACGGAGAAAAACTTTTTATCTTTATTTAATGCTGTTAACAAGATGGCTGAGAAATATAATATGCCTATATTGTATTCGTGCCATCCGCGCAGTAAAAAGCGTCTGGAGTCAAGCGGATTTGTGCTTGACAGTCGCGTTATTTGTCATGCGCCTTTAGGTTTTCATGATTATAATCACTTACAAATGAATGCTTTTGCTGTCGTTTCTGACAGCGGCACGTTGCCGGAGGAGAGCAGCTTTTATACTTCCGTAGGCAGACCTTTCCCGGCCGTTTGCATACGTACTTCTACGGAACGCCCGGAGGCTCTTGACAAGGCTTGCTTTATATTGGCAGGCATTGATGAAATAGGTTTACTGCAAGCTGTTGATACTGCTGTTACCATGAACGCAAATGGTGATTACGGTGTGCCGGTGCCATATTATGTAGAAGAAAATGTTTCTACTAAGGTAGTTAAGATTATTCAATCTTATACGGGTGTGGTTAATAAGATGGTTTGGCGTAAACAGTGAGTATAAAAGTGGGTTTGGGATTTTTGTAATTGACTTTTAACGGGTAAAGAGGTATACTGTGTAATCAAAGTATTTAGTTAGGAGTTGATTGTGTGGCTTTTATTTATGATGAACCATCCTATACATTTAGCGAGTATTTGCTGATTCCCGGTTTGACAAAGAAAGACTGTACACCGGATAAGGTTTCTTTGAGAACCCCACTTGTTAGATTTAAAAAAGGAGAGGAATCGCCGCTTTATATAAACATTCCTATGGTATCTGCAGTAATGCAGGCTGTATCAGATGATAAAATGGCTATTGCTTTGGCAAAATGCGGTGGTCTTTCATTTGTTTTTGTTTCACAGCCTATTGACCAGCAGGCAGAAATGATTAGCCGTGTTAAGAAATATAAATCAGGTTTTGTTGTAAGTGCATCAAATCTTACACCGGAGCATACACTTCAAGATGTGGTTGAGCTTAAGGGTAAGAACGGATATTCAACAGTTGCTGTTACTGATGACGGTACTGCAACAGGTAAACTTTTGGGCATTGTTACAAGCCGTGACTACAGACTCAGCAGAATGTCTCTTGATACTAAGATTAAGGATATTATGACTCCTTTTGAGAAGCTTATTTATGCGGAGGAGGGTATTTCGCTTAAGGCTGCAAACGATATTATTTGGGATAATAAATTAAACAATTTGCCGATTATTGACAGTAAAGGCAATCTTAAATATTTTGTTTTCAGAAAGGACTATGAGTCCCACAAAGAAAATCCTTTGGAGCTTCTTGACAGTGAGAAGCGTTACATGGTAGGTGCCGGTATTAACTCCAGAGACTTTAAGGAGCGTGTGCCGGAGCTTGTAAAGGCAGGAGTAGACGTTTTGTGCATTGACTCGTCAGAGGGATATTCCGAATGGCAGAAAGACACCATTGACTTTATCAAACAAGAATATAACGGTAAAGTAAAAGTAGGTGCCGGCAATGTAGTTGACGCAGACGCATTCCGTTATTTGGCTGATGCAGGTGCTGATTTTGTTAAAATCGGTATAGGCGGCGGCTCAATCTGTATTACAAGAGAGCAAAAGGGTATTGGCCGCGGACAGGCAACTTCTGTAATTGAGGTGGCTAAGGCGCGTGACGAGTACTTTAAGGAGACCGGCGAGTATATCCCGCTTTGCTCCGACGGCGGAATTGTTCACGACTATCATATGACTTTGGCGCTTGCTATGGGTGCTGACTTTATGATGTTAGGTAGATATTTTGCAAGATTTGATGAGAGTCCTACGTTAAAACTCAATCTTAACGGTAACTACGTTAAGGAATATTGGGGCGAGGGTTCAAACAGAGCAAGAAACTGGCAGAGATACGATATGGGCGGTAAGAGCAAGCTTTCTTTTGAAGAGGGTGTTGACTCATACGTTCCGTATGCAGGCTCGCTTCGCGATAATTTAGATATAACATTAGGTAAAATCCGTTCTACAATGTGCAACTGCGGTTCACAGAGTATTCCGGATTTCCAGAAAAATGCAAAGTTGACTCGTGTATCGGCTACGAGTCTTGTAGAGGGAAGTGCTCATGACGTAATTCTTAAAGACAAGAATTATGCTAATATAAAATAAAGTAAAATAAGGAGAGATTTTGCTATGGCAGAGGTAAAACCCACACATCTTACAAAAGAGGGACTTAAACATTATCAAGAGAAGCTTGAGTATCTTAAGGGCGAGAAAACAATTGAAATTATTAAAAGAATTGAAATCGCGAGAGGTTTCGGTGACCTTTCGGAGAACTCCGAGTATGATGATGCTAAAAGAGAGCAACAGGAAAACGAAGCAGAGAAGCACAGAATTGAGGAAATTCTCAAAAATTACATTTTGATTGATGAGAAGGATCTTGACACTGATGTTGTTAGACTTGGTCAATGCGTAACGTTGTACGATTATGACTTTGAAGAAGAAGTTGAGTACTATCTTGTTGGTTCAACCGAGGCAGACCCTATGGCAGGCAAAATTTCCAACGAGTCACCGGTGGGTGCCGCAATTCTTGGTAAAAAAGTTGAGGATGAGGTTGTTGTTGAAACTCTTGATGGTCCTGTTAAGTACAAGATTGTGGGTATACGTATCCCGGATAAAAAGTAAGCACATAACAAACTCTTAATTTTGGAGGTTAAATAATGGAGAATAATATTGAGGCGCCTGAGTTTACAACTGAGGAGCTTAATGAAATGTTGCAAATTCGCAGAAATAAACTTGATGAATTAAAGAAAGCAGGGAAGAATCCTTTTGAGATTACAAAGTTTGATGTAACTCATTATTCTGAGGGTGTTATTTCAAGCTATGTTGAGCCTGAGGGTGGCGAAGAACATGGTGAGGTAGATGAGTCTGCATTGCCTGTTGTTTCTGTTGCCGGCAGAATTATGCTTAAAAGAATTATGGGTAAAGCGAGCTTTTTCCATATTCAGGATAAAGAGGGAAAAATTCAGATATACATTCGCAGTAACGATGTTGGTGCTGAGGCTTATCAGGATTTCAAAACTTACGATATCGGCGATATTGTTGGTATTAAGGGTACTGTTTTCAAGACAAAAACAGGTGAAATCACTATAAAAACTAAAGAAATAGTTTTGCTTTGTAAGTCTTTACAGCTTCTGCCTGAGAAGCGTCATGGCCTTAAAGACCTTGATACTCGCTACAGACAGCGTTATGTTGACCTTATTGTTAATCCTGAAGTTCGTGATGTTTTTGTTAAGCGTTCTCAAATTATAAAAGAGGTACGTAATTACCTTGATAATCGTGCTTTTATTGAGGTTGAGACTCCTGTTCTCCATAGTATTGCAGGCGGTGCTGCTGCACGCCCGTTCATTACACATCATAATACTCTTGATATTGATATGTATCTCCGAATTGCTCTTGAGCTTCATCTTAAGAGACTTATTGTTGGTGGTTTAGACAGAGTATATGAGATAGGAAGAGTATTCCGTAACGAGGGAATGGACCCGAAACATAACCCTGAATTCACTTTGCTTGAATTGTACCAGGCTTACACTGATTACAACGGCATGATGGATATCACTGAGGGTATGATTCGTCACGTTTGCAATGTTGTTAACGGTACGGGCAAAATTATGTTTGGTGACATTGAAATTGATTTGGACAAGCCTTTTAAACGTGTTACTATGAGTGGGGCAGTGCTTGAGTATTCAGGCGTGGACTTCACTAAGGTTAAGTCTCTTGAAGAGGCGCGCGCCCTGGCTAAAGAGCACCACATTGAGTACGAGGAGCGCCACGCTATCGGCGATATATTAAACTTGTTCTTCGAGGAGTATGTTGAGAAAAATCTTGTTCAGCCTACTTTTGTTATGAACCATCCTGTTGATATTTCTCCTCTTGCTAAGCGTATGCCTGAGAATCCGGAATACACTGAGCGCTTTGAGCTCTTTATTGTTGGCAGTGAGTTTGCGAATGCTTTCTCTGAGCTTAATGATCCTATTGACCAGCGCGAGCGTTTTGAGCGCCAGGCTGCTTTGAAGGCTGCGGGTGATGACGAGGCTTGTGATGTTGATAATGATTTCTTGAATGCTCTTGAAATCGGTATGCCTCCTACGGGCGGCATGGGCATGGGCATTGACCGTCTTGTTATGTTGTTGACTAATACAAGGTCGATAAGGGACGTGCTGTTGTTCCCCACGATGAAACCTTTGGATTAAGAAAATGCCGTAAAACAGCGGTATTACAGGGTTTTTGAAACCCAACAAAAACCGATTTACGACACATTTACGACAAATGAAAATTTAAGCAATAGATTCCCTGTGGCGAATGTCACAGGGAATTGTTGAATAATGGCGGTTGTATGATACAATAAAATTAGTAGTGGTATTTTTTAGATGGTGATTTAATGAAAAAATTTTTAAGCATTCTTGGAACGGGGTTAGGTATAATCATAGGTGTGCCTATAACCTTGGTTGTGTGTGTTGGATATTTGCTTTTTGTTCCATTTGATATAATCCGTTATCATAGAATGCCGTATTATAAAGATTTCAAAATCAAGTACCAATTTTTTATTACATCAGGAGATGTTGTAAAAATCTATAATCGCATTGTAAGAGAACAGTTGCCTATTGAATATATAAAAAACAATGATTTTGAATACTTTGTAAAAGACGGGCAAGTGCTCTTGTGTGGATGGGGTTATGATGGGTTTGAACAAGTTGACGGCGAATGGTTTTTTGTTTTGGACGGTGAATGTAATACCGAAATGACAATGAAAGAAATCCTTGAAAATGATGTAGATTTGTTAAAGCCTGAACATAAATGCCTGCCTGCGAAGTTCTTGGTTTTTTACAATGATATTACCGATGCGGAAAAATTTGAACAGGCAAAAGAGTGCCCGTATTTTCATTGTGTTTTTTCTGTGGATGAAGATATATGATAAAATTTTAAGGACTATGACACCCAAAATGTCATAGTCCTTTTGTTATATCCAACAGTATATTTCTCAAAGATGCGATATTTGTTTTAATGATAAATCCTTTTCATGTTTTACTGTGATGTTTTTTACTTCTGCCATTTTCACAATATACCAAACATTCTCCATATCGGTGTTCAAATCGATTACACATTTGCCGTCGTCGTTATAAATCGCAATAATAACACTTTTTTCATCTGTTTTCTCAACAACTCTTATACACGAAACTTTGTCCCATTCGATATATTTACTAAACAATCCCCAATAGCTCTTTTTGATATGCTGTTCTGTAACATAACAACGAAAAGAAAAAACGATTAAAGTTAAGATTAACAAAATACCGAATAAGATAATAAATATTATAAACAAGAGTCGAGTATCATTATCAACAAATATCCAAAGCAATGAAAACACACCAATAACGATGATTGTCGCAAAAACTTTGGCAAGATTTTTCTTTGCAGGGTGTCGAATTAAAAAAATAGGATTATATGAAATATCAGATGGCATTTTATCGGGTTTGCTTTTTGCCAATCCAAACAATAATTCAGCAATCAATTCGAAAAAATGTTCCATGCTCTCACCTCGTTTTATATTATAGCATAGAAATGTGAAGTATCCAATATTTCCGCAATCTTCATGAGTTATAACGATTCTTATAGAATCTTGATGACTCTTTTTCTTTTATATAAGACTCTTTTAAGAAAGACTAAGTTTGTAGCTACAAGATGATGCTTACCTTCGTTCCTTTTCTTTTGGTAGTATGCATTAAATACAGGATCGCAAAATTATGCTCGAACAGCAGCATGATATAGCGCCTTCCTTAAATACGGAGAACCACGTTTGCTTAGATGACCCGAAGTGGCTTCGTATTCACTGGATTGAGAAACCGAAGAATCAAGACCTGCATAAGCAACAAGTTTAGAAGGATTATCAAAACGATTGATATCTCCGATTTCGCCAGGGACTTTACCGGAATTTTTAGGTACGTCCCTTTTTTGGTTTCAATAAAACACTTTTCGTTTCCTTTGGTATTCTTATATCTAAATGATGAACGTAAGCTGAAACTGGGAACGATTGACGGCGTACATAACATCTTGAATCGTTTTGGCGGTCTGCAGCATCAGGGAACACTGAACAGGGTATATAAGAGAATCTCTATACGGATGTGACACAGGAAATGAGAAAAGATGCGTTGGAGGTGTTTGAGAAGTATCTAAGTATATAAAGAAAAAGTAGAAGGAACTCAAATGAATTTGAGTTCCTTTTTGAGTTCGTGGTATAAAATTTGAGTTCCGCAAAGAAATTAAACTTATTTATGCACTAGTCAACAAAAAGTAGACACATTTTTTAATTAATCACCATAGAATTTGAAAAATATTCACGATACTGTTTAGGTGTCAAATAGTTCAAAGAATACGCGGGACGTTGTTCGTTGTAAAAGGAAATGTATGAGGCAACTTCTTCGCGTATTTTTTCGTTACTTGTTATGTGAAGATCTGTAAATATTTCTGTTTTTATCCATCCGTTAATTGCTTCCATAGCAGCATTATCCGTAGGTGTGCCGGCACGAGACATTGAACGAATAATATTGTATAGAGGAAGTATTTCATTGAAACTTTTTGATGCGTAAACAGCTCCCTGATCTGTATGTAGTACCATTTCTAACTTAGGATATTTCTTTTTAATGTCTATTAAATCGTTGAGACCGCTAATATATGTCATGCGATCTCCCTTTTTTTGTGATAATGCATGGGTAAGTATTTCATTATTCCATAAATCCATAAAAAAGGTTAGTTCATAATATACACCATTGAAATAAAAAGCAGTCATATCACTAACTACACATTGCAAAGGACCATCCACTGAAAGACCTTGCATAAGAAGATTAGGGTATGTTTTAAAAGGATCTCCCGGTTTCTTGTAGCGATAATGCTTTGTTTTACTTACAATACCTGCTGTTTTACAACATTTATGAGCGTATTGATCTGATAAAACTAGCCCTGTATCTAGCCTAATCTTAGCATTAAGCCATCTGTAACCGTGAGATGGATACATTTCATGATACTCCCTAAATAACATCAAATTGCTTACAAAAGTTTTCATTCGTTTAGATGGATGTTCAAGTCGATTTTTCCATTTGTAAAAACTACTTCTATTTACATCTAAAACAGAACAAAGTAGTTTTACAGGAAATTTACTTGACAGTTCGAACACTATTTCAAATTCTTGTTGTTTAAAGAAATGAACTCCTTTTTTTGACCAACCCCTTTCACTTCGTACCCTTTTTTTGCTCTCAATTCATTTGCTTTAGATAGAATCAGAGCTTGTATAAGTTCTTCTTTAGTCATT
>JAFZEI010000042.1 GCA_017560765.1 Clostridia bacterium | reverse complement strand
TATTTGCCTTTACACTCCGAAAGCAAAGTTAATTTTGAGCATGGCTCAAAGACAAAAAGGAAGGATGGTAAAAATGGCACAAAACTATTACCAAAAAGAAATCGAAACAATGACGATTGATGAAATGAAAAAGCTTCAATCAGAGAAGCTCGTCAGGCAGGTAAAACACGTTTATGAAAACGTACCGTATTACCGTAACCTTATGGACGAGAAAGGTGTGAAACCGGATGACATTCAAGGAATTGATGACCTTCACAAGCTTCCGTTCCTCACCAAAGCAGATTTACGCGATGCATATCCATACGGCCTTTTAGCAAAGCCTCTTGATGAATGTGTACGTATTCAATCAACCTCAGGAACAACGGGACGCCGCGTGGTTGCGTTCTATACTCAAAAAGACATTGACCTTTGGGAAGATTGCTGCGCTCGTGCAATTGTTGCTGCAGGAGGCACTAAGAAAGACGTATGCCAGGTTGCATACGGCTATGGTTTATTTACAGGCGGTGCCGGACTTAACGGCGGTTCTCACAAGGTAGGTTGTTTGACACTTCCGATGTCCTCAGGTAATACAGAAAGACAGATTCAGTTTATGATGGATCTTAATGCATCCATTCTTTGCTGTACACCTTCTTATGCGGCCTATCTAGGTGAAACTTTAAAAGAACAGGGATACACTCCGGAACAAATTCCGTTAAAAGCCGGAATCTTCGGTGCAGAGCCTTGGACAGAAGAGATGCGTCAAGGCATTGAGGCGATGCTTGGAATAAAAGCTTATGACATTTACGGTCTTACTGAAACGACAGGCCCCGGAGTAGCGTTTGAGTGCAGTGAGCAGACAGGTATGCACATAAATGAAGACCACTTTTACGCAGAAATTATCGATCCTGACACAGGTGAGGTTCTTCCTGAAGGTTCTAAAGGAGAATTGGTATTTACTTCTCTTGATAAAGAGGCATTTCCGCTTCTTCGTTACCGTACACGTGATATTTGCGTACTTTCTCGCGAAAAATGCTCTTGTGGACGTACTCTCGTTAAGATGGCAAAGCCGATGGGAAGAACTGATGATATGCTTATAATACGC
Organism: Clostridia bacterium; assembly: GCA_017560765.1. Lineage (GTDB taxonomy): Bacteria > Bacillota > Clostridia > UBA1212 > UBA1255 > Egerieisoma. The sequence continues at coordinate 12,468 of JAFZEI010000042.1, read as the reverse complement.
GGAGTAAATGTGTTCCCAAGCCAGATTGAAACTGTTCTTTTAAATGAAGGATATCAGCCTAACTATCAGATTATTGTTGACAGAGTTAAGAATACCGACACTTTTGAGGTTGATGTAGAGATGACTCCTGAGAAGTTTACTGATAAGGTTGCCGATATTATTGCAATGGAAAAGGCTCTTGCCAATGCCATGAAAGCTATGCTTGGTATAAATCCCGCCGTTCACCTTGTTGCACCAAAGACAATTGCCAGAAGTGAGGGCAAGGCTGTTCGTGTAATTGATAAGAGAAAACTTATATAACAACGAAAAGGAGATGCAATTATGGCTATTAAGCAATTAACGATATTTGTAGAAAATAAACAGGGAACAGTAGTTTCCATTACTGATACACTTTCTAAACACAATATTAATCTTCGCGCACTTTCAATTGCGGAAACACAGGATTTCGGTATTCTTCGTCTTATAGTTAATGATGAAGCTACTGCAGAAAAGATTCTGAAGGAAGAAGGATATCTTATTAAGATTACTGATGTTATCGGTGTAAAAATAAGTGACGAGCCCGGCAGACTTTCAGAAGCACTTCAAGTACTTGATGAAAACAAAATCAACATGGAATATTTGTATGCGTTTATGGTTAGAACAGAGAAACATGCTTATATGGTTATTCGTGTTGAGGACAACGATGCGGCAGAAAAGGCACTTATAAACGCAGGTTTCAAGATTGTAACCGAGGCAGATATTAATAAGCTTTAATGATTTCATAATCGAGAATAAGAGTCTTTGCTCAATTAGGGTAAAGACTCTTTGATTTATTGAGTAAAGCGCAAATTTGTATTGACAAAGATAAAATAACGCGATATACTTATGCGGCATAAACGCAATGATGCGGAATAGTAAGTAAAAATTTCTAATACAGAGAGGTGTCGGTTGGTGTGAGACACTGAGGGAAGTTTGCTGAACTCACCGTGGAGCGGCTGTCATGAAAGAGGTCAAGTAGTGTCAGACGGGAACTCCCGTAACAGAGTTAAGATGTAATGGCATCTAAAGTGCATCCTGTTTAGGATGAAGAAGAGTGGTACCGCGGGAACAAAGATATTCAACGTTTTCGTCTCTTTATTTTAACAAAGAGACGGGAGCGTTTTTTTTGTTTAAAGAATTAGATTTATATGTATTTTGAAAGGAGTTTCAAAAATGAAAAAAATAAACGTTAATGATATTACTCTAAAAAAACTTTCAGAGGCACGGGAGGTATCACTGCTTTTCCGTGAAAAGTCTGCTATTGCAAACTGTGCCGATGCAATCGGTGTAGATGCAATTGAACTTCCTCCTGTAAAATCGGTTCGTGAAGATACCATTATTTATAAAACAATAGCGCAGAATGTGCAGAAAGCAGTCCTTGCCATTCCCGTAGGATTTATATGTGAAAATATTACAACTGCATGGGAATGCATTAAAGGAGCGAAGAAACCTCGTCTTCAGGTTGAGTTGCCTGTATCAACAATACAGATGGAATACACATATCATGTTAAGCAATCAAAGATGCTGGAAAAGATTACAGAGCTTATAGAGGCAGCAAAAGCAGTTTGCGGAGATGTTGAATTTTCAGCCCTTGATGCAACAAGAGCAGATGAGGATTTTCTTATTTCCGTGGTGAAAGAGGCAGAAGCCAAGGGTGCAACCATGGTAACTGTTTGTGATGATGCAGGCGTTTCTACTCCTGATGAAATTGCTGCGTTGGTTAGAAAAGTAAAAGAAGCTGTAAGCATTCCGGTTTATGTTCAAGTATCAGACCGCATCAATATGGCTGTTGCAGCTGCCTTTTCCGCCGTTAAGAGTGGAGCAGACGGAGTTAAATGCGCTATGGTGGGAAAGGATGCACTTTTGACGGGAAAATTTTCTGATGCAATAAATGCTTGCGGTGCACAGATTGATGCGGAAATTAAACTGAATAACACAAAGATACATTCAAGTATTGACGATATGTCTGCAAGTATTAGCCATGAGGCTTATGAGGTGGATAATGAAATAAGTGAAAAGAAAAATATTCTCCTTGATTCTGATTCTACTGTTGCTCAAGTTGCTCAGGCTGCGGCTGTACTTGGTTATGAGCTTTCGGATTCTGACGTGGGAAATGTACACAGAGCGCTTAAGCAGGTTTGTGAAAAGAAGAGTGCTGTTGGTGCAAAGGAATTTGAGGCATTGGTTGCAAGTTCTGCAATGCAGGCTCCGTCAACTTACCATTTCGAAAAATACACTACTACCAGCAGTAACGTGTTAAGCTCCATGTCACAGATTACATTAAAATATAATGACGAGATTATTTGCGGTGTAAGCAATGGCGATGGCCCGATTGATTCTGCTTTTCGTGCGATTGAACAGTGCATCGGCCACCATTATGAACTTGATGATTACCAGGTACAATCTGTTACAGAGGGTAAAGAGGCTTTAGGTTCTGCACTTGTCAGACTCCGCAATAATGGTAAACTTTATTCCGGCAACGGAACATCTACAGATATTATTGCTGCAAGTATAAGGGCGTATATTAACGCATTGAACAAGATCGTATTTGAGGAGGCATAACATGAAAATTGTTTTTTCGACAAAAAATGTGAGCCGACCGTCTTTCCTTGATCTTTGTCGTTATGCCTATGACTACGGTTTTGAGGGATTTGAAATATACGATGCAATAAAGGAAAGAAACGGGCATCATGACAGCATTTTAAGGCGTGACCGTGTTGCGGACGCCAAGAGAAAACTTGTTAACAGAAATCTTTCTGTTTCGGCTCTTCGTATGCCTATGCCTGTTGAGAGTGAAGAAACAACATCACGACTTATTGAAAAATATGTGGATTTGGCTGCAAATTCCGGCATTGAGAATGTTATTGTGCGAGTGGAAAAAAATGTTGCCTTTGAAGAATTGGATCGGAAACTGTCTGCAGCCATCAATCGTGCTCAAGCGTCTGATATTAACATTTTATTCGAAACAGTAGGTTACCTTGCCAATACTGAAAATGTAATCGGTATTATTAATCATTTTGCTTCATCCTCTGTGGGTGCTTCATGGAATGTGAGGGGAACGTATTTTTCTGCAGGAGAATCTGCTGAAACAACTATTAAAAATTTAGGTGCATACATCAAGTATGTTCGACTTGGAGATATGAAGGACGGAAAGACCGTTTTGATAGGCGAGGGTGATTTAGAGGTGGAAAAGCTTCTGAATGCTCTTTCTTCATTAAATTTTGAGGGCTTTATTTGTGCCGCATGGAATGAAGAAATAAGCGATGCGGATATTGTTTTAACGCATTTTACAAACTATATATCTTCCCTTAATCGTCAACGAAAAACTTTTGACTATGCATATTATAACCGTGATAAAACAGGTACTTTTGTCTGGAAAAAATATGATGTTATTGATGCAACTTTTTCAGAAGTACTTGATACTATGGCTGAAAATTATCCTGACCAGTATGCCTTTAAATATCCTACTCTGGATTATACAAGGACGTACGAGCAATTCCGAAGAGATGTTGACGAATGTGCGGCTGCCTTGATTTCCGTTGGGGTAAAAGCAGGAGATCACGTGGCAATTTGGGCGACTAATGTGCCTCAATGGTTTATTACTTTCTGGGCAACCACAAAAATCGGCGCTGTTTTGGTTACTGTTAATACTGCGTACAAAATTCACGAAATTGAATATTTGCTTAAGCAGTCAGATACACATACGCTGGTAATGGTGGAGAATTGTAAGGATATTAATTATAAAGAAATTATTGAGGAGCTTTGCCCTGAGCTTAAAGAACTTGAACCGGGTAAACCTTTGTATTCTAAAAATTTACCGTTCCTTCGTAATGTGGTTACAGTCGGATTTGATATGGAGGGTTGCCTTACTTGGGAACAACTTCTTTCTCGTTCTTCTCTCGTGCCTCGTGAAGAAGTTCGCAGACGTGCTTCTTTGGTAAAACCTGATGATGTATGTAACATGCAATACACTTCGGGTACAACCGGCTTCCCAAAAGGTGTAATGCTTACTCATCGTAATATTGTAAATAACGGTAAAACAATCGGCGACAGAATGGATTTGTCTACTGCTGACCGCATGATGATTCAGGTGCCTATGTTCCATTGTTTTGGTATGGTGCTTTCAATGACTTCAATGATGACTCACGGCGGCACACTCTGCCCGATTCCGTATTTCTCGCCTAAGTCTTCGCTTGCTTGCGTAAATGATGAGCGTATAACATGTTTTAACGGCGTTCCTACAATGTTCATTGCAATGTTTAACCACCCTGATTTTGCCAAGACAGATTTTTCTTATATGAGAACAGGAATTATGGCCGGTGCGAACTGTCCTGCTGATTTGATGCGTCGTGCATCTGTTGAAATGAACATGCGTGAGATTATCTCTGTTTACGGACAGACGGAAGCCTCTCCGGGCTGTACAATGGGTGAGGTAAATGAAGACCTTGACCATCGTGTGGAAACTGTGGGCAGTGCGTTCCCCGGCGTTGAGTGTAAGATTATCGACCCGGAAACGGGCAACGAGCTTCCGGACGGTGAAAGTGGCGAGTTTGTTGCGCGCGGATTTAACATTATGAAGGGTTATTACAAGATGCCTGAGGCAACTGCACAGGCAATTGATAGTGATGGATGGCTTCATTCAGGTGATATTTGTATGAGAACTTCAGATGGATATTATAAGGTTACCGGACGTCTTAAGGATATGATTATACGTGGTGGTGAGAATCTTTATCCTCGTGAAATTGAGGAGTTTTATCTGACTAATCCTAAAGTTCGTGATGTTCAGGTTGTTGGTGTTCCTGACGAAAAGTATGGTGAAGAATGTTGTGCTTGGATTATTCTTCATAAGGGTGAAACTGCTGACGAGAATGAAATGAAAGAATTCGGAAATGCGTCTATTGCGAGACATAAGGTGCCGAGATACTTCTTGTTTGTTGATGAATTCCCAATGAATGCTGCAGGTAAAATTCTCAAATATAAGATGCGTGAGGAATCTGTTGAAAGGTTAGGATTAAAAAAATAATATTTAGTTTGAAACAATTTAAATGTTTAAACGGGAACTTCCCATGAGAAGTTCCCGTTTTTTTGCTTTGATATAAACGGATTATTTAATTCCTTGCAATATTTTTGCCAGCTCTGAATCGCTACCCAATATCACTGTTTTTTGTTCGCCTGTAAGGGAAGTCTTGAGTGTTTCCAGTGAGCGCATAAATATGTAAAATTCTTCTTTTTCTGCTGTATTAAATGTATCGGCAAGAAGTTTCATATATTCTGATTCACCTTGTGCAACAGTTTCTTCTGCTTGAGCGTTAGCGTCGGAAATTATAATGTTAACTTGTTTATCAACCTCATTTTTCATAATGGTTGCTTCTGATTCACCCTCCGCGCGGTATTTTTCAGCTATTTGATTTCTGTCGGAAATCATTCTCTGATATACGGCAGTTTCGTTCTCCTCCGGCAAATCGAAGCGCTTAATTTTAACATCTGTTATTTCGATGCCGTAATCGGTGGTGGCAGATTTAACTTGGTCGCACACAGTAACATTAAGGTCATTACGTCCGTCATCTACAGACGGTGTAATAATAGAATCTTGTGACATTGTACTTATTATATTTTTTAAAGCATTATATGTTGCTGCGTCCAGACGAACTTGAGCTTCTGAAATTGAACCTAAAGACTTATAGAATTTCATTGGGTCGGAAATCTTCCATAACACATAGCTGTCTACGCTCATTGCCTTAGAATCGCTCGTAAGTACGTCAGAGGGGGCCAAATCATAAAGCTGTATGTTTTTTGGAAAATACTGTACAGAGTCAACAAAAGGTATTTTAAAATGCAATCCTGCTTTTTCTTCTACTTGTTCTACTTTGGAAAAACGAACAACGTATGCATATTCGTTTTCTTCTACTGTATAACAAGCGGAAACGAGCGCAATTACAACAAAAAGTACGATAACTAAACTTATTATTATTGATTTTTTCATATACATACCTCCTTGCTTTTAGTCTAAGGGCATAAATTTCGTTATACCATCTTCGTCAGTATTGATATAAAGTTCTATGTTTGGCAGGATTTTCTCAATAGCCTCATAGTACATTCTCTGCTTTGTAATTGACGGGTTCATTTGGTACATTGTGTAAATTGCATTAAACATGGCAATTTGCTCTTTAGCCTCATTAATTCTGCTTTGTTTTAAATATTCAGCATTTTGCAAAAGTTTATCAGCTTCTGCTTGAGCTGTGGGAATTTTAGCATTCTCGTATGCTTTAGCTTCGTTCAAGGCCGTTTCTTTTCCTTGCTTTGCAGTTTCTACAGACTTAAATGCTGCAATTACTTCCTCTGTAGGGGCTTCGGCATCCTGTATTTTTACATCAATCAAAGATAAACCTACATCATATTTCTCAAGCTCTGTAGTAATCATTTCCTTAGCAACAGTTTGAATTTCTGTCTTTTTTACTGTAAGAACATCGTCAACGGCATAAGAGCTTACAACAGTTCTGACTTGACTTTGTATCAAATTTTTTATTATATCCTCCGGATTTTGAGAAGCATATATGTATTTCTCGGGATTAGTGATTTTATATTCAATGTAAAAATCAATATTTACTATATTAAAATCTCCGGTAATCATTTTGCTCTCGTTTGATACGCTGACAGTTTCTCCTGTTTCGTTAGTAGTATACCCGATATTGATTTTTTGGAAAATATTTACATCAACACATTTAGCCTTTTGAATACCAAAGGGCAGTTTTAAATGCATTCCCGGCTCAGTTTCAATACGCGTAACTTTGCCGAAAGTGGTAACAACAGCATTTTGTTTATCATTTACTGTATACCAGCTCGTTGAGACTAAAATAACTACAAAAATTAATGCGATTACACCGATAACAACAAATTTTATTGTCTTTAGTTGTTTGGGTGTAAGTTTGTTTAAAGAAATGTCAATAACGGGATTACCGTTCTTGTCGTATTTCATGTTTACTTCTCCTCCTTCTGAAATGTGCAATTCTCTGCACCGTTAAATAGTTTAGCAAAAAAATACATAAAGTACAAATGAATTAAATATTACATAAATGCATATAATTAATTTATGGAGGGTTTTAATATGAAAAATAAAAAAATAAAAATTCTTGTAGGAATTCTTTTCTTTTTTTTATCATTTGCAATGCTTTTTTTTCTCTCGGACAAACTTTTTTTGTCTGCAAGCAGTAAAGAAACAAGTATAGAAGTTTGCGAAGAAGGCCGTATCGTTCCGGCTGCTGTGCGCAATTTTGAAATGAATCTCCAATATTCCGACGGTGCAGAAATGCTTAAACACTATGATGTGAAGGGAAAAGGCAGTAACAGTAACATTTTCGGATACGTTCAAATATGGGAATCTGAGCAATCGTTGTCTCACTATTTGAAAATAAGTAAAGAATATATGAGCGCAAATGTATTTGGCTTTTATGAGGGTGATTTAACAATAAATGGTGTTACATGGCGAAAATGGGACTATATTGTAAATGGTGTTGCGGTATCACAAGGCTTCTATGAGAAAAAAGGTAAAATTTACCTCTGCAGTCTTTGTGTGCCATATAAGGAAAAAACATACTCTTTTGACAAGATTTTTGTGGAACTACTTGAGTCTGTTTTTACCTAAAAAATAATTGCACAAACCGGCTTCTCCTACGGAACACTGCAGGCATTTCGGATTGCGGGCGGGACAGATTGCTCGGCCGTGAAGGACGAGGCGATGACAAAAGTTGCTGCTTTCCAGGGGATTTTCGTCCTTTGGAGGAAGAATTGTGCGTAAATCTCTTTCTATTTTTACAGGATCTGTATTTTGTGTAAGACCTATTCTGCCGCAAAGTCTGATACAGTGAGTATCTACTACATAAGACGGTTTATGAAAAGCATCTCCCAATACGAGATTTGCGGTTTTTCTGCCTACGCCGGCAAGACTTAAAAGCTCCTCCATGGTATCGGGCAAGTTGCCGCCGAATTTTTCGCAGATATCTATTGAACAATTTTTTATATTTTTTGCTTTGTTATGATAGAAACCGGTTGAACGTATAAGTTCTTCTATTTCGGCTACATCAGCAGAGGCAAAACTTTCCGCATCCGGAAAACGTGCGAAAAGTGCCGGAGTAACAAGATTTACTCTGGCATCTGTACATTGTGCTGAAAGCTGTGTGCTTATAAGTAATTGAAAGGGTGTTTCATAATTGAGTGAACACGCAGCATTAGGATAAAGTTTTTCGAGTTCTTTAATAAGCAGCGGCATTTTTTCTGCCGCTGCCTTTAAAAATTTATTTTTTAGTGCCATCTAATAAAACCTCAACTGTATATGTTTCGCCCGAACCTGACTTGTATAACTCTATTGTAATTTTGTCGCCCGGTTGACATTTTAACATAAAACGACGAAGTTCAAGGAAAGAAGTAATTTTAACATCATTTATTTTTGTAATAATATCATCTGTTTTGATGCCTACTTTCTCAGCTGCGCTGTCTTTTGTGACTTCCTCAATATACGCACCTGCCGGCCAGCCTTGTTCGGAAGCAATTGTAGGAGTGTACGTTGTGTTTATTGTAACTCCTATAAGAGGCCTATTGTAGTAACCATGTTTCTTAATTGATTCTACAATTGTTTTTACAGTATTGGAATTTATCGCAAAGCCCATACTTTCGTAATTTGTAGAGGCGATTTTAATTACGCATATACCGATAAGTTTGCCTTCGCTGTTTAATAGTGCTCCACCGCTGTTGCCGGGGTTTATAGCCGCAGTAGTTTGAATTAAATCATAAATTATCGAATCATTTGTTTTCACAGTTCTGTTGAGACCGCTGAGAATTCCTTCACTTATTGAGTTCATATATTCTATACCGGCCGGGCTTCCGATGGAAATTGCCGTTTCGCCTGTAACAAGTTTGTCGGAATCAGCAAATTCGATAGGTTGCAAGTTTGTGGAATTGACGCGAAGCACTGCAATGTCGTTTTCGGCATCATATCCTATAAGCTCTGTGGCATAAGCCCATTCCGTCAAATCTATTGTGAAGTATATCTTTATAGAATACGATGAACTTAATTTTCTTGTTGATTTATCAATTGCTGATTCAACAACATGGTGGTTTGTTACAATTATACCGTCAGCAGAGTAAATAATTCCTGACCCCATTGAAACGGTCTGCTCGTATTGATTCCATTTGTTTCCTGTAACTTGTGATACTTTAATACCAACAACAGAATTTGCTACTTTGGCATATACTGCCTGGGGTATTCCGGATTCGCCTGTTACATTTATTGTAACATCATCACCTTTTGAAACAGTATTATCACCTATTGTTATATCATTGCCGGTCGGGTTGTTTGTTTCCCCTGAATTAATCATTTTGTTCCCCGTATAGAATGAAGCTAAGAAACTTTTATCTTTACTTGGGAAAAATGCTAAAAGAGCAAATATAAATGAAAAGACAACGAGGGATGATATTAATGAAATCAAAACGGTTTTAATCGTGCCTACACCTTTATGGCTGTTATAATTGAAACCATTTTGTGCATATGCTTCTTGGTAGGCTTCTCTTTGTTGTTTTTCGGCCTGCTTTTTGTCCTTCTGGAATTGCTTGTATTCCTGCTTCATCTGCTTGATGCTCTCTTTGTAATCTTCTTCGCTCATTTGTCTGTAAGGATTTACAGGTTCAACTGCCTCTTGTATAGGCTCTTCTGAAACAGTTTGCTCCTCTTGTGGTTTTTCCTCAGGTATGATTTCGTTGTTTTCTTCATCGAACATTATTGTCAATCCTTTCTATAAATAGGTAATGTAAAAATAAATCGGGACCCTTTACCTAAAGTACTCTCAACTCTAATACTTTGATTGTGAGCGGCAAGTATGCTTTTGACAATTGCCAAACCTAATCCCGTTCCTTTTTTATCCAGCCCTCTCGATTTATCTACTTTATAGAATTTCTCAAAAATAAAGGGTAATTCTTCGGGGCTTATGCCGCTTCCTGTGTCTTCTACGGTTATTTGTACCTTATCGTCATCCGCAAAAGCTGAGCGTATTGTTATTATACCACCGGATTGTGTAAATTTGGTGGCATTTTGAATAAGATTAATTAAAACTCTTTCAATAGACAGCTTGTCGATAAGAACTTCGCAGTTTTTTGTATTTAAATCAAATTCTAAGTTTATTTTTTTCTCGTCAATAATAGGCTCTAATTTACATGCTGTGTTAATAAGCAAATCGTCTGTTTTATACGGCATCATGTCAAGCTCTACTTTACCTGATTGCAAACGAGCCATATTAAGCAGATCGTTTACAAGTATGTTCATTCTGTTTATTTCTTCTTTGATGATTTGTAGGTAGTGTTCTTGTCGCTCCGGCGGAATAACACCGTCGAGTATTCCGTCGATGAAGCCGCGTATGGATGTCATGGGAGTGCGCAATTCGTGAGATACACTGGCGATAAAGTCGTTTCGCAGCACATCTAAATTTTCTAATGCTTCCGCCATGCTGTTATAGCTGTTTATCAATTGCCCCAATTCGTCTTTTGAATTGCTCTCTATCTTTGCTTTGAAGTTACCCATTGAAACTTGCTCTGTCATACTCTGGAGCTGGCGAATTGGATTAGTTATTTCTTTTGTTATGATTATCAAAGCAATAATTTCAAGGATAACTGCAACAAAAGTAGAGAAAACGTAGTAGTTAATAATACTTGAGCGCGCCTTGGTGATTTCCGGCATAGGAATGGAAAGGGTAATTGTTCCTTTGTTTATTGCTTCTGTCATTCCGGGATAAACGTATGCAATGGATTGTGTTATTGAAAGATAACTGTCTGTGTAGCTGCTGTATAAGCCATGGAAATCTCCTGAGTCAATTACGTAATCATAAGCTGAACCGGTGTAATATTGGGCACTTTCTTTGAAAAAGTAGTCTCCGTTATTATACAGTAGCTTATCTGTGACGTCGGCGCTCATGAATTCGCGGCCGGAAGATTCTGCCAAGCCTGTCATGTTTGGCAAAAGTGGGTATGAGAGAAATATGGAACCGTCACTTTCGGTGACAAAACCCGTGATATTTAAAAGGTCATGATACAGTTCCAATCGGTTGAGGAGTTCAAGATACTCACTGCGATAATCTCTGTAACCTTCATCGGATACCCAATCTCCCGACTCGTCAAGGTTGTTTATGTAGCTGGTATACATTCGCGAATAAAGAATATTAATGTCGTCTACAGCTTTTTTGATGTCTTCAGACTTTGTGTCTGTCATGTATTTTGTAGTGTAAAGGTACATAATAAAGCCTGAAATTAACGAGGAAAAAATAACCGCAATAATTATAAATACACAGAAAGTCCTTAATATTGAGGGTTTTTTTATAAAATAAACAAATCGTTTTATGCGTGATTTGTTTTTGCTTCCTCCGGAAATAAACGGCATAGTACGCTTGCTCCTTTATTTTAACTAATTATCTAACTTCGAATTTGTAACCGATGCCCCAGACTGTTTTGATTTGCCAAATTTGTTTGGAGTCTTCGATTTTTTCTCTTAAACGTTTGATATGAACATCTACTGTTCTTGAATCACCGAAGAAATCATAGCCCCAAATGAATTCAAGAAGCTGGTCTCTTGTGTAAACCTTATTGGGATTTGATGAAAGGAAGAATAAAAGCTCTAATTCTTTTGGCGGCATTTGTACTTCCTGACCGTTAAGCTTTACTGTATATGTTGTTTTATTGACTATAAGATTTGGGAAAACAACTTCTTCGTGGCTTTGTATTTCAGCTACCTTAGTGCGTCTTAATATAGCTTTGACTCTTGCAATAAGTTCTTTTGTTTCAAAGGGTTTAACCATATAGTCATCTGCGCCAAGCTCTAAACCGAGAACTTTATCAAAAGTTTCCCCTTTTGCTGAGAGCATAATAATAGGTACTTGACTTATTTTTCTGATTTCGCGGCATACTTGCCAACCATCTGCTCCAGGCAACATAATATCCAATATAACTACATCGGGGGATGCGCTTTTAAAAGATTCTATTGCTTTATTACCGTCGTTGGCAATATTTACAGCAAAACCTTCTTTCTCAAAGTAAAGCCTTATAAGTTCGCAAATATGTTCGTCATCATCTACGACTAAGATTTTTGTTTTTATAAATTGTGACATTAAATATACTCCTCCTTCTTCACAGTAGGCAAAACAAGGGCCCACGAAACACTTAAAAACATTATAACATAAATCTTTTAAATTACAAAGATATTTAACCTAAAGCCTTGACGAACGCTCGTGCGTGCGATATAATGCTGAAACAATTAAGAGAGATCGTAGTTTGTTTAAAGTATTTTCGCGAAACCATATTAAATTTTGAGGGGAGATATGCGGAGTGAAGGTACATTGTTCCGACAGAGAAAAAAGAAAGGTAGAGGTATGGGAGAGCGCGTGTTTGCTGTTTAGATTACAGCAGATAGATTTG
>JAFZEI010000041.1 GCA_017560765.1 Clostridia bacterium | reverse complement strand
TCCAGTTACTATAGTAAGGATGTTTTGCAATCAGGTGGTTTGAATGCCACAGAGATTGCACAAAACAGCAAGTTTGACGGTACGTATTCGCCGAGAGTTGACTCCGGTTTGATTGCTGAGTTTGATGCTGACGGCTATAAGGTATCTGATAATAAGTGGAATGCATCATATGGTAACAACATTGATCCTATTGATTTGTCAGGTGCTGATTATATGTTTACAAGAGGTGCTTGTGTTGTTACAGGCAGTGACCGCATAGTTATCCCGCAGGGTGTTATTGACGGATTAAACAGCAATTTAGAAGAATATACAATAGAAATAGAGTTTGGCAACATAATTAATTTGCCTAATGATTATACGCATTTTATTTCTAACTCTACACCGGAGAACCCTAGCAAGTTTAGCCTTTACATGCTTGATAAATCAGGTGGATTTACCATTGGTCTTCATGGAGCTGATACGAATGGACTTATTTCTACTGAAAAGGCGAATACTACTGACGGACAGCAATATACGGTGGAGAATCTTCAATATTCTACAGTATCAATTACATTTAAATCCGGCAAGATGACTTTATACATCAACGGTTTTAAAGTAGCAGAAAAGACAGGTACTTCAACAACTACAAATTTTGACGGTCTTGTTTTCGGACCGAGTCAACAAGGTGCTGAGTGTGAGTTTAGAACAATGAGATTCTATGACAGAGCATTGTCAGATATGGAGATTGTTTATAACTCGAGACACGATGGTACGTACAGTGTAGCATATCATGACTATTTGCCATCAGGATCTGTTGCGGGATACAATGACCCGAGTATCGGTTCTGTAGGTAAGACTGTTATAGGAGGTCGTTCGCTTGTATTTAAGCAGACCGGTGATACGTATGTGTTGTCAGGTGTAAACGTTTCAACATCAAAGAGTGATGATTATGATATTTACAGTGATTTGAATAATCTCGAATATTTTTCACGTCACGGTATATATGCAGAGGATAACGGGGCTCTTACAAATGACTATTGGCCTATGGATAGCGTTAAGTCTTTTGGTACTGATGGTCATGATATTAAATTTGGTAATTCATTACTTTCCAGTAACAGAAGACGATATAAAGGTTATAGTGTAAGTAATGCACTTAGGCTTGATAAAGGAGAAACAGAAGAGCCTGGAACACAGTATACTGCATGGGAAAAAAAGCTTATGGAGAGTTATCAACAAAAGGATCGTAATACGTTCTTTGCTACTAAATATAAAGTTGAGTTTACTCTTTCTGCTGATTATGTAGGTCCTTTGGAGTACTGTTTCATTGGTGATGATGACTTGTGGGTATTCCTTGATGAAGATAAGCTTGTATGCGATATCGGTGGTATACATGGTGCCGAGCGTCAGGTTGTTAATTTGTGGAATTACATTGGCGATGGTACAGAGGAGTCAAGATATAATCGTACAGAGGACGAGACTCACACCTTGTATATATTCCTCTTAGAACGTGGTTCAAGAGCTTCCACTAACTACATGGAGTTTACAATTCCTTCGATTACATCATTGAATGATGGTGATCCTACCGGTTCACTTACTTTACAAAAACAAGTAAAGAATTCCTCAACAACTCAGCCTTTCGAGTTTAAAATTTCTTTAACTGATGCTGATGGAGTTGATTTAGAAGGATTAGTGTACGCTAAGTTTAATGCAAATAATGAACTTGTTGGTGATCCTACTCCTATTAAGACCGGAGACACGGTCGAGTTGGCAGATGGTGAGAGGATATTTATACAGTTCTTACTTGTAGATGCTATTTATACGATTACAGAGACTAATTATCCGGGTTTCCATGCTTCTTATCGTATTAATGCAACAGTAATTAATGATGGTAATACCGCAAATGGTGTGGTAGGTACAAGGACAGATGTTCTTTTTATTAATACTACGGGTGCTGAGCTACCGAGTACCGGTAGAATGGGTAGATATCATGCAGTTATTTATTTTGTACCATTAGCAATTGCCACAGCTTATATGTGTGCGATGCCGTTTATTAATCGTCCTAAGAGACGAGAAACAAGTGATAATTAAGTGGGGGCTAATGCTCGTACTAAATTATATAAAAAATATTTTATGAAAAGGTGGTTTTTTATGAAAAACGCAAAAAAAATTTTTGCTGTATTGGTTGTTTTAGCATTAGCTCTCAGTATGGTTATACCTGCAGCAGCTGCAGACAAAACAGCTAAGATTACCATTCCAAATGCAAAAGCAGAACAGACTTATACCATTTATAAAATGGCAGACTTAGTAACTTATGATGTTGAGGCAGATACTTATTCATATAAGGTAGCTGATGGCTGGAAGACTTTCTTCAATGATGAACAAGGCATTGTAGTTGATGGTACTGACTTCATTCTTTATAAGAATAATGATATTACAGATTATTCTGCTTTTGCAGCAGCTGCTGTAAAATTTGCAAAAGATAATTCTATAGCTGCATATGGTACTGATACTGTTGGCGATGTAGATGCTCCTGTAGAGTTTGATGTTGAGCCTGGTTACTACTGCATTGATTCTACGTTAGGTACAAATAGTGCCGTAAAACTTACAACAGATCAAACTGTTACTCTTTTAGAGAAAAACAGCATTCCTGGTATCACAAAGACTGTTTATGAGAATTCAACACAAAGCTACGGTTTGTCTAACGATGCTTCTGTAGGTGATACTGTTAATTTTAAAATTACAGTTGCAACAGGTGTTGGCGTTGATTCTTTGCAGATCGTTGACGTTCTTTCAACAGGTCTTAAACTTACTTCTGATCCTGTATTTGAGGATGAAAATGAGACAGCTAAACTTGATGTCGTTAAGGATGACGATGGATTTACTGCAACAATAACAGGTCACGATGATAATACGACAATTGACATTGTTTATACAGCAATTGTTACACCTGAAGCTGATGTAGAGACAGGTATCGAAAACACAGCAGAATTAATTTATGGTGAAAACAAAACTGTTACTCCTGAGGTTAAAACAAAAACTTTCGTATGGACATTTAACATCAACAAAGTAGATGCTAACGACGAAGGCTTAGATGGAGCTACATTTAGCATTTATGCAACAAAGGCAGATGCAGAAGCAAAGAGAAATCCCTTGACTTTTACAGGTGCTGATGGTGTATATCAATACGATTCTAAAGGTAAAGGTACAGTTACAGTTCTTGAATCTAATGGTGAAGGTGAGTACGTTATTAATGGTGTTGACTCCGGTAACTATTATGTAAGAGAAATTGAAGCTCCTACAGGATACAATAAGACAGAAGAAGTTTTCACAGCTACTGTTACATCTGACAATAAGTATAATACAGATGCTCTTACAGTTGAGGTTTCTGATCCTAAAGTAGTAAACTACACAGGTACAGTTCTTCCTTCAACAG
>JAFZEI010000040.1 GCA_017560765.1 Clostridia bacterium | reverse complement strand
CTTTGGCGGAGGCAGAAGTTCAAGAGGTCCTCAAAGAGGAGCAGATCTGAGAACATCTGTCGATATTACATTTGAAGAAGCTGCTTTCGGAACTCAAAAAGAAATTACAATAACAAAAAATGTTTCTTGTGACGATTGTGAAGGTACAGGGTCTAAAACCAAAAATACAAAACGTTGCCCTGTTTGTAACGGCAGTGGTCAAGTACAAGTTAAACAAAATACGCCTTTCGGACAATTTATGAATGTTAAGACATGTGATAAATGCGGTGGTTCAGGTAAAATTATAGATGATCCATGCAGTACGTGTCATGGTAAAGGTGTTACAAGAAAAGCTGTCAAGGTTAATGTTAAAATACCGGCCGGTATTGATAATGGTCAGGCAATTTCTATTGCAGGTATGGGAGAACCCGGTTCAAAGGGCGGCCCTGCAGGTAATTTGCTTGTTTCCGTACGTGTTAAACCACATAAAATTTTAAAACGAGATGGCTATGATGTGCATATTGATAAAAAAATATCTTTGGTTCAAGCTGTTCTTGGCGACGTGATAAAGATAGATACAATTGATGGCCCGGTAGAGATAAATATTCCGGAAGGAACACAAAGCGGTGTATCTTTAAGAATGAAAGGTAAAGGTATTCAACGCTTACAATCCTCAGGAAAAGGCGATCAATACGTTCATATAACAGTTGTTATTCCTACAAAAATCAATGAAAAACAAAAAGAATTACTTCGTCAGTTTGATGAAACTTTGGGTGGTACAATTGAGAACGTAAAGAAGAATGATTCTCAAGAAAAAAAGTCTTTTTTTGGCAAAAAAAAGTGATGCGGAGGTTACAGCATGAATAAAGTACTTGATGCTTTTTGGCGTCCTTCAAGTGAAAACAGAGAAATAGTATTCAAAGATGTAACATTTGAAAATACTATGCGTGGCTTGAACATATTATACGGTAATTGCGGTGGCTCATATGAAATGGACGTATGCATTAATGGTGAAGTTGTTGCCGTTGCAGCGCTAACAGGTATTGCAGGCTATAGAACAAATGAGACGGTTCATGTTCCGATTCCTGAAATTAAACCGGGAACATATACTATTTCTTTTAGAACTAATCAGTATCCGATTATTTTTAAGTTTATTTTTACCGAGACATCTTACTTTGAGAATGTTGGTCGATATGATGTGCCGAATTACCTTTTTAGAGAAACAGATAATGATTTAATAACAGCAACAGATGAGTTGGGAAGAAAGTTACCTGACAGTGTTGAATGCGGACCTGTAAAAAAAAGATATGTTGGATTGTTTTATTGGACGTGGAGGAATCAAAATATTTCATGGGAACCTACCAGTCTTGAAAAAATACTTAGAGAACATCCGGAAGCTGAATATGATATTAGTCATCCTGCGTGGAAGCCTATTGAACGTCTCCATTGGACAGAGCCTTTTTATGGTTTTTATAGGAATGATGATCCGTATGTTTTAAGAAAACATGCTCAGTATTTTGCAGATGCAGGCGTTGATGTTTTGTTTTTTGATAATACAAATGGTAGCCTTATGTGGAAAGATGCATATATGTCCTTGCTGGAAGAATTTCATAAAGCTCGTCTTGACGGAATAAAAACACCGCAGGTTGCTTTTATTATGAATTTCGGAGCTATGAAATCGACTCTGGAAATGATTAGATCTGTTTATCAGGATTTATATTTGCCGGGTAAATATAAGGATTTATGGTTTATCTGGGAAGGCAAACCTCTTGTGCTTGCATACCCTGAGTCTATTCCGGCTGTGGGAAAATCTGATTTTGATACCGAACTTTTAAATCAAATCAGAAACTTCTTTACATTTAGACCGCCTCAGCCGCTTTATGCAGGTGGACCTCAAAGAAAAGATCATTGGGGCTGGTTGGAAATAGCGCCGCAAAATGGTTATGTTTTGAAGGATGACGGCAGATATGAAATGTGTACAGTAGGGGTAGCACAAAATGCAAATGCACAAAGAATTTGTACACATTTTAATGATAAGAATACATTTGGCCGCAGTTACACGCACAAAGATAAACATAACAAATTAACAAAGGATTCATATAAATATGGTTATAACGTTCAGGAGCAATGGGACAATGCTCTTAAAATTGATCCTGATATGGTATTCATTACAGGTTGGAATGAATGGATTATGGTTAAATTGCTTGGCAAACCATGGGTATTGGATGAAAACAGTACGCAGGTTGCTTTTGTCGATCAATATGACCACGAACACAGCCGCGATATTGAGCCTGATTGTAATGGTTATAAGGATTCGTTTTATTTGCAAATGGTTTCGAATATCAGAAAATATAAAGGACTTAAACATATCGAAAGAGAAAATGTAAATAAAAAGATTAATATATATGATTTTAGTTCTTGGAACGATGTTTTGCCTGAATATCCGTCTCATAAAGGCACTGCTGCTAACAGAGATTATCCCGGTTTGGGAGAATATAAATATGTTAATAAAAGCGGCATAAATAATTTTATTTCGGCTAAATACGCTTATGATGAGAATAATGTTTATTTCTATGTAAAGTGTGCCGAAAACATAGTTTTAGGTCATAAAAATGCTATGACTTTGTTGTTGGATACTGACAGAGATAAATCTACAGGTTGGGAAGGCTATGACTATAAAATTATTGATGGTAAATGCTTTAATATTTTGAATGGATCACTTAAATATTGCGGTGAAATAAAATATAATGTTGATAATAACGAAATGGCTGTTGAATTACCAAAGGCTTTATTTGGTATTGAAAAAGAGTCAAAGCCGGATTTTGAATTCAAATGGATTGATAATGTTGATACGGCAGATATAATGGAGTTTTATCGTGATGGTGATTGCGCTCCTTTCGGTCGTTTTAACTACGTTATGTGATAAAAGGAGGCAAACTAAATGCTTAACATCGGATGTCATTTGTCAAGCTCTAAGGGATACATGAACATGTTTAAAGAAACTGAATATGTAGGAGGCAATACATTTCAGTTTTTTACAAGAAACCCAAGAGGTGGTCAGGCAAAAGCAATAGACCCTAAGGACGTTTTGGATTTTTGTAATGCAGCAAAGGAAAAGGGTTTTGCTAAAATTCTTGCTCATGCACCTTATACACTAAATCCGTGTGCCGAAAAAGAAAATGTCCGTGAGTTTACAAAAATGACAATGGCTGATGATTTGGAGCGCTTGGAGTTTACTCCCGGTAATTTATATAATTTTCATCCCGGTAGTCATGTTGGTCAGGGTATTGAAAAAGGAATAGATATGATTGCTTCTATGCTAAATTCTATTTTAAAACCTGATATGCATACTACTGTGCTTCTTGAAACAATGGCAGGTAAAGGCAGTGAAGTGGGCTCTAAATTTGAAGAAATAAAGGCAATCATTGATAGAGTGGAGCTTTCTGATAAATTAGGTGTATGTCTTGATACTTGTCACGTTCATGATGCAGGATATGATATTGTAAATGATTTAGACGGTGTATTGACAGAATTTGATAAAATTATAGGCTTGGACAGACTAAAGGCCATTCATTTAAATGACAGTAAAAATCCGTTTGAAAGTCACAAAGACAGACACGAAAAAATAGGTGAGGGTTCACTGGGCGAAACAACATTCAGCAGAATAATTAATCATGACAAGCTTAGAAATTTACCGTTTTTCCTTGAAACACCTAACGAAATAGATGGCTACAAACATGAAATTAAACTTTTAAAGGGTTTATATAATGAGTGATAATATTTTTTTATTAAAGTATGATATTTTACAAGACGTAACTCATTGTTTTACAACAAGAACAGGCGGTGTTTCAACAGGAGGCCAAACTTCCTTAAATTTGAGTTTTTCAAGAGAAAAATCGGCTGAGAATGTACGGGAAAATTATAAACGCACAGCAGATGTCCTTGGTGTAGATTATCATAAATTGACAAGAGTTCCTCAAAAGCATACAGACCGTGTTTTAAAAATAACAAATGACCTGGTTGGTATTGGCATTTCCAAGAATTTTACGGACGATCTTCTATCAAGCGGATACGATGCGATGATTACAAATGTTAAAGGAGCTGTCCTTTGTACTTCCCATGCTGATTGCGTGCCAATTTTGCTTTATGACAGTGAAAACAATGCTGTGGCAGCAATACATTCCGGTTGGCGTGGTACAGCTAAAAAGATTTGCCTGCGTACAGTTAAGCTCATGCATACGGAATATTCTACTAAGCCGGCGCTTTTAAAGGCAGTTATAGGTCCTTCTATAGGTGTAGATAATTTTGAAACAGATATTGATGTAATTGATGCGTATAAAGAAGCTTTTAAGGACAAATATGAGGAATATGCATCAAAATATGTATATTATAAAGTCAATAATTGCGGAGTTAATAAATTTCATGTTTCTGTAAGCGGTTTTGTTTACGAAACACTTATAGAAGCCGGTTTGACTCCGGAGAATATATTCAGAGACGACAGATGTACCTTTGAGAACAAGGAGTTATTTTTCTCTCACAGAAGGGACAAAGGAGATACAGGTGTTATGGCTGCAATGATTTCAGTCAAATAAAAATAGGGGCGTACTATGGCAAGAAGATTTAAAAGCAAAACTATTTATATTTTTTTATGGCTACTTACTGTTGTTTGCCTTGTGTCTTCCTGCACAGAATCGAATTTAACGGATTTAAGTAATAAACCCTCTTTAGATATTGAAACGGAGGCAACACCGGATAGTACAGAAAATGATCCTAATAAGGCCGAAGGAAGTATCTCGCTGGGCTTATACGGCTTAGATACACTTAATCCTCTTACAACAAAAAATTTATCTGTATTAAAATATATGTCACTTGTTTTTGATTCGTTGATTGTATATGATAATCAAGGCAAGCCTGTACCTTGCCTTGCAGAAAGTTGGGAAACAAAAGACGGCGGTATCACTTGGAGCTTTAAAATTAAAGAAAATATCTATTTTCATGATGATTCTGTTTTTACAGTATACGATGTAAAAAATACGCTTGAATGGATAAAGAATAATGATAGTTTTTATTCTTATTGTGCTGAAAGTGTTGTTTCGTATAAAATAAAGTCGCAATATGAAATAGATATTATTCTTGCAGAAGCAGATGCATTATTTCCGTCAAAAATGAACTTTCCTATTCTTAAAAGTGAAAATCTCGGTGGCGGATTTACAACACCAAATGGTACAGGTGTATACAAATACATTAATTCCCTTGATGATAAATACATCTTTGAAGTTAACAAAAAGTACTTCGGTAACTTTCCCAAGATTAAAAATATAGAGATACAGTGCTTCGTTGATGCAGAAGCATTGAATAAGAGCAATGTAGATGTTATTTTGAATTTCGGTGACAATGTAATCAAATATGCAAAAAATGATGGGTATGCTGTAAGACAGTATAGCAGCAATACGGTGTGCGCAATGATTCCGTCTGAGAAAATTCAATTAGGTGTAAGGCATTTTATTAACGAAAATATTGACAAAACGCTTATTGTTCATGCTGCTATGGCTGATTGTGCCTCTGAAACAGATGTTTTATTGCCACAAGATACTTATTTTACTAAGGGTTTATATAATCTTGAGGGTTCTTTTGATGAAATTAAACCTGATAAATTAAAATTTGTTGTTGATAAAAATGATGAAGATCTTATTAGAATTGCTTTTGTTGTTGAGAAACAATTAGAAGAGCTTTCTGTTGAATGCGAAACATTAATTTTAAGTACAGAAGAATATTCTGAGTTTTTAAAAAACGGAGATTACGATTTTGCTTTTAAGAATTATGAATTGCAATTTGTGCCGGATTTAGACGAGTTTTTTGCTCCGGATGGTGCGCTGAATTATAATAAATTCACGGATGAATCTGTAAGCGGATTAATGTTATCTTTAAATAACTCTTACATCGAAAAAGAAATAAGCGGAGTCGTTGACAATGAATCATTATATTCTTATGTAAATAATCAAACTTTAAAGCTTGGTACAAGACTTAGAGAAGTATTGCCGATTATATGTTTATGCAGAAAAAATGCTTCAATTTCTGTCAGTAACAATGTTAAGGATATGAGCTTGTATAATTTTACTTTTTGGAATACAATGGATGTTACTTCTTGGAGGAAATAAAAATGATTAAAATAAAAAATGCAATGAATAAAAAAGATGTCATAATTTTT
Organism: Clostridia bacterium; assembly: GCA_017560765.1. Lineage (GTDB taxonomy): Bacteria > Bacillota > Clostridia > UBA1212 > UBA1255 > Egerieisoma. Next base: position 56,396 of record JAFZEI010000040.1, on the reverse strand, counting down.
GTTATAGGAATACTTACTTCCGCTTTTTTGACTGCTGTTGATTTGTTTACTAAACAAATAATAATAGATAAAGTGTTATTTAACAGTGAAATTGTTGTTATTAAAGATTTTTTCAGCATTACCCATATACGGAATACCGGCGCTGCTTGGGGTATTTTTTCTACTAAAACTGATATTTTATCTATAGTGACGATTGTGTGCTCGGCCTTGGTTGTATACTTTATGTATGCGGCAACAGTCAATAAGCCTGTGCTGTTTTGTTTATCATCAATTTTAGCCGGTGCCTGCGGTAATCTTATAGAACGAATAAAACTTCATTATGTAACAGACTTTTTAGCTTTTAATATTTTCGGATATGATTTCCCTAATTTTAATTTTGCAGATATCTGTATTACGGTAGGATGTTTTGCTATGCTTATTTATGTGATATTCATACACAAAAAAGACAAACCCTTATTTAGACAGGGCACTTTTGCTGATCGTTTTTTAGGTGAATAACATGAATGAGTTTTTTGATAGTGAGAATTCGTTAATTGAAATAATGGTAGGATCGGAGAATTCCGGTCAAAGACTTGATGTTTTTTGCTTTAAAGCCATGAGTGAGAATATTTTAAGCAGAAATTACGCACAAAAGCTGATTGAAGCGGGAAATATTTCCGTAAACGGGAAGCAGATGAGAACGAATTACAAAGTAAAAGAAGGGGACTTGGTAACGTGTGTTTTGCCTGAACCTGAGAATCTTACCATAGAACCGGAGAATATTCCGATTGATATTGTTTACGAAGATTCTGACCTTCTTGTGATAAACAAAGCAAGAGGTATGGTAGTTCATCCTGCTCCCGGTAACTATAGCGGTACTCTTGTGAATGCTCTTTTATACCATTGTGATGATTTGTCGGATATCAACGGAATGATTCGCCCCGGAATTGTACATAGAATCGACAAGGATACCACCGGTCTTCTTGTGGTTGCAAAAAATAACAATACACATATTTCCTTGTCAAAACAACTTAAAACTCACGATATAAAGCGGGAATATATTGCTGTTGCAGAGGGAATTATTAACGAGAATTCCGGCACAATTAATCTGCCGATAGGCAGACATCCTATTGACCGTAAAAAAATGGCTGTCCGTGCTGAAAACAGCAAAGAAGCCATTACACATTTTAATGTTATTAGCAGGTTACAAGGTCATACTCTTGTTGTATGTAATCTCGAAACGGGAAGAACACACCAAATTCGTGTGCATTTATCACACATCGGACATCCTATCGCAGGTGATTTTTTGTACGGCTTGCGAGATGCCCACGGAATGACGGGACAAGCGCTCCACGCTCGTAAATTGTCTTTTACTCATCCTTCTTCAGGTAAACTTGTTTCTTTTGAGGCAGAACCGCCAATTGACTTTACAGAATTAGTTAAAGGATTATCTGAATCTGTTTCATTTACAATATAAATTGGTCTTTTTTTTACTTCAAGATATGTTTTTGAAAGGTATTGGCCTAATATACCTATGGCAAACAACTGTATACCGCTTAGCATTAAGATAATACAAACGAGTGAGGGCCAGCCGTAAGCAGAGCCGCCCCAGATAAGTTGTCTAACAATTACAAAGATTATTGCAAAAAAGGCAATAATACAAAACAGTAATCCCATTATTGATGAAATATAAAGAGGCATTGAAGAAAAAGCAACGATGCCGTCAAGAGAATAAATAAGCAGCTTTCTAAAGCTCCATTTAGTTTCACCTTTTAACCGTTTTTGATTTTCAAACTCGAGCCATTTTGTTTTAAAACCAACCCAACCGAATATGCCCTTTGAAAAACGGTTATATTCTTCTAATTGCAAAATGGCATCAACCATTTTTCTTTTCATCAATCTGTAATCTCTGGCGCCGTCTACTATATCTGCCTTACTTATTTTATTTATCAATTTATAGAAAACCCTTGCAAAGAAAGACCTGATTGCCGGTTCTCCTTTTCTTGTGACACGACGTGTAGCTACGCAGTCAAAACCATCGTTTTCTAATGTATAAAGCATTTGAGGAAGTAGAGAAGGGGGATCCTGTAAATCAGCATCCATTATTGCAATATAATCGCCTTTGGCATTTTTTAGCCCTGCATACATTGCTGCTTCTTTGCCGAAATTTCTTGAAAAAGAAATGTAGCGCACTCGCTTGTCCTCATGTGCAAGCTTCCTCAATATATTAATCGTATTGTCATTGGAACCATCATCAACGAATAAAAATTCAAAATCTGCTTGTGAGATGTTTTGGCTTGTTTTATTAATTTCTTCCCAAAAGGCCGGCAAAGCGTCTTCTTCGCAATAGCAGGGAATAACGATTGATATGAGTTTTTTGTCTTCATAAAACATATAAAACATTCCTTTTGTAAGAATTTTGTTAGAAATATTATACTATTTGCCTATTGATATTGCAAATAATCGTTGCAAATAACTTTTGTGAATTTAGTATCAGAAGTAAGTAAAAAAGTGTTGACAGCATTAATTTACGGTGATATACTTTCGGCAATTGAATAAAAAGGCTATGACGAAGACGGTTAAGATTTCGTTATTCACAGAGAGTCGATGAATGCTGAGAATCGATATTTCTAAATCTTGATAAACCTATCCCTTCCGAGCTTGGATTCCGAATGATTTTTTTCTATTAAGAATTCACGTATGGCTGCGTTAAAGCACAAGACTTGTCAGAGTCTGCAGAGTGGCATTTCTGTAATGCAATTTGAGTGGTACCACGGGAAACGTTATTGTTGCTCGTCTCAAGAGAAACTTGAGGCGAGCTTTTTTATTCAATTAATTTTATCTATTAAATCTGTAAGGATAGGAGAAATTGTTATGGAAGAAAAAACAACAATGAACATGATGGCTGAAGTCAGCCAGAGAATTCGCGAAATGCGCGAGCTGTTAGGTTTTTCAATTGCAGAAATGGCGGCGAAAACCGAGGTTTCAGAAGAGGAATATATTGCTTATGAAAATGCTCAAAAGGATTTACCTTTTTCTTTCCTGCATAAATGTTCTTTGACTTTTGGACTTGATATTAAAGTTTTACTTGAGGGTTCTTCTGCAAAGCTTGTTTCATATAATGTGACAAGAAAAGGTAAGGGAACACCTACTGCCAGAGAAGAGGGAATAGATATTAAAAGTCTTGCACCTATGTTCCGTTCAAAGATGGCAGAGCCGTATTTCGTAACGTATGAGTACTCTGCTTCACAGCAAAATAAACCTATCCACTTATCAACCCACTCAGGTCAGGAGTTTGACTTTGTTATAAAAGGTAAGCTTAAAGTTCAGGTTGGTGAGCATACAGAAATTCTCGAAGAAGGCGATTCAATTTACTACAACAGTTCAACTCCCCACGGAATGATTGCTGTTGACGGCAGTGAGTGCCAATTTGTTGCTGTCGTTCTTTCCGGAGAAAACACTGTAAATGTTGAAAAAGCTACAAATACATTAGTTAAAGCTGCAAAAACAGACACTCTTTTGGCTGAAAAATTCATAAAAACCGTTGAGGATGAAAATGGTTTATTAAAGAAAATTTCATTTGTTAATGATGATAAATTTAACTTTGCATTTGACATTGTAGACGGACTTGCAGAAAAGAAACCGAATGAGGTTGCTATGGTACACCTTGATGCAAATAAAGTTGAGCATAAATTCACTTTTGCTGATATTAAGAGAGCTTCTTCTCAATGTGCCAATTATTTTGAATCCTTAGGCATTAAACGAGGCGACAGAGTAATGCTTATATTAAGAAGAACGTATCAGTTCTGGTTTGCAATACTTGGCTTACACAAATTAGGCGCAATAGCAATTCCTGCCACCAATCTTCTTAAAGAGCATGACTTGACATATAGATTTGATGCGGCAGGAGTCAGTGCAATACTTTGCGCTCATGATCCGATTCTTGAAGAAGAAATAGACAAAGCTTGTGAGAAATGTCCCGGAGTTAAGCATAGATTGTTAATTGATGCAACTCGCGAAGGCTGGCATGATTTTAATAGTGAATACGTTCGTTTTTCAGGTAAATATGAGCGCACAGAAGATTCACCGTGCGGTAAAGATCCTATGCTTATGTTCTTTACGTCAGGCACAACCGGATATCCTAAGATTGCTTTACATGATTACAGATATCCGTTTGGTCATTATATTACTGCGAAATATTGGCATTGTGTCCAAGTTGGTAAACTTCATTTTACAATCTCCGATACCGGTTGGGGAAAAGCTCTTTGGGGCAAGCTTTACGGACAATGGCTTTGCGAGGGTGCAGTATTTGTTTATGATTTTAAACGTTTTGATGCAGCCGATATATTGCCTTTATTCGCTAAATATAATATTACAACCTTCTGTGCACCGCCTACGATGTATCGTATGATGATAAAAGAAGATATTTCAAAATACGATATGTCTTCTGTAATGAAGGCTACAACAGCAGGTGAAGCGCTTAATCCAGAAGTGTTCAGACAGATTGAAAAAATGACAGGCCTCAGAGTTATGGAGGGCTTTGGTCAGACTGAAACAACGCTTACAATCGGAAATCTTGTCGGTGACACGTATAAGCTTGGCTCAATGGGTAAACCTGTTCCACTTTATGATATTGATCTTGTTGATCATGACGGTAACCCGGTAGCTTGCGGTGAAACGGGTGAAATTATTGTTCGTACTGACAAAGAAGTTCCTTGCGGTTTGTTTATGGGTTATTATCTTAATGACGAGAAAACAAAAGAGGTGTGGCATGACGGAATGTACCATACGGGCGACCTTGCTTGGAAAGATGTAGATGGCTTCTATTGGTACGTTGGCCGTGCAGATGATGTTATCAAATCCTCCGGCTACCGTATAGGACCTTTCGAAATAGAGAGCGTTATTATGGAGCTGCCGTATGTGCTTGAATGCGGTGTATCTGCAGCGCCTGATGAAATTCGAGGTCAAGTTGTAAAGGCGAGCATTGTTCTTACAAAGGGAACTGTTGGTACAGAAGAACTCAAAAAAGAGATTCAGAATTACGTTAAAGAAAAAACAGCTCCGTATAAATATCCGAGAATAGTGGAATTTAAAACAGAGCTTCCTAAGACAATAAGCGGTAAAATTCAGCGTAATAAGCTTTGATTTTTGTCCGGTATAGTTAATTTAAACTATACCGGATTTTTTATTATTTCTTCAATATAGTCAGAAACATCAGTGTTATCACAAATAAAAATAAAGCGTTCTTTTGTAAGTGAAATAGCTTTACAAAGTAAATTCCTTTCTCCAAGGAAAAAGTTTGTGTCCGGTCTTCTCAAAATCAAATCAGAAATATTATTAAGACAAATGCGCTCGTCGGGGAATCCGAAATTTGTATAACGAGTGCTTACCCACAATACAATATTGTATTTGCCGGAAGCATTAAGTATTGTACTGCTTGATATATGGCAAGACGGGGCATCTTTTCGGATTTCATTTATTGTTTGATTTATTGCTTCAAGTTCGTGTTCATAACGACAAGCTACAAGTATAGATGGATTTTCTGTATTGTCAGATAGAAGTTGTTTAAGAAAGTCAGTTGCCGTTTTATTTGTCATTTCTGTTTTTATTGACGTGTTTTTACTATATACAGGTCTGTATTCGTAGTTTCCGCTTTCATTTAGAGCAAAGTCCATCATTTGCTTATAAATACCGCCGGGAATATTAAATGTCTTATCACAAAGTATCTCATCATGTCCCGGGAAAAATCTGCCGAAATCTTGAAAATATACAGGATCTGTACCATTGATTCCTACAGCGCTTAACCATCCGCAACCTGCAAAAACTATTTTGCAATTAGTCTTTTCAACAATGGCTGCAAGGAGTTGATAAGAGGCTGCATTTAAGCTTTCGGCGTTATCAACGAAAAGATATTGACAATTTAACATTGAATCAACTAAGTTCTTATCGGCATTCAGAAGCATCTTAGCTGCATAATGTATAATCCTGAAATCGTCCCACTCCACGTTTTTGATATAATAATTATAAAAGGGTAAAACAAGAGACAGTATGCGCTCACGTCTTTTGTATAGTGGCGCTGAAGTCTTGCTTTTTGTACGACTTAATGTCAGGATTGTTTCTTCGGATTCGCCTGTAGCAAGTATTGTTTCCATACTCAAACGTATACTTTCTGTTATTATTGAGAAAAAGTCTTTGTCTGTATCTTGTATTAATTTTATAATTTCATCATCGTTTTTTACGTTAAAATTAACATTATATTTTGCTAATGCGCTTTGAAGTCTCGGAAGCATATTTCCTGCTGTTTTTTCATAGGTATAGCATTCAATTAATGGTATCTCTGCATCGTTGTGAAGGTTTCGGATTTCTTCTATTCTGTTATTAAGTGCCGCTGTTGCGTTACCGAGACCATCCACGGAGGTTATACCGTCTTCTTCAAATGGGGCGTTTCCGCTGTCGTCCATAGTATAAATGTTAATACATATTCCGTAGTCAGGAAGAGTAAAGTCTGCTTTATATCGTAGGCGAGCACCGTTTATCATGGCTTCCTTGGCAAAAGGCGCGTTATATTCGTAATTTATTCCTGTACAATATAAAAAGTCAGCGATTTCCAATTCTTCATAGCTTTTTACTTTTTCGCCTTTTAATGTAACAGGAGGGCAGAGTAAAATGTATTTTTGATAATCTTCATCTCTGTCAAAATCAAATCTCGTTTTGCCCTGTGTATGGAATTTAAAATAGTAGTCGATTAATCTGCCTCTGTATATTGAATCGCTTAGCTTTTCTTTTATAAATTGCATAATCATTTTATTCAGAAAGTTTTTTTCGGGACGATTGTAAGTTATACTTTCTTTGCTTTTTGATAGTAATTCTAAAGAAAAATCTGCAAATTTAACATTACTCAATGCATCAAAATATAAAAGGGAACGTCCTTTACTTTTTAAATATTCATATTTAGCAATAAGTGCTGTAGTTTTTCCGGTAGAGGGAGCACCTGTAATCAATATCCTTTTATCATCTGCCAATATTGCATTAATTTGGTATTCTGTAGGTGTGTATCCCGGGCAAATTTTATTAAATGCATCAACTGCAGCTGCTTTTCCGGCAGAAAGTAAGTTTTTGTTGTGCTCTTTGCGTCTTTTGTCTATTAAACCGTATAACGTGCCAATTCGTTTTAATTGTGCTTCGTATTTTGACGGAAGCTTTTTTTTCTCAATCATTCCACCGGCAAGATAAGAAGATGCATTGTCGTGAAGCGTTGAAAATTTGTTTTTCCAATTATTTATAATTCTGACATCAATATAATTGTTATGTGAAAATATAGAAGAAAACTCTTGCTCGGCAATAGTGATATCCTGAACAAGTTTATCTAAAACAGCAATAAATTCTTCTTTTTCTTGTTTTTTATATTTAAAATAATCTGAAATCCTGCTAAACATAAAAATTTTCCTTTCTAAAAAAGTACATTCTCAAAAAAATTATATATTTCACTTGCAGCGGTACATACAGAACCTTGTATCATCTGCGTTTTACCGCCACAGGAGGCGTGCAATTCTGTACGTAATGCTTGCGATATCTTTGTCATATCTACACCTGTCGAGCCTGCGATAAATTTGAAATTACCATCTAAACCTGAAAAAAATGCACAAATTTTGGTTGTTTTTGCCATAAGTAAATTAACGAAAAATCGCATCTCTTCTACAGTAGCATTTTCATCAAAAAATAAAATGTTATCGTTACAATTATCTTGATATGTTGATGCTAAAAGACTGTAGTATTGTTGCTTTGCAGCAGTTTTTGCAATTTTAACCTCGGAAAGCTCTTTTTGCATTTGCTCAAATCTTTCACAAATATCATTCATGTTTGAGGATAAAGAATTTGTAATTTTTTTTACATTATTAAAATGCTTATTTAATTCATTAAATGCTCTTTCTCCTGCAAGCAAACTGATTCTTGTGCCGCCCTTGTATTTTTGAAAACCAAGTATTTTAATAACTCCTATTTCTCCTGTACGAGAAACGTGTGGAGCACAACAAGCGCAAACATCTATTCCTTCAATTTCTACAAGTCTTAATGTTGTTTCGATTTTCTTCTTGCTTCTGTAAGAAATATTATCGGCCTCATTAGGTTTGCAGAATGAAAATTTAACAGGAACATTTTTATAAACTGCTTCATTGGCAAGAAATTCAATATTATTAATTTGCTCTTGAGTAAAAAGACCGTCGAAATCCATTGTTATTTCGTCCTGTCCCATGTGAAAACCAATATTGTTAAATCCGTATAAAGAATAAATTATACCGGAACAAATGTGTTCCGCAGTATGATTTTGCATACGAGAAAAACGCTCTTTCATATTAATTTCCCCGTAAACAAGTTTTCCTACAGGAATTGGATTTTTTACTGTGTGTACAATTGTTGTTTCGTTATTTTCGGTACGTAAAAATAAAACATCTTGTCCGTCTAAGGTGCCTTCATCAGAGCTCTGTCCGCCCCCTTCGGGGAAAAAGGCTGTACGGTTTAAAATTATGTCAAACATTCCGTCGGAATTCTCTTCGCACCATAAAACTTCTGCTTCGAAATTTTTACAATGGCCGTCAGTTTCGTAAATTTTATCAGTTTTAAATATTTCCATGATTGATAATCCTCTCGATAACTTCATTACATTCTCTGTGTCCTTCGTCATAAAGCTCAAGAAGGAGCTTTGTATCACGTGTTGTTCTGCCAACTTGAAGGGGCTCTTTAGGACGTATAATTATAGCTTTGCCGTCTTTTTCTAACTCTTCACAAAGGGCGAGTTGTCTGTTGTATATTTCGTGACGCTCAATTAAAGTTTTAACTACGTTAGGATATTTTCGATATAGAAATTTCGCTAAAGAAGTTTGAGTGAACGGCATTTTTGTGTAGCCCTTATTTTGTGTAAGAACAATAACATGGAATTTGTTACCGTCACTTATTGACTTTTCAATCGGAATAGGAGCCGGAATGCCTCCGTCAAGCAGCTTGAAACCTTTAAAATGAACTATTGGGGCCATCATTGGAACTGCACATGATGCTTCTGTAATTTCAAGTTGATTTGTTAATTCTTTTTTATCAAACCAAACTGCTTCTCCTGTTTCACAATCCATAGCACCTGTCAAAAAACGGATAGGACATTCCTGAAAAGCATTAAAGTCGAAGAAAACGTGTTTATTGGGTATTGCACGAAAAACTAAATCTCTGTTAAACATTGAGCCGTATCTGAATAAATTTCTTACGCTGACATATTTGGGTGAGCCTGCGTAATTTTCCACAATTTGTCTACTTCTCATTGGTTGACCTGAAATATATGTTAATGCATTTGCAGCACCGGCAGAAACTCCTACGATGTAGGGGAACATTATCCCGTGTTCCATAAAGCCTTCAAACACACCGGCGGAATAATAGCCGCGCATTCCGCCTCCTTCTAATACAAGTGCTGTCCCGTCCGGTAACATTTTACTGTATTTTTTTGACGAAATAGGGGGAAAGGTATATTTTTTATCCGTAGAATTTGCATTCATATTATCACCTTAGAAAATTTTTACATCAGTATTATAACACAAAATCAAGATTGAAAAACATAATTAAATGTGTATAATATGAATATGTGGTAAAATTTCTAATTGAACTTTCTTGCAAGGAGCTATGATTTTTATGAGATTTAAGAAATTTGTTTTATTTTTTTTGATATTTAGTTTAATTATTACATCGTTACCTTTAAATCTTTCTGCGTCACCAACTCTAAAAGAGGGTCATTATGAGAAATGGATAGACAGAGTTGATTCTTTGCCGCAATACGCTACGGATTTGTATAATTGGATGGTAAGTAATGCTGCTGAGGGTGGAGCATTAAGGACAGCAGTTGATGAAACTCTTAACAATGGCAATAGTGTTCACTTTGTTACGGAATTTACCGGCGGACCGTATAATTTCACGTATGAATCAGGTGCTACAAACGAAGAACTTTTTGAATACTTGGCACAAAGCTTTGCAAGCGAAATCAGTTCTGTAACGAGTGAGATTAGTGATTATATTTATACTGTATATGGTGCTTTTGACAGAGATCATCCTGAGGTTTTCTGGCTTTCAGGCGGTATATCCACAACGTGGGTTACAAGTTATACTCTTGGAAAAATTCCGAATACAAACAAAGCGGTGGGTTATTATACTACAAAACAATACATCATTTTAAAATCTCCAACTTCAGATATTCGTGCCGCTTCATATACTTCTGCTGACTTGATTGATTCCGAGGCTGATTCTCTTAACAACAGAATAGAAGAAATACTTTCAGGAGAGTATCCGTCAAATGGCACACGAAAGGAAAAAGTTGTATATTTTAATAAAGTACTTACAAAGATAAATGGTTTTAATTCATCCGGAGATTTGTCGCCGATTGATGCAAGTTGCAGAGAATGTATTTCTGCCATGTATGGCAGAACAGGTGCGATGGGTCCTGTTTGTGAAGCATATTCGAGAGCATTTAAGGTGCTGTGTGACAAAGTGGGAATTCCGTGCGTTCTTGTTGACGGCACAGCAAACAGCGGTGCATCTGTAGGCGGACATATGTGGAATTACGTACAAATGGAAAACGGAAAATGGTACGGTGCAGATATTTCGTGGAATGATCCTTCTGTAGTTGGCATTACATCAGCTGATACAGGGTATGAGAATGAAAAATTTTTACTTGTAGGAAGTTCTACGGTTATAAATAATCTTGCTTTTATAGAATCTCATCCGGCTGAAAATTCAGTATTTTCAAATGGACTTGCTTTTACAAACGGTCCTGAGCTTTCGGTACTTACTTATGAAGAGGATTTAGCTGCAGAATTACAAAGTAAGGAATACGGCAAGATAAAAGGTGTTACGCTTACGATAGGAAATGACTTGTCACTTAATTATTATGCAGATATTACAGAAAAGTATCACGCTGCAAAGCTGCGTCTTACACAAAATGGTGTTACTACGATTGTAGAAGGTATAAAAACCGGAAATGCCAACGAATTTAAGTTTACGTATAAGGGTGTGGCTCCTCAAAACATGGGTGATAATATTTTGGCAGAACTGATTTTTGACGGTGAAGTTCTTTCCGTTTTAGAGGAGTACAGTATAAAAACATACTGCCAAAAAACGTCGGCAAAAACAAACAATAAATTAATATTGACATTTTTAGCTGATATACTTGAATACGGTGCAGCGGCACAAGAGTTTAAAAATTATAAAACGAATGAGTTAGTAAACAATGTAAGCGGATTGATTCCATCTGAATACAAGATACTGGAAGCAACAGACAGGGTTATAGGTGAGAGAAAATCTGAAACATCATTCATAAATGGTTTGGGTGTTTATTGTGACTATAAAAATAATATATATGTTAATTTTATAACAAATGATTTGTCTAATGTTGCCATACGAGTTAACGGCGTGGTTGTTTCCAAAGAATTGTTTGAATGTTTGAATTCATCTACGGGACAGTATAAATATATGTCTGATGCAATTTATGCTACGGGATTTAATGATATTTATACAATTGAATTACTTGAAGATGGTAATGTTGTGCAAACAGTAAAATACAGTGTAAAATCATATATATATTCTATGCAAAATCAAACGGGTTCAGATGGCTCTTTAACGGCATTGGCAAAAATATCGCGCGCTTTATATAATTACGGACAATCCGCAATTGCATATAAATCGTCTTTGTAAAATATAGGCATTAATTTGCGGTTGAATTGTTTTTTGAATAGTGTTAAAATTCAAATGCACTGTATCCGCCCAAGGAACAGTAGCAGGAGGTAATATATATGAAAAAATTAAATGTTCAAAAGCTTGTAGGCATTGCAATGCTCGCAGCAATCGTAGTGGTGCTGCAGTTCATTGGTAACTACATCAAATTCGGAGATGTCTCCATTTCTTTGGTGCTGCTTCCTATTGTAGTAGGTGCAGCTATTTACGGACCTTCAGCCGGTGCGATTCTTGGCGGGGTTTTTGGTATAATAATTATTTCCGGATATCTTTCGGGTAATGTCGATTTTTTGTGGATGGCCAATCCTGTTGCAACTGCTTTGGTTTGCTTAATTAAAGGATGCGGTGCAGGTTTTGTTTCCGGTTGTGTATATAGGTTTTTTGCGAAAAGTAAAATTTCTTCCGGGAAAGTTATCGGAGCGTATGCTTCGGCTATAACATGCCCTGTTGTAAATACAGGAATATTTTTATTAGCAATGTTTACAATATTTAAGCCGCAGCTTGTCGAGATAGCTGGTAATACTAACACTATTTATTTTGCTTTTGTGGCACTCGCCGGAGTTAATTTCCTTGTAGAGCTTGCTGTGAATGTTGTTCTGGCTCCCGTTATTGTCGGAGTAATGAATGCAATTAAAAAAAATAAAAGATAATTTGCAGGAGATAAATTTATGGTACTTGCTATAGATGTAGGTAATACAAATATTGTTGTTGGTGTATATGACGGAGACAGTCTGTGTTTTATTTCAAGACTTGCTTCTGATCAAAACAGAACTTCTGACGAGACAGCTGTACAACTTAAAGCTGTCTTGTCTATTCATAATATTGATATTGGATCAATTGATGGTGCAATTATTTCATCTGTTGTTCCGTTAATAACAGAGCCTCTTTCAGGCGCAATAAAGATTCTCACAGGAAGAAAGCCTCTTGTTGTAGGTCCCGGTATGAAAACGGGAATTAACATAGGAATAGATAATCCGGCTCAGCTTGGAAGTGATTTGCTCGTTGACAGTGTTGCTGCTTCTGCATTATATCCTAAACCTTTAATTGTTGCTGATATGGGTACAGCGACAACATTAACAGTTGTTAATGATAAAAACACCATAATAGGAGGAGCGATTTTGCCGGGAGTAAGGACGTCATTAAATGCTCTTACTGCAAAGGCTGCCCAGTTACAGCAGATTAGCATTGAGCCACCTAAGAAAGCAATAGGATCAAACACAATTGATTGTATGAAATCCGGCGCTGTTTTGGGAAATGCCAGCATGCTTGATGGTATGATCGATAGATTTAACGAAGAACTTGGTATGGAATGCTTTGTTGTTGCCACAGGCGGTCTTTCTGAGGTTATTTCACAACATACGAAGCATAAAATAGTTTATAATCCAAATCTTTTGTTGGAGGGGTTATATATTCTCTATAAAAAGAATATATAATCACAGTATTTAATATACGAGGTTTAAACAAAAATGTTTAATAATAAATCAAGTCGAAAACTCAGTGATGCTATTAGGGAATACAGGATTAAACGAAAACTCAGAAAAGATAGCAAAAATCGTTTTAAAATGATACCTGATAAGAAAAAAAGCCACAAATGGATTATTGCTCCTGTTGTTTTTGTACTTCTTTTTGTATTGATTGTCTACACCTTGTATGATAATGGTAGAATTGTGGTGGATTATGTAACTGTAACACATTCCCAGGTACCTGTGTCTTTTGATGGATATAAGATATTACAAATTAGTGATATTCATGGCCGAAAATTTGGAGTAGAGAACAAGAACCTTGTTGAGGTCATCAACAGTCTTGAATATGATATGATTTTGCTGACAGGGGATTATATGTCATCTCCGGAAAGCGGCGATTATTGGGATATAATAGATTTACTTGATGATTTAGATAAGAAAGACATACCTGTTTTATATATTTTAGGTGAATCTGACTATACTCCTACAAAAACAAGTAATCTTAGCGAAAATTGGAACATGTGTATTTATCCAAAAGAAAAAAATAAAATGATGGAGTATTTTGAAGATATTGGAGTGAAGTTCGTATATCCTATTTCTACCGTTGAGAAGAACGGGGAAGTTATTTTTTTTACAGGAATTAATTACGTAGAGAATAAATTTGACGAAGTTAATTTTGATGTGGATAAGCACTTTAGTATATGCGTTACCCATAAGCCGATTGATTACGATGTGAATGCCAGATTGGCAGAAGTAAACAAAACACGATTGCATGAGGTTGATTATGATTTGTCTGTTTCAGGACATACTCATGGCGGTGAAATCCGTTTGCCGTTGCTTGGTGCTGTGTATGTTGAAGGAAAAGGTGTCTTTCCGCAAGAAGAAGATACAATGGGACTTCATTCAGATGGGCAGGGAAGATATAATTATATTTCGCCCGGACTCGGAGCGGATGGTTTTCCCGGGTTTAGATTTTATAATCCGCCGACCATTTCTGTTATTACATTAAAAAGAGGATAAAAAAAGGGGCTGTTTCTACAGCCCTTTTTGTTTTATTCTTCTGTCTTTAGCTCCTCATGTGCAATCGGTGCAAACGATGGGGATATTTCCATAACGATAGGAAGAATCATTGGGTTACGTTTTGTTTGTTCATAAACGTAATTATGAATTGCATCTTTAATACTTGTTTTCTTGAGTGCCCAATCATTTTTTCGATAAGAGGAGAGAGATTCTGTTTTGTTTATTGTATTTAGAACAACTTCTTTTATATGAGTAATCATTTCTTCAGATTCTCTCATATAAACAAATCCTCTTGAAATTATGTCAGGTCCTGATATTACTTCGCCTGTAGCTGAATTTACAGACATAACAACTACTATAAGACCATCTTCTGCAAGGTGTCTTCTGTCGCGAAGGACTATATTGCCAATGTCTCCTACACTAAGACCGTCTATTAAAATATTGCCGGAAGTAACTGTCTCGTCAGTGTGAATTTCGTCACCATCAAATTCGAGAACACGACCGTTATCCATAATAAACACATTTTCCTCGGCCATACCCATCCTTGTGGCAATGTCTTTATGTCTTGTAAGCATACGGAATTCTCCATGGACAGGCATGAAATATTTTGGTTTTACAATTGCTTGAATAAGTTTAAGCTCTTCTTCGCAAGCATGTCCGGAAACGTGTACTTCTGCAAGAGACTTATAAATAACATTAGCTCCGCGCTTGAAAAGTTCATCAATCATTTTGTTAATAGGCTTTTCGTTACCCGGAATGGGGCTTGCGGAAATAATTACGGTATCTCCGGGGACAATGTCAATTTGTCTGTGTGTTGCTACTGCCATTCTTGTAAGTGCAGACAAAGGCTCTCCTTGGCTACCTGTAGTTATAACAACGAGTTCCTCCGGCGGATATTTATCAATGTCTTCAATGTCGATTAGAGTATTCTCTGTATGTTTCATATATCCTGTCTGTAATGCAACATCGATAACATTTACCATACTGCGACCGCAAATTACGCATTTACGTTTAAACTTCACTGCAGTATCAATAATTTGCTGCACTCTGTGAACATTAGAAGAGAAGGTTGCAACTATCAAACGACCTTTTGTTTTTGAAAAAATATCATCAAATGTAGCGCCAACGGTTTTTTCTGACATGGTGAAACCTTTTCTTTCGGCATTGGTACTGTCTGCCATTAAAAGCAACACGCCTTTTTCGCCGAGTTCTGCAAATCTCATAAGATCTATAGGTGCACCGTCAATCGGTGTGTAGTCCACCTTAAAGTCTCCGGTATGAATTACAATACCGCAAGGAGTAATTATTGCAAGAGCACATGCGTCAGCAATACTGTGATTTGTGCGTATAAATTCTATGCAAAAATCACCTTTCATTATCATTTCACTATGTTTAACTACTTGTAAATTGGCAGTTGAGGCAAGGTTGAAATCTTCGAGCTTTTTTTCTACAAGAGCCAGAGTTAGTTTTGTACCATAGATAGGGACATTAATTTCTTTGAGGAAATAGGGAAGAGCACCTATGTGGTCTTCGTGTCCGTGCGTTAAAATTATTGCACGAAGTTTGTCTTTATGTTCGATTACGTATGAAAAATCCGGAATTACGGCATCAATGCCCGGCATGTCATCCTCCGGGAAAGCAACGCCGCAGTCAACAAGAATCATATCATTATCGGTTTCGAAAACTGTGAGGTTTTTGCCGATTTCTCTGATTCCTCCCAAAGGAATGATTCTTAGTTTTTTATTATTTTTAGAAAGTTGAGCCATAAAAAATAAACCCTCCAATATTGTAATATACGCTCGTTTTTTTTTCTTTTAAAATGTTATATCTTGTGTTTTGGTATATTTGAAAGAACCGACCTGAAGTTAAAAGCCGGTTTATTGTCTTTGGATTAATAATATACAACCATACAAGTTTAACATATATTTATTATATCATTAAATTTACTTTTTTCAACACAAAAAAGCTTATTTTTAAAAAAATTAATACTTGCAACACAGATGTATATTTGTTATAATGTCACGGTTGTTGAAATACACACGGTTCTTGATTTTAGGCAGTGTTGATGTTTTTTATAAAACATTTTGCCTGAGATATGACGGAGCCGGAGGACAAAAACTAAGGAGGATATAATTATGGCAGTAATTTCAATGAAACAATTGCTGGAAGCAGGTGTTCATTTCGGACATCAAACAAGAAGATGGAATCCTAAAATGGCAGAATACATCTTCACAGAAAGAAACGGGATCTACATTATAGATCTTCAAAAGACAGTTAAAAAAATCGATGAGGCATATGCATTCCTCGTTGATATCGCTAAAAATGGCGGTGAAGTACTTTTCGTTGGTACAAAGAAGCAAGCTAAAGATTCTATCGTTGAAGAAGCAATCAGAGGCGATCAGTATTACGTTAATAACAGATGGCTCGGCGGTATGCTTACAAACTTCAAGACAATAGAAAAAAGAATAGCAAAACTTAACAAGCTTAATGACATGGAAGATAAAGGCGTTTTTGATCGTCTTCCCAAGAAAGAAGTAATTAAGCTCAAAGCAGAGCGCGAGAAACTTGAGAAAAATCTCGGCGGTATTAAGAATATGAAAAAGCTTCCTGCTGCACTTTTTGTAGTTGACCCCAGAGTTGAGAAAAATGCAGTTTCAGAGGCTAAAAAGCTCGGTATTCCGGTTGTTGCAATTGTAGACACTAACTGTGATCCTGATGAGATTGATTACGTAATTCCCGGTAATGATGATGCAATCAGAGCTGTAAAACTCATTGCAGGCAGAATGGTTGACGCAATCATCGAGGGCAGAGAAGGAGAAACAGCTGCAAAAGAAGTTATCGAAGAAGTAACAGAAGATGTTGCTATAACAGAGGAGGCATAAGAAATGGGTATTTCTTTAGAATTAATTAAAGAATTAAGAGAGAGAACATCAGCAGGTATTAATGACTGTAAAAAGGCTCTCGCAGAGACAAATGGTGACATAGATAAAGCAGCAGATTTCCTTAGAGAAAAAGGACTTGCAGCTGCAGCAAAGAAAGCAGGCAGAATAGCAAGCGAAGGTATCGTAGAGTCATATATTCATGCAGGCGGCAGAATCGGTGTACTTCTTGAAGTAAACTGTGAGACTGACTTTGTTGCAAAGAACGAAGTATTCCGCAGCTTTGTAAAAGATGTTGCAATGCATATTGCGGCAGTTAACCCTCTTTACATCTCAAAAGAAGATGTTCCTGCTGAGGATATAGAGAAAGAAAGAGCTGTTCTTAGAGCACAAGCTCTTAATGAAGGCAAACCCGAGAAGATCGTTGATAAAATGGTTGAAGGAAGAATTGCTAAATTCTATGAAAATTATTGCTTACTTGAGCAGCCTTTTGTTAAAGACGGTGACAAGAAAGTTATTGATATTCTTAACAGCTTGATTGCTACAATCGGTGAAAAAATTACAGTCAGACGTTTCGTTAGATATGAAAAGGGCGAAGGTCTTGCAAAGAAAGAAGAAAACTTTGCAGAAGAAGTTCAAAAACAATTACAGTAATTAACCGTGTTTTTTTTATTCGGGGCTTTGCAAAAAGCCCCTTTTTTTAAAATTTTATTTTTTATCGGAGGTTGTCCAAATGAGTAAGCCTGTTTATAAAAGAGTGTTAATAAAAGTAAGCGGAGAAGCCTTAGCATGTAAAACAGAGAGCGGTAAAAGCTTTGGCATTGACACAAATATGCTTAAGAGTGTAGCAGAAAATATTAAACAGATATATGATATGGGTGTTGAGATTGCAATTGTTGTCGGTGGAGGTAATTTTTGGCGCGGAGCTCAAAACGGTACCATGGACAGAACAAGAGCTGACCATATCGGCATGTTAGCTACTGTTATGAATTCATTGGCTCTTGCAGATGCCATTGAACAGCAAGAGATACCAGTTAGGGTACAGACCGCTATAGAAATGCGTGAAATTGCAGAGCAATATATCAGAAATAAGGCTGTACGTCATCTTGAAAAAGGCAGGGTAACTATTTTTGGATGCGGTACCGGTAATCCTTTCTTTACAACTGATACTGCTGCAGCTTTAAGAGCTGTGGAAATCGGAGCAGATGTTATTCTTCTCGCTAAGAATGTTGATGGTGTATATGATAAGGATCCTGTTTTATATCCTGATGCCGTAAAGTACTCAAGAATTACACATCAAGAGGTTTTACAGAAGAATCTTAAAGTTATGGATTCTACTGCTGCTTCTCTTTGTCGTGATAATAATGTAAAGATTCATGTATTTGGTGTTAAAAACTCAGATAATATGCTTAAAGCTATTTGCGGAGAAGATATTGGCACTGTTGTTGAATAATATTGTAAAGGAGATATCCATATGTTAAACAGAGTATATAATTTTTCGTCAGGTCCTGCAGTTTTGCCTGAAGCAGTGCTTTTAAAGGCACAGGAAGAAATGCTTAATTACTGTGGTTCCGGTATGTCTGTAATGGAAATGAGTCATCGTTCAAAAGTGTATGAGGAGATAATTTACGGTACTGAGAAGCTTTTTAGAGAGTTAATGAATATTCCGTCAAATTATAAGGTCCTTTTTCTTCAAGGCGGTGCGTCAACGCAATTTGCTGCAATTCCTTTGAATATTGGAAATAAATCAGGTCTTGTTGATATAATCGGCACGGGAATGTGGACTAACAGAGCTGAGGCTGAGGCCAGAAAGTTTTGTGCTGTTAATGTTGTTGCAACATCTAAGGATAAAACATTTACTTATATACCGGAAACTAAGCGTGAAGACTTTTCGCCTAATGCAGATTATGTTCATATTTGTTGGAATAATACTATTTACGGTACGAAATACACAGATATTCCTGATGTGGGTAATGTTCCCTTGGTTGCGGATATGTCTTCTTGTATTCTGTCAGAAAAGATTGATGTTTCTAAATTTGGCATTATTTTTGCTGGAGCACAGAAAAATATAGGTCCCGCAGGTCTTACTGTTGTCATTATTCGTGATGATTTAATTGGCTTGCACAGAGAAAGCACACCGACAATGCTTACGTATGAGATTCAAGCAAAGAATGACTCTCTTTATAATACGCCGCCAACATATTCTATTTATATTTGCAAACTCGTTTTAGAGTGGTTAAAAGATTTGGGTGGAGTAGAAAAAATACAAGAAATTAATGAAAGAAAAGCAAAAGCTTTTTATGATTTTCTTGATTCATCAAAGCTTTTTAAGGCAACTGTCTACGGAAAGGATCGTTCAATCATGAATATTCCGTTTGTTACGGGAGACGAAGAGCTTGATAAAAAATTTATTGCTGCTGCAACGGAGGCAGGCTTTGTAAATCTTAAAGGACACCGTTCCGTTGGCGGAATGCGCGCGTCGATTTATAATGCTATGCCGGAGCAGGGAGTATATGAACTTGTAGAATTTATGAAAAAATTCGAAAACAAATAAATTGCTCTTTTTTAAGAAGTATGTTATATTGATAAAAATAATTAATTGGAGTGTTATATATGATAAACAAAAGTGATTATAATCAATTTTCAGAAAAAATGGATCGTACAATAAGTGTGCTTTCTGAGCAACTTGCCACCGTTCGTGCAGGTCGTGCTAATCCTGCCATACTTGATAAGATTATGGTGGAGTATTATGGTACTGAGACTCCCCTTAATCAAGTGGGTAATATAACAGTTCCCGAAGCACGTATGCTTGTATTTCAACCTTGGGATGCAACAGTATTAAAGGCTGCAGAAAAAGCAATTCAAAAATCAGATATCGGTATAAATCCGAATAATGATGGCAAAACATTGAAGCTTATTTTCCCGCCTCTTACAGAAGAAAGACGTGTTACTCTTACTAAGCAAGTAAAGAAATATGGCGAGGATGCAAAGACTGCTACTCGTAATATTCGTCGTGATGCAATTGATTATTTCAAGAACATTAAGAAAAAGAATGAAATAACAGAAGACGAACAAAAAGAAGCTGAAAAAGAAATTCAAAACATTACAGATAAACATATTGCTCAAATTGATAAAGTAATTGCAAGCAAAGAAAAAGAGCTTATGGAGATTTAATTAATAAAATATTATTGTTATGATCGAAGATGTTAAAATAATCGACAATAACAGAATCGAATATAAAGGTGAGGTGCTTAATGTGCCTCACCATATCGCTGTTATACCCGATGGTAACAGAAGGTGGGCAAGAGAGCGTGGATTAGCACCTATTTTCGGACATAAAGAGGGTGTTGAAACTTACAAAAAGCTTCTTGAAAATGCTGCCGATTTAGGTGTTTCTTATGTGACTTTTTATGCTTTTTCTACAGAAAATTGGAAAAGAAATGAAGCAGAAGTAGAAGGTCTGATGTCGTTGCTTGCATTTCAGCTTAAAAATTTCAATAAAATTTTAGGTAAAAACAGAGAAAAAATTCGATTTAAAGTCATAGGAAATCGGCAAGGGCTTTCATCTTCTTTACAAAAGGCAATTGTCAAAATGGAGGAAGAAACAAAAAATAACACTGCGCTTACAGCTGTAATTGCAATTAATTACGGTGGTCGCGATGAAATACTGCACAGTGTGAAAAGTATTGTCAGTGATGTTAATAACGGTTTTATAGATTTTGACAATATAGATGAAGAAACAATAAGTAATTATTTGTATACAGGAAGTATTCCTGATCCCGATTTGCTTATAAGAACAAGCGGAGAAGAACGAATCAGTAATTTTTTACTATGGCAACTTGCCTATACAGAGTTTTATTTTGATAAGTGTTGGTGGCCTGACTTTTCATCTGAAAATTTATTGGAAGCGATTCGAGTTTTCTCAAAAAGACAAAGGAGATATGGAGGGGCATAAATGAAACAAAGAGTCATATCAGCGTTAATAATTTCAGTAATAGGTGTTTCGGCTGTTGTTATTGGAGGAATCGTACTTGATGTGTTGCTTCTTGCAATAGCTACGATTGGTTTGTATGAATTTTATGGTGCATTTGCAAAAAAAGGTCATTCGCCTATCAAAATTTTTGGTTTGGTGTATATTGCTTTTTTTGCATTAATGCTTTTTCTTGACGGAGAGTCATATATGACTGTTCTTGTTGATACTAAAGTACATGGTACAATAAATTTATTTCCGCCGATATTTATTATTTCGTTGATGGCATTATTGGCTGTTATAGTCTTTCAATTTGAAAAATATAATATCGTTGATATTGCAATAACTCTTTTTGGTGGTTTTTATGTTGTGCTGTTACTTAGTTATTTTGTAAGATTACGTGATTTGTCCGGAGGAATATATTTATTCTTCATTGCGCTTGTTGGTGCTGTAGCTACTGATACATTTGCTTTTTTTGTCGGAAAGAAATTCGGCAAAAGAAAGCTTTTGCCTTCTGTCAGTCCTAAAAAAACAGTGGCAGGAAGTGTGGGCGGTTTTTTAGGTAACATTATACTTATTACAATTATAGGTGCTGTTCTTATTTATTCTGATACGTATACAGGAATGGCATTGTACCATTATATTATACTTGGTGCTTTGATAGGTATAGTAGCACAAGTTGGAGATCTTGTTGCTTCTGCTATAAAACGTTATGCAGGAGTAAAAGATTTTGGAAAAATCATTCCCGGTCACGGGGGAATTCTTGACAGAATAGATAGTTACATTTTTACTGTTCCGGTGGTATACTATTATTTGTTATTATTCGGAATCGGTGGTGTTTTAAAATAAATGAAAATTGCAATTTTAGGGTCTACAGGTTCTATCGGTACACAAACTATTCAAGTTGTTCGTGAGTTAAATTCGAGAAAAGAAACTGATTGTAATCCGCATATTCAGATTATTGCTCTTGCAGCAGGAAGTAATGTAGATGCTTTGGCAAAGCAAGCAGTAGAGTTTGATGTTAAAATTTTAAGCGTAAAATCAATTGATGATAAGGCAAGATTAGAAAATTGCTTATTAAAACTCAAACCTAACTACAAACCTGAGATATATTACGGAGCTGACGGACTTTTAAAAGTTGCTAGGGCAGATGTTTCAATCCTTGTAACTGCGATTGTGGGAATGATAGGATTAAAACCTACGCTTGCTGCAATTCACAAAGGCACAAATATTGCGCTTGCAAATAAAGAAACACTCGTTGTTGCAGGTGAAATAGTAATGAATGCTGCCAAAGAAAATAATGTTAAAATTTTGCCCGTAGACAGCGAACATTCAGCAATATTTCAAGCCCTTAACGGTTTAAATGAGAAAGATTGCGACGCACTTAAAAAGATAATATTAACTGCATCAGGTGGACCGTTCAGAGGCAGAAGTTATGAGAGCCTTGAAAAAGTAACTCTTGCTGAAACTTTGTGTCACCCAACATGGAATATGGGAAGTAAAATCACAGTTGATTCTGCAACTTTGATGAATAAAGGTCTTGAGGTTATTGAGGCAATGCATTTATTCAATGTTTCTCCCAACGATATTGAAGTTGTTGTCCATCCGCAAAGTATAATTCATTCTGCAGTTATGTATAAAGATGGTAGTGTTATTGCGCAGATGGGAAATCCTGATATGAAGGTTCCTATTCAACTTGCTTTGACGTATCCATATCGAGCAGATTCTGAGACAAAGCAACTTGATTTATCTGAAATAGGCAAGTTGACGTTTGAAAAGCCAGATACAGAATCATTTCCGTGTCTTTCGCATGCGTTCCGTGCGGCAAGTATCGGAGGTACGCTGCCTGCGGTAATGAATGGCGCAAATGAGTCTGTGGTGGGCTTATTTCTTGAAAATAAAATAAAATTTAATGATATACAGTATTATGTATATAAAGCTATGGAGGCGCATATGGCGTCTCTTGAATGTCCTTTTGATCCTCATCCATCATTGGAACAAATAATTGAGGCTGACAAATGGGCACGAGAATTTATTAAGAAAGAAACAGGAGGTTTAGTATGACTGTTGTTTTGAGCATATTCATAATGCTTATTATATTGACTGTTCTCGTTGTTGTGCACGAATGGGGTCATTATATTTCAGCACGTATTTTCGGAGTTAAGGTTAATGAATTTTCGATTTTTATGGGACCGAAAATTTTCTCTAGAGTTGGCAAGAAAACAGGTACTGTTTTTTCAATAAGATGTCTGCCGCTTGGTGGTTTTTGCGCCATGGAGGGTGAAGAAACAACGGAGGACGGAGATAGTGCATTTTGTAATAAGCCTTGGTGGCAGAGAACAATAATACTGCTTTCGGGCGTATTCATGAATATTGTTTTGGCAATTGTTATTATTACTATTGTTTTTATGATTTATGGCTATGGCACGAGAGAAGTAAGTCGCGTGAATGAGTTTATGCCTGCCGGATTAATGGATATTAACGAGGGTGACAGTATCATTGAATATAATGATTACAGCATTTTTAATCCCTTGGATTATAATCTCGTTAATTATGCAGTTAATCTTGATGATTCTACTATGACTGTCAAAAAAGCTGACGGAGAAAAAGAGTTTTTTAAGATAGGCAGAGTTGTCAACGAGGACGAAAAAAACTCATTTATTGTAATAAAAAAAGTAATAGATGATGTCGAAAAAAACGTTGGTATTTATACTGCAAATTGGGATACAGATTATCTTGAAATCAAAATCGTAAGAGATAATGCTGAAAGCCAAAAATATATTTTTGCGAAAAATGCAGATGGTAAATACTATAGCAGCACAACGAGTTACGACAGTCTTGGTAATATAAAAACTGAAGAAACCATGCTGCCATATTCAGAAAAAGATGTAAAGTCAATTCTTTCCGGCTATTCACCATATAAAATTGGTTTTTCGTTTTCCGATGAGAAAGGTAATTTGTTTGAATCATTAGGAAATGCTGTTGTATATAATGCTTCGCTCGTTAAGTCTGTATTTAATTCTCTTAAATGGCTTGTAACAGGTCGTTTAGGTATGGATGCCATGTCCGGACCTATTGGATTAACCACAGTAGTGGATGATGTTGTGTCAGCAGATGCATCAATAATGGCTCGCGTTGTTTCTCTTTTTGAAATGGCAGCTTTAATTAGTGCAAATCTTGCAGCATTTAATGTTCTTCCGATACCCGGTCTTGATGGTGGTAAATTAATCTTTATTATCATAGAGCTTATTAGAAGAGGTAAAAAGGTTCCTCCTGAGAAAGAAGCAGTTGTGTCTCTGATTTTCTTGGCACTTCTAATACTTTTCTCTATATTTATTGCAGGTAATGATATTATTAGAATTATCAGGAGTTAGGGTATATGTTTTTAAGAAGTGATACTGTAAAACTTAATATCGGCGGTGTTGAAATTGGCGGCGGAAGTTCTATTTCCGTCCAGTCTATGACAAATACCGATACACGCGATGCTTCAAATACAGTAAAACAAATATTAGAGCTTGAAGAATGTGGGTGTGATATTGTAAGAGTAGCTGTACCTGATTTGCAGGCAGCAAATGCAGTGTCGGAGATTAAAAAAAAGATTCATATTCCGTTGGTTGCTGATATTCATTTTGACTACCGACTCGCACTTGAATGCATAAGAAACGGTGCAGATAAAATACGAATTAATCCGGGAAATATCGGAAACAGAGAAAACGTTGCAAAAGTTGTGAGAGCAGCAAAGGAACGTAAAATTCCAATCAGAATAGGTGTAAACGGAGGCTCACTGGAAAAGTCTCTTAAAGAAAAATATGGTAAAGAACCTAATGCAGATGCTATTGTTGAGAGTGCAATTAATCATATAAAAATTTTGGAAGACTTGGATTTTGGTGACATTGCTGTGTCATTAAAATCTTCTGATGTTGGAGTTACTTTTAAGGCATATCTTAAAATGGCGGAACTTCGCAATTATCCTATGCATGTTGGTGTCACGGAGGCCGGTACTGTTTTTGGAGGTACAGTCAAATCGTGCGCCGGAATAGGTGCGATTTTGCTGAGTGGTGTAGGTGATACAATCCGTGTTTCATTAACAAGTAATCCTTGTGAAGAGGTTCGTGTTGGCAGAGAACTTTTGCACTCGATAGGTCTCGGAGGCAACAGAATGATTCAATTTGTTTCTTGTCCTTCTTGTGGCAGATGTAAAATAGATCTTGTAGGTATTGCTAATAAAGTCGAAACAAAATTAATTGGCCTCGAAAATCAAGGTTTTTTTAAGAAACAATTGCATATTGCAGTAATGGGATGCGCTGTAAACGGACCGGGTGAGGCATCAAATGCAGATATTGGTATTGCCGGCGGAAATGGTGAAGCGCTTTTATTTACACACGGACAGATTGTAAAGAAAATTACATCAGAAGATATTGCAGGAGAGTTTATTGAGTATGTCAAAGAATACGCCTGCCGAAATTAATTTACGTTTAAAAATGATATATGATATGATTCCCAATTGCACTGTTTTGGGAGATGTTGGCACGGATCACGGATTGCTGCCGATTTATTCCGTAAACAACGGTAAATGCAAAAGGGCAATAGCGTCTGATTTGAGAGAAGGTCCTTTAAGTGTTGCGGCTAAGAATATAAGCGAAGCAGGTCTAAATGATAAGGTAAAAACTCTTTTATGCAGTGGTTTAGATGGATATGAGGATTTGGATTGCGATACAATAGTTATTGCAGGTATGGGAGGTCTTACGGTTTGTCAAATACTTCAAGATTGGTTGGCTATTTGCGATAAAAAGAATTATTTCCCGGGAAATAATATTTTTGTATTACAACCTAATACACACGAGCACATCATAAGAAGGTTTTTGTGGGATAATTATTTTGTTATAGAGGATGAGCATGCCGTTAAGGATGGTGCCCATGTTTATTTAGCTTTGAAATGTAAATATTGCTCCGTAATTGAGGAATATACAGAGCTTGAGTGTTATACAGGTAAAATAATGAAACAAAGATTGAATGAAAATGATATTGTTTATTATAAAACGATTTTGAAAAAACATAAAAACATTCTTTTGGGTCTGCAAAAAAGAGTTGAATCTGACAAAAACACATTAGACAGGATATCAATATCTGAAAAAATAATATCAGAAGTAAATCAAATATTAAAAACAGGAGAAATAATTAATGAATAAATTAAAAGCTAAAGAAATTATTAAAATTATGGAAGAGCAGATTGCTCCGCCTCACTTGGCAGAAGATTGGGACTCTCCGGGTTTAAAAACCGGTTCCTCAGAGAATATGGTTGACAAGGTACTTGTTTGTCTTGATGTTACTACCGATGTAGTTAAAGAGGCAGTCGAAAAAGGCTGTAATATGATAATTTCCCACCATCCGTTTATATTTAAAGGTATATCTGATATGGTTGAAGAAAATGTACCTGCTGTTTGTGCAGCAGTCAGAGCAGGAATAACTGTTTTTTCTGCTCATACAAATCTTGATTATGCTCCTAACGGAATTAATGATTCTCTTGCTGCAGCAATAGGATTAAAAGATATAGTTAAGGATTTAGACGGTAAGCACACTTATGGAAATACACAAACAAAGATGACAGTAAAAGAACTTGCTGAAGATGTTAAGGCAAGACTTGGTGTACCGGCAGTTAAGATTATACTTCCCAAAGGTAAAAGTATGGATGATCATATTTCTAGAGTTGGTGTTTCTTGCGGTGCTTTTGATTCAAAAACATACTGGTTTGATAAGTGTGGCATTGAGGTGTTAGTAACAGGAGAACTCAAACATTTTGACTGCATAGATCTTGAAAGACAGTCAATAATTACAATTGGTGCCGGACACTATTTTACTGAGTATCCCGGCGTAATTAAATTAGCTGAAATGCTAAATGAATGTGGCATCATATGCGAAGTGTCAGAAAAAGACAGGAATATGTATTCTGTAGTATAAATATTTTAATATAATCCCATTTCGTCATTGTTCGTCATAATGTTATATTATGATGTGCCTGTAAAAGTTTTCTTCACAAAAGATAAAATGAGCAGGTGAAAATTTAATGGGAGTAATAAATAAAAAAAGTGTTTTTTATTCGCTTTATATATTTTTAGCGGCAAGGGCAGGAGTGGCCGGAATTGCACCTTTTGGTCCGGCTGCCTTTGCGATTGCTGTTATGTCTCACGATATGAGCTATGGTTTTATCGGCATAATATTGTATTCTTTTGCTTGTATAATAGGCTCGCTGACAACAGGAGTTTGGCAACAAACTGTTATTTCGACAGTAACAATTATTTTATTTATTTTTGCTTATTATTTCATAAAAAATTCTATTCAGCAAGAATATCCATTCGTTTTAAAATGTGCTGTTGCACTTGTATTTACAATCACTGTTCCGATGATAATTTTACTTTCGTCTACAAATTCAACAATCATGGATGTAATTAATCTTGCAATTCAAGCAGCAGTGACTTTTATAATGTTTTTTGTATATAGAATAGGTGAGTCTGCAATTTCCGATATAGTAGATAAAAATACAACGTCTTACAAACCTACACAAGAAGAACTTGCGTGTTTTGCAATAATGGCAATTATTGCTTTTTTGGGATTGCCTTCATTGACAATATTTGGATTATCTATAAGGAATGTAATTAGCATTTTCGTAATTATGGCATTTAGTATAAAGGGTGGAATGGGTACAGGTGCTGCAGCCGGTATTATGATTGGTATTTTAACCAATTCATCTTCTGCAATAATAATCAGTTTATTTTCTTTTTGCGGCTTTTTAGCAGGATTACTTAACAAATTTAAAAAAGCAGGAGTTATTATAGCTTTTGCTGTAGGTAATGTTTTGCTTGCAACAATGCTCGGTGCATCAAAAGAAATAATTTATGCTATGTACGAAACAGGCTTTGCATCAATTCTTTTTGCTTTAATGCCATTAAATTTATATGATTTCATTAAGATTCCCGTAATAGAGGAATATTCGTTTAATAAAAAACAACAGTATCAAAAAAATGATTTGCCTGTAAGATTTGATTATGCCGGAAAAATAAGAAATACAGCTGTAAAAAAAGCAAAGTTCTACTCGGATACTTTAACGGAAATGTCTTCTGAATTTATGGACATTGCAGGTAATGAGAACTTATTGTCAGCAAATGAGTGCAAAAATGAGGATTCATGTTTAATCCGTGTTTATAACAAAGTTTGTTCTGATTGCAAATTAAGCAGTAATTGTTGGAAAAGAGAGTATAAAATTAGGGAAAAAGCTCTTAAACAATGCGAAAAAATCATTGAAAAGAAGGGAAGTAACACATCGGAAATAATGAGAATTTTAAGTGAGTTTTGTGTTAAACCGGATGCTGTGACAGATGAGTTGAAAATAGGCATTGAGATAAGAAGAATTGAAAAAATATGCAATGCAAAAATTGAAGAGTGCAGAAGTATGGTTATCAGACAATTTGGTGAAATGGGCAGAATTTCTCATACAATTGCCGAAGAAATTAAAAGAGCAACAAACTATGACTTTAAATTAGAAAATAGTATTATTGATGCATTAAAACGTCATGAAGTACATGCGTATGATGTGGTTGTAACAAAAAATTACAATAATATGCCTGAAGTTACTATCTACATAAGAAAAAGCTGCGACAAGGAAACAATAAGCAAAATTACAGATGTTGTGTCACAAGAAACAGGAAGCAGAATGAATGTATATTCGGTAGGAGGAAGCAGTAAAAGAAACGGGGTAAAAGAGCTAAAGTTAATTGTTAAACCGGAGCTTAATATATCCCCGGGATTTGCAAGTGTCCCTGCCGAAAGCAATACTGTTTCGGGAGATTCGTACAGTTATGTTGAAATTGCCGATGGAAGAGCTTTTGCAATATTAAGTGATGGAATGGGAACAGGAAGTACTGCAGCAACACAGAGTGAATCTGTTATAAAAATACTGGAATTGTATATAAAAAGCGGAATTGAAATATCGGCTGCTGTTTCAACAGTTAATATGATGTTAACAACAAAAAATTCTGAGGTATTGACGTCTTCTGTTGATGTCTGCTGTATAAACAGACATAGTAAAATTGCAGGTTTTGTAAAAATGGGTGCTGTTCCATCTGTAATAATCGGTAAGGATAATGTAAGAGCAGTAGAAATAAACCGGCCCCCTGCAGGTGTTTCTGCTGAACTGGAAGAAGCTTCTTGCAAAATAACAGAATGTGATGTCTCCGATGATATTGCAATTGTAATGTTTACAGACGGTGTATACGATGCTTTCAGTAACGGAGGTGTCAATAAAAGAGTTTTTTTTGAATATATAGCAACAATTGTCAGAAGAAATAGTAAGGATAATAATGGTGCAGAACTTGTGGCAAAAGAAATAATTAATAAAACACAGAGCTTTTCTTCAAACGCCGATGACATGAGCGTTATAGTACTATATCTGTACTAGAAAGTGAAATTTTCGGTTTACATAAAACGCGTATTATTATATAATAATTGAAAGCGTAAATTATGCTTTAGTTAATTTTTCACTTGAAAGGTTTGAAATATTATGGCAAAAGTATCATTCAGGGAAGACAGATGCAAAGGTTGCGGTCTTTGTGTTGAAGTCTGTCCGAAGAAAATAGTTGAACTTAAGAAGAATCTTCTTAATGCTAAGGGATATCATCCTGCAGGCGTGACAGATATGGATAAATGTATTGGCTGTGCTTTTTGTGCAACAATTTGTCCGGACTGTGTAATCAAAGTAGAAAAATAGTATTTATATTACGTAGAAAGGTGGAACGGACAAAATGAGTGAAAAGCTGTTAATGAAAGGTAATGAAGTAATTGCCGAAGCAGCACTGCGTGCAGGTTGCCGTCATTATTTCGGTTACCCGATTACACCGCAGACAGAAGTTGCGCATTACATGGCAAAGAAAATGGAACAAATAGGCGGCGTTTTTGTTCAAGCAGAGAGCGAAGTTGCTGCTATAAATATGGTTTACGGTGCTGCAAGCACAGGAAAGAGAGTTATGACATCTTCATCCAGCCCCGGAATTAGTTTAAAACAGGAGGGTATATCTTATTCTGCCTGCGCAGAGCTTCCTATGGTTATAGTAGATGTAGTAAGATGTGGCCCCGGTTTAGGTGGTATTCTTCCGGCACAATGTGATTATTTCCAAATCGTTAAAGGTGGCGGTCATGGCGATTACAACCTTGTGGTTTTTGCTCCTTCAAGCATTCAAGAGCTTTATGAACTTGTAGTTCATGCATTTAATGTTGCTGACCAATACAGAAATCCTGTTGTTATTCTTGGTGACGGATATTTGGGACAAATGATGGAGGCTGTTGAGTTTAAAGACGAAGAAGTTATTAATAAAGTTGAAAAACCTTGGGCAACTGTCGGCACAAATATGGAAAGAGAACACAATGTTATCACTTCAATTTATATTGAAGCTGATGTTTTGGAGGCACATAATAATAAACTTCAAGCAAAATATCGTGCAATCGAGGCAAATGAGACTATGGTTGAAGAGTTTAATTGTGAGGGTGCAGATGTAATTGTTACAGCTTACGGTACTGTTGCTCGTATAGTTAAGAATGTAATTAAAGACGCAGCAAAAGAGGGAATCAAAGTCGGTCTTATACGTCCTATTACACTTTGGCCGTTCCCTAAGGCTTCATTTGAAAAATATGCCGAAACTCCTAAGGGCTTCCTTTGTGTGGAAATGAGCGCCGGTCAAATGGTTGAAGATGTAAGACTTGCAATCAACGGCAAGAATTCCGTAGACTTCCACGGCAGAACAGGTGGCAATGTTCCTTCACAGAAGGATATTATGGCAATTGTACGCGAAATCGCGGCTCGTAAATAAGGAGGCAGATTGAAATGAGTATAGTATTTGACAGACCTCACGCACTTGTAGATAAACCGCTTCACTATTGTCCGGGATGTACACATGGTATAATTCATAGACTTGTAGCTGAGGTAATTGACGAACTTGGTATAGAAGGTAAAACGGTAGGTGTTTCGCCTGTTGGTTGTACATATAACAACTATGAATATTTTAATTGTGATATGGTTCAGGCCGCACATGGCAGAGCTCCTGCGGTTGCTACAGGTATTCGTCGCTCACTTCCTGATAATGTTGTATTTACATACCAGGGAGATGGTGACTTAGCAGCTATCGGTACTGCTGAAATTGTCCATGCAGCAACTCGTGGCGAACGTATTACAACTATTTTTGTAAACAACGCAATTTACGGAATGACTTCAGGCCAAATGGCGCCCACAACTCTCGTTGGACAAGTTAGTACAACAACTCCTTTTGGCAGAAAACCGGAGCTTCATGGATATCCTGTTAAAGTTTGCGAGCTTCTTTCTACACTTGAAGGAGCAGTTTACATTGAACGTGTTGCTGTAAATAATGTTCAAAATATCAAAAAGGCAAAAGCTGCCATAAAGAAAGCTTTTGAGCTTCAGCTTGCAGGTAAAGGATTTACTCTTGTAGAAGTTCTTTCTACGTGTCCTACAAACTGGGGAATGAATCCTGTAAAGTCAATCAAATGGCTTGAAGAGAATATGATGCCTCATTATAAATTAGGCGTTTATAAGGACATCTCTGCAGAATAATGAAAGGATGGTAGTGTTATTATGATGAATCAAATTATATTAGCAGGCTTTGGTGGACAGGGTATCCTTTCGATGGGTCACTTTATTGCACATGCAGGCCTTCTTGATGGCAAAAACGTTTCGTGGCTTCCTTCATACGGACCGGAAAAGCGTGGTGGTACAGCTAACTGTCACGTTATAGTTGGTGACGAGGAGGTTGGTTCTCCCATAATAAGCAATGCTTCTGTATTGATTGCTATGAATGGTCCTTCTTTAGAGAAATTTGAGTCTCTTGTTGAACCCGGAGGCATTATTATTACAGATAAAAGTCTTGTTCCTGTAAAACCTACACGTACAGACGTTAAGCTTTATGAAATTCCTGCTACGGAAATGGCATATGAGCTCGGCAATGCTACTTATGCAGGTGTAATTATTTTGGGCAAGTTAATAGCTCTGACAGATGTAGTATCTACAGAGAATTTTGAGGTAGCTTTGCGCTCAATTCTTAAACCGTCAAAGCATTTTATGATACCTGAAGAAATGAAAGCTCTGCAACGTGGTGCGGAATACGTATGATCATTGAAAGAAATAATAAATTCGAAAGAATAATACTAATCGGTATGCCGTGCTCGGGCAAATCCTCTATAGGAAGAGCTTTGGCGCAGCATTACCGATTGGATTTTCTTGATATGGATGAAGAAATTGTTAAAGCTGCAGGTATGTCAATTCAAGAGATTTTTGAAAGCAAGGGAGAAGCTGCTTTTCGTGAAATCGAAACACAAGTTGCGCAAAAACTTTCAGAAACTAAAAATGTTTTGATTGCCACAGGCGGTGGCGTTGTTACGCGTGATAATAACATGCAATTTTTTAAAAAAGACAGCAGTTTGATTATTTTTATTCATAGAAACTTTTATAAACTTGTTACCACACCTAAGTGCATTATGGATAAAAGACCTATGCTTAAAAAGACAAGTTTTGATAAACTTCTTAATTTATATAAAACAAGACTACCTTTATATAAAAAGTATTGTGATATTGAGACGCATAACGATACCACAAAGGATGATGCACTTCGCGAGATGATTCGTGCTGTAGAAAAATATAATCTGGAACATACAGAAATAGAAAACAAAGAGGATTAACATGAGTAATTTAAAGATTCTTGTGATAAATGGGCCTAATTTGAATATGTTAGGTATTCGTGAACCCGGAATTTATGGCAATATGACTTATCCCATGCTTTGTGATTTTATAAAAGAAAAGGCAGACAGTATGAATATTGATACTTTCTTTTTTCAATCGAATCATGAAGGTGCAATTATTGATGAGATTCATGCCGCATACCGTAAAATGGATGGTATTGTAATAAATCCGGGAGCTTTTACTCATTATAGTTATGCAATTCTTGATGCGTTGAAATCTGTGGCAATTCCTACTGCAGAAATTCACATAAGTGATGTGGACAGCCGTGAGGAATTCCGTAAAATATCTGTAGTCAGACCTGCTTGTTGCGTATGTATAACCGGAAGGGGATATCAAGGATATATAGATGCAATATCAGAACTTGTTTCGAAAATTAAAGCTGAATAAGGAGTGCTTTTTATGGGGCATTTTATGAAAGCCGATTTAAAAATTGATAATATATATCATATAAATCCCGAGATGCTTAAAAATTTAGGCATTAAGGGAATTTTGTTTGATATTGACAATACTTTAGAAGAATATGCTACTGAAACTCCAAGCGATAAAACTATTGATTTTATTAAACGTCTTAATGATGAGGGGTTTAAAACGGGTATACTTTCTAACGCAAAAGAAGAACGTGCTGATAAATTTATTAAAGGTTTTACAGGAGAAGATTTTAATATTTATTGTTGTGCCAAGGCAGGGAAACCCTTAAAAAAAGGATTTGCCATCATGGCTGACAAAATGAATTTGAATTTAAACGAAATTGCAATGGTCGGCGATCAGCTTTATACTGACATATTAGGTGGCAATAAGGCAGGTTGCTACACAATATTGGTTAATCCCATAAATGTAAAAATTGAACCTTGGTTTGTGCGTTTTAAACGATTTCTGGAAAAACCTTTTATGTGAGGTGTTGCTGTATGATTTTTTCAAAGAGAATTGAAGAAGTTCGCAAAATGATGAAAGAAAAATGCATTTTTGGATTGTACGTAACCTCTCCTGAAAATGTATTTTATCTTTCAGGCTTTACCGGCTTTGGTGACGGAAGGTTGTTTTTATCGCGTTCCGGAGCATATATTATTACTGATTCCCGATATACCCTTCAAGTAGCCGAACAATGTCCTGATTATGAATTGATTTCTGCATCATGTTTGAATATATTTGCAATAGAAAAAGTCATAGAAGAGGAGCAAATTTCTGTAATAGGCTTTGAAAATGAAAATATATCTTATAAAGACTATAATGCATTGAAAAATAAATATGCAAATGTTGATTTTTTTGGTATAGGAAATTATTTTTCTGATATAAGAGATATAAAAGATTTTTGTGAATTAGAATATATCTCTAAAGCGTGTGAAATTGCGTGCAAATCATTGTATGAAATATTGAATTGTTTTAAACCCGGCGCGATTGAAATGGATATTGCAACAGAACTTGAGTATCGAATGAAGATTAATGGCGCTCAAGACAGGGCATTTGATACAATCGTTGCATCAGGAAAGAGAAGTGCACTGCCGCATGGAGCCGCATCATATAAAAAAATAGAATACGGCGACGCCGTTACTATTGATTTTGGATGCAAATACAACAATTATTGCTCTGACATGACAAGAACTTTTTTTGTAGGTAAACCGTGTGATGAAATGCAAAAAATATACAGTATCGTATATAAAGCACAAAAAGCAGCTCTTGAAGGTTATACAGACGGGATAACAGGCAGAGAACTGGATAATATTTCCCGGGAAATAATATGTGCATCAGGCTACGGTCCTAATTTCGGACATAGCTTGGGTCATGGTGTGGGCATTGAGGTACATGAAGGAGCAACAATAGGCCCTAAAAACAATTTCAAAATACAAAAAGGAACCGTTTTTAGTATCGAGCCCGGAATTTATGTAGAAAATCTCGGTGGAGTACGAATTGAGGACCTCGTTTTTGCCGATGAAAAAGGAATTAAAAATTTAACAGATTCATTTGATAAAAAAATGCTTGTATTATAAAATTTTAAATGGTATAATCAACCGATGTAATTCCTTGTTCTGCCAAAATGGCAGGACCGTTTAGACCAAAAGGAGGTGAAATGGAATGAATAATAAATATGAGGTAATGTTTATCATCAATCCTGAGTTAGGTGAGGATGGTATCAAAGCAGTATCTGATAAATTCAAGTCCATGCTTGAATCTGCAGGCACAGTAGAAGCTTTTGCAGAGTGGGGCAAGAGACGTTTGGCTTATCCGATACAGGATCTCACAGAAGGATATTATGTTCTTGCAACTTTTGAAGCTGCTCCTACATTCCCTGCAGAGCTTGAAAGAATTTTCAAAATCACAGATGGCATCCTTAGATATCTTGTAACAAGATGTGAGTAATAGTTATTATCACCAAGGGTTCATATTTTTGTGCTAAAAACTGTTGTTTTTATTAAAAGGAAGGTTTTAAGTTATGAATAAAGTTATTCTTATCGGACGACTTGTTAAAGATCCGGAGCTTAGATATACTGCAGGTAACAATACAGCTGTATGTCAGTTTTCTGTTGCTGTAGACAGACGTTTTAAATCCGAGAATCAACCTTCAGCAGATTTTATCCCGATTGTTGCTTGGAGACAGACTGCAGAGTTTGTATCAAAGTATTTTACAAAAGGAAGCAGAATAGCTGTTGTCGGTCAGATTCAGACTCGTTCATGGGATGATTCTGAGGGTAAAAAACATTATGTTACAGAGGTAATTGCAGATGAGGTAGAATTTTGCGAGAGCAAAAGACAAGATGGAGGATATCAACAAGGACTTACACCTCCTCCACAGTCTAGTCAACCTTCACAGCAAAATATGCAACCGAGAAATGATAACGGGTTTACAGATGGATATTTTCCTCTGGACGACGATGGTGACGTTCCGTTTTAATCCCGTTAAGGCATTGAAATATACTTAAAGGAGGTTTGAACCATGCCTTACGCTAAAAAAGAAAAATCCGGCAAAGACGCTTATGATAAAGGCGATATGAAGACCGGTATGAAGCCAAGAAGAAGCAGAAAAAAAGTTTGTCCTTTCTGTGCAGATAAAGCAGAGCATATAGATTACAAAGAAATCGCTAAATTGAGAAAGTTCGTTTCCGAAAGAGGAAAGATTCTCCCCAGACGTATTTCAGGTTGCTGTGCAAAGCACCAGAGACAACTTACAATCGCTGTTAAAAGAGCAAGACACGTAGCGTTGATGCCTTTCTCAGCAGATTAATTTTATGGTTATAAATGGTGCGACCTGAGTATTTGGTTGCACCATTTTGTTTATTTATTAGATTTTCAGGAGATTTTATGAAAAATAATTTTTTTGAAAAATTGAATATGATGATTGTGAACATTATTTTCACGTTGGTTTTAACCGTCGGTTTTTCATATTATTTTCTGACGCAAAATATGTATGTAGCTTTTTCTTTTTTATTGGCAGCATATATAGTTTTTGCGGCTGTAAATATTGCTGTTTATTTTATAAAAAAGAAGTTACGAGAAGAAAAACTTAAGCATATTTCTTTTGCAGCCAGGGGTAAAGAAGTTTATGCAGGAGAGAGTGCAGTAAATAATTTTGGCTTGCCTTTGGCCTTTGTTTCTGATTTTGGATCCTTTATTTGGTGCAACGAGCAGTTTGAAGAACTATTTAATGATAAGAGTTCAATGAGACAAGAACTTAGAGATATATTTAAGTTGCATATTGCACCTAAAATAGATTTATTGGCAGATGATTTTTCTTTTGAATTAAGCATTAATAATAAGCAGTTTTTAGTTAAGACAGCAGTTGTGAACCATGTTTCCGGAAGCAGAGACGGATATTCCGTAATGATTTATTTAATTGACAAGACTGCAGAAAAAGAAATTAAACATTTATATGAAAGCCAGAGAATAGCTGTTGGCGAACTTGTTGTCGACAGTTATGAGGATATTTATCAAACGAATGGCGAGATTGTAATAAACCGTATAAACGTTGAACTTTCCAAGATTATAGACAGATGGCTTAGCGGAAGAAGGGCTGTTGCAAGAAAGATGGTACGTGATCGCTACTTCATTGTGATGGAGTATGACTCGTTACAAGAAATAATGAAAGAAAAATTTAGCATTTTGGCTGAAGTTAAAAAAATTAATGTAGGCAACAGTATACCGGTTACTTTGAGTATAGGTATTTCTGTTTTATGGGATTCAATTTCAGAAAATGAAGCAAATATTTCCAAAGCAATCGAGTCTGTTACAAGTCGTGGCGGTGATCAGGCAGTTGTCATGTCAAAAGGAAGCAAAGACGAATATTTTGGTGCGGGAAACGTTGAGTTTGAGTCACTTAATGAAGTTAAGGCAAGAGTTGTTGCGAACCAATTAAAAGAACTTATAAATGATAGTTCAAAGGTAATTGTTATGGGTCATGCAATTCCTGATACAGATATGGATTCTTTAGGTGCATGTCTTGCTGTATACAGAGCTGCCACATTATTGGGAAAAAGAGCGCGTATCGTTTTAAAAGACAATAAAGAAATGGTTAAATTGATGGTGGAGGAATTAAAAGCATCAAAAGAATATGAAGATGTTTTTATTACTGCAAGCTATGCTCTGGCGATTAGAGATGAGAAAACTCTTGTGGTTGTTGTTGACGTTTCTGATGCACCAAGAACCGAAGCTCCAAGAATTCTTGATGAGGCTAATCGCGTTGTGGTTATAGATCATCACAGGCGCGGGCCTTCATATATCAGAAATACATTACTTGATTATAACGAGGTAACAGCTTCTTCAACAAGTGAGCTTATGGTTGAAATATTGCAATATATGCACCCGGGACTTACTGTTCCAAAATTAGAAGCAGAGGCTATGTATGCAGGTATTCTTGTTGATACAAAGAATCTTGTCTTTAAAACGGGAAGACGAACATTTGCTGCTGCAGCTTTTTTAAGAGGGCAAAATGTTGATACGGTAACAGTACGCAGATATACACAACCTGATTTGGAGACGTTTCTTGAAATTGCTAATGTTACCAAAAATGCAAAAATATTTGATGGTAAGATTGCAATCAGTAAAGCTACTCAGTTTATTTCAAATAGTGATCTTGTTATATCAATTGCAGCAGATCAAATGTTGAATGTATTAGGTGTTGAGGCATCGTTTGTATTGTATAAATTTGAGGATGGTTCTGTAAAAATTACAGCAAGATCCTTAGGTGAAATTAATGTACAGGTTATTATGAGCCAAATGGGCGGTGGAGGTCATCTTACTGCTGCTGCAACTGTTATTAAGGGTAATATTCCGATAGAGACAGTAGAGAAGAGTTTGACGGATAATATTAAAACATATCTCGATGCTTAAAATAATTTTAATTTGTGTTATACGGAGGTTTATAAAATGAAAGTAATTTTAAAACAGGATGTTAAAGGATTAGGAAAAAAAGATGAGATAGTTAACGCCAGTGACGGATATGCTAAAAATTATCTTATTCCGAGAGGAATTGCAGTTGAAGCTACGTCGGGTAATGTAAATGAAACTGTAAACAAGCAAAAAGCAGCTGCCGACAAAAAACAAAGGGAACTTGATACAGCAAAGGAGTTTGCTGCAAAACTTGACGGTAAGGTGATTACTATTAAGGCAAAAGCAGGAGAAAGCGGCAAACTTTTTGGTGCAATTTCAGGTAAGGATATTGCTGATGCAATAAAAAATCAGTATAAGATTGATATTGATAAGAAAAAAATTAACTTGAGTGATCCTATAAAAACAGCGGGAGAACATAAAGTGGAAATAAGAATATATACCGGCGTTATAACAAGTGTTATTGTTAACATTGTTATTTAATTTTAATTAAAAGGAAATGTTTTTTTATGAAAATGCTACCGCCTCAAAATATTGATGCAGAAAAATCAGCTTTGGGAGCAATACTTATAGATCAAAGCGTTATGCTTGATGTTATAGAAGTTTTAAATCCTGAAGATTTTTACAGAGCGGACCATGGTCTTATTTATCAATCCATGGTACGTCTTTTTTCGCAATCAAAGCCGATTGATATTATTACGGTAACAGAGGAATTGTTTTCCTCCGGTGAACTTGAAAAAGCGGGTGGAGCTCAATACGTTATTTCGCTTACAGAAGATGTACCGATTGTATCAAATGCACTTCAATATGCTTCTATAATTGCTGATAAAGCAGTTCAAAGACGTTTGATAAAAGCAGGCGGAGATATTGCAAAGGCATCGTATTCACCTGATGGCGATATTAATGATTTGCTTGAAAAAGCAGAAAAAGCTGTTTTTGATGTATCTCAAGGTAGAGCAACAAAAGCATATGTTAAAATTTCTGATGTTCTTCCAAGAGTTTTTGAAGAAGTTACAGAAATCTCTCAAGGAAAAGATATTTCAGGCATTCCTACAGGATTTACAGATTTAGATAAAATTCTTTATGGTTTGCATAGTCCGGATTTAGTTATGATTGCGGCAAGACCGGGTATGGGTAAGACGGCTTTTATGCTTAACCTGGCTCAATATGCTGCCGTTAAGAAAAATATCCCTGTGGCTGTATTCAACTTGGAAATGTCAAATGAACAACTTGTTAAACGTTTAATAAGTACTGAGTCCGGGATTGAATCAGAAAAACTAAGAAACGGACAATTAACGCCTGAAGATTGGAATAATTTTGCTGCAATTTTTGATACACTCGGTAATGCCCCTATTTATTTTGATGACAATACTGATATGACAGTTAGCGCAATCAGAGCAAAATGCAGAAAACTTAAGCTTGAAAAGGGTATAAAAATGGTTATAGTTGACTATTTACAGCTTATGAAAAGCGGTGCATATTCCGACAGCAGACAAAATGAGGTATCTGATATATCAAGAGCGTTAAAAGTAATGGCAAGAGAGTTAGAAGTGCCCGTTGTGGTTGGTTCGCAGCTTAGTAGAGAGGTTGAAAAAAGGGCTGACAAGAGACCTATGCTTAGTGATTTAAGAGAATCGGGTTCGATAGAACAGGATGCGGACGTTGTTATGTTTTTATACAGAGATGATTACTATAATAAAGAGTCGCAATTTAAAAATGTTGCCGAAGTTATTATAGGAAAACACAGGAACGGTTCTACCGGTACTGTACAATTAGCATTTGATCCTACGCGAATGGCTTTTAGAAATTTATCCTTTGTAGGAGGAAAGAATCCATCACAACCTCAATCGCCCACAAATTGATTATATGGTGTGTATATGATATCAAAGATTAAAAAAATTTTTAAGGATTGTATAGTTAATAAATGTCTCATTGATATAGAACAAAATTTTAAAATTATTGCTGCAGTTTCCGGTGGAGCTGATTCAGTTTGTATGTTATTACTTTTAAAAGATTTGTTTGGAGCAGACAAAGTAATCTGTGCACATTTTAACCATAAAATCAGAGGTGAAGAGGCGGATCGCGATGAATTATTCACCAAAAGTTTGGCGGCAAAAATCGGTGTGCAATTTGAATGTGCAGAAGCTGATGTTCCCGCATATGCAAAAAGTGAAGGAATCGGATTGGAAGCTGCTGCGAGAAAGCTCAGATATGATTTTTTGAATCTAACAGCAACTAAATACACAGGGAAAATTTTTATCGCCGTAGCTCATAATAAAAGTGATAAAGTAGAAACAATTCTTCACAATATATCAAGAGGTACTTCTATAGATGGTTTAAAAGGTATTTCATATAAAAGGAAAAATATTATTAGACCACTGCTTGATTTATCAAGAAAAGAAATTGAATTTGTTTGTAAATATTATAATGTTATGCCTGTTTTTGACAGTACAAATGCAGATAACAAATATAAAAGAAATTTGATAAGGAATGATGTCATTCCGTTTTTGAGTGACGCCTTCGGAGATGATTTTAGCGAACATATTTTAAAATTGTCAGAATCTGCTTCTGCGGACAGTTTGTTTTTACAAAAAGTAACTCTTGAGGCTTTTGAGAAATGCTGTAGCTTAATAAATAAACCTTTTTATAAAATCGCAATAAACCGCAGTCTTTTTAATGTCCTTGATGATGCTATTAAAAACCGGTTAATAAGGCTTGCCCTTACAAAAGTGTGCGATGATAAGAAAAATTGTGTTTTCCCTGAATATACGGGAATATATTCGGATATGATTTTAAGGGTATGCTCTTTTGTCAATGGAAATAATTCAGGTAAGTTTATAGAAATAGGATCGGGTGTATGTTGCGTATCTGCATATAGTAACTTTTATTTTTCGCATAAAAGTGTGATGACGCCTAAAGCTGCGTTTGACTCCAAAATTGAGATTTCTGAAGTTGCACGCACTGATTTTATATTAGATATTCATGAATTTTCTACTATGGAATATTTCGACGGTGACATGCTTGAAAAGCTTTTCGGTTGTGACTTTATTGATAAGATTAAAATAATTCGCGGAGATGTAAGTGACTTTTCATTTTCTCCTTTCGGTATGTCAGGGCACAAAAATGTAAGAAAATATTTGATTGATAACAGGATAGGTACTTTTGAAAGAGCTTTTATTGAGTTTGTTGTTATGGATAATTGTATATTATGGATACCGGGTGTAGGAAGAAGCAATATTGCACCTATTGATAAAAATACAACTCGTGTTATA
The DNA here is from genome assembly GCA_017560765.1 of Clostridia bacterium. Taxonomy (GTDB): domain Bacteria; phylum Bacillota; class Clostridia; order UBA1212; family UBA1255; genus Egerieisoma. Next base: position 14,940 of record JAFZEI010000040.1, on the reverse strand, counting down.
ATAATAAAACATATTTCTAAAACGGAGGAAACATGATGGATAAAACGAGGGAAATAAGTGAATATTTAGGCGATGTTCTCGTTTCTAAAGAAAGAATACAAGAAATGGTAAAAGATCTGGGCAGGCGCATAACAGAGGATTATAAAGGTAAAAAATTGATTCTCATCGGTGTGCTTAAGGGTGGATTTGTTTTCATGGCTGATTTGGTCAGAGAAATTAAAATTCCTATAGAAATGGATTTTATTGCAGTCTCAAGCTATGGCTCGTCAACGAAGACATCAGGCGTTGTTCGTCTTATTAAGGATATAGATGTGCCGCTTAATGATAAACATGTTATTATAGTTGAAGATATAATTGATTCCGGACTTACACTTACATATCTTAAAGAGATGTTCTCTGCAAGAAATCCATTAAGTCTTAAGATATGTACAGCTTTTGATAAGCCGGATAGAAGAAAGGTTGAGCTTACAGCTGAGTACACGGGAATTACTATTCCGGACAAGTATGTTGTTGGTTACGGCCTTGATTATGATGGTATTTTGAGAAATCTTCATGATCTGTATGAATTGGATGAGAAGGTTTATAAATAATTAAAGGAGGACACTTTTTTGAAACTTCTGAGAACAATTTCACCGTATATTGTTATATTGGGTCTTGTGGTTCTTGTTATAGTTCTTGTTACATCACTTATAACACCACAGGAAATAACATATACAGAGTTCATCCGTGAACTTAGAGCAGAAAATATTAAATCTGTAGAAATTAACGATAATACTGCGACTCTTATTCTTAAAGAGAAAAGTGCAAGTGACGAAAAATTAGGCGAAGGTAAGTATATTTTACGAATCAAATCATTAGAAAACTTTGACAAAATGATGTTGGACGAGATTTCTAATGGCAGAAATGTTGAATATAAAAATAAAGTGCAAGATGTTCCTTTTGTAGTTACTCTTCTTCCTTATATTTTATTGGTTATCGTGTTCTTCATATTTATGTATGTAATGCTCGGACAGGGCCAGGGTGGCAATAAGTCCATGAATTTTGGCAAAAGCCGTGCCAGACTGTACACAACAAGCAAAATTACTTTTGAGCACGTTGCCGGTGCAAAAGAAGAAAAAGAAGAAATGATGGAGCTTGTATCATTCCTTAAGAATCCCAAGCAGTATTCATTGTTGGGCGCAAGAATTCCGAAGGGTGTTTTAATGGTAGGCCCTCCGGGAACAGGTAAAACATATCTTGCAAAAGCAGTTGCCGGTGAGGCAGGTGTACCGTTCTTTTCTATCAGCGGTTCTGACTTTGTCGAAATGTATGTAGGAGTTGGTGCATCAAGAGTTCGAGATTTATTTGAACAAGCTAAGAAAAATTCGCCATGTCTTGTTTTTATAGATGAGATAGATGCTGTTGGTCGTCACAGAGGAGCAGGCGTAGGTGGCGGACATGACGAAAGAGAGCAGACTTTGAATCAGCTTCTTGTTGAAATGGATGGTTTTGGCATTAACGAAGGAGTCATTGTTATTGCTGCTACAAACAGACCTGATATACTTGATCCTGCACTTACAAGACCGGGAAGATTTGACAGAAAGATAGTTGTTGGTTATCCGGATATAAAAGCAAGAGAAGAAATTCTTAATGTCCATGCAAAGAATAAACCTCTTGAAGATGGTGTTGATCTTGGTGATGTGGCCAAAATCACTTCCGGTTTTACTGCTGCAGATTTAGAAAATCTTTTAAATGAGGCAGCTCTTCTTGCGGCAAGAGATCGTAAAGAGACAATCGGTAATGAGCAAATTAAAGAAGCTACATTCCGTGTGATAGTTGGTCCCGAAAAGAAAAGCCGCGTAATGACAGAGAAGGATAAGTGGGTTACTGCACTCCACGAAGTTGGCCATGCCATTGCTGTAAAGCTTTTGTCATCAACTAATAAAGTCGATAGAATTTCTATTATACCGGCGGGTACTGCAGGCGGTTATACAGCTCATAGGCCTGAAGAGGATACTTCATATATGACTCGTTCACAACTTGTTGAGGAAATTATGGTTTGTCTTGGTGGCAAGGCAGCTGAGGATATTCTTCTTAATGAGGTAAGTACAGGTGCTTCGTCTGATCTCAAACGTGCCAATAGCGTTGCACATAATATGGTTGCAAAGTATGGCATGAGTGAGAGTATCGGAAACCTTGTTTTTGATGACGGCGGAGAAGTATTTATCGGTAAAGATTACGGTCATACGCGAAATTACAGCGAAGAAACAGCGGCTGCAATTGATAGAGAAGTTAAATTGATAATTGACAATGCTTATGACAAAGTAAAATCTGTATTAAAGGATAATATCAATAAACTTAATTCTATCTCCCGCATTCTTTTAGAAAAGGAAAGAATTGAAGGAGAAGAGTTTGAAAGACTCATGAGTGAACCAGAAGCAATAGATGTATAATTGCTTCCAGTAAGATAATCATTATTATATAAAAAGCATCCATAAGCAGACAATCCTTTCATTTCCGGAGCATAATATATTTTATGCTCCGGTATTGAAATTTGTTACAGGAGGTTTATGTGGAAACATTAAGAGGTATTATTGCGGATATAATATTTCAAAATGAAGAAAGCGGTTTTAAGATATGTGAACTTGAAACGGACAGCGATTTAGTTGTCATTAAGGGAAATTTACCTTTTTTACAAATTGGAGAAACTGTTAAAGTTGAAGGGATATGGGTTACGCATAATATTTATGGTGAGCAATTTAATGTGAACTCATTTGAAAAAGAAATACCGAAAACTTGCGAGGATATGGAAGCATTTCTTGCATCCGGATTGATTTCAGGTGTTGGTAATGCAACAGCAAGTTTGATTGTATCTGCATTTGGGTCTGATACATACGATATAATATTAAACTCTCCGGAGAGACTTAGTGAAATAAAGGGTATTTCTCATAATAAAGCAATGAAGATAGCTACAGCCTTCCAAGAGCACTTTCAAATGAGTGATATTATTTCATACTTTAACAAATATGGTGTGGGAGCTAAACTTGCTGTAAGAGCATATCAAAAATATGGCGGCACAGCAGTTTCCGTCATAGAAAAAGATCCTTATGTTTTGATAGATGATATACCTGAAGTTGGTTTTAAAACAGTGGATAAGATTGGTATGGCAATGGGCTTGGGTTACGATTTTTCTTCAAGAATTTATGCCGGTATTATTTACTGTTTAAAAAAGGCGACTCAATTTGGCCATGTGTATTTGCCTTTTGAAATGCTTGAATATGAGTGTGCTGATCTTTTACAAATTGATAAAAATATTATTGCACCTTATATTGATGAACTGGACATACTTTCTAAAGTTAATATATGTCATGGAACAGATGGCAAAAAAAATGTTTATCTGTCATATATGTTTGGTTGTGAAAAATATATAGCAAAAAGATTGTTGCAAATTAACAATGATGAATTTTCTATTGATGAAAATAATTTTTCTACGAGTATAAAACAATTTTCTGACTTTTCCGGTTATGAGCTTGATGATAATCAGATTTCAGCCATAAAGCAAGCCGGTAAAAACGGACTTACAATTATTACAGGCGGACCGGGCACGGGAAAAACTACTATCATCAGAGCTTTGGTTCATTTCTTTAATTCTTGTAAACGTAAATGTTTTTTGGCAGCTCCTACGGGACGAGCAGCAAAAAGAATGACAGAGGCTTGCGGTGTTTCTGCAAAAACAATTCACAGAATGCTTGAGTTTTCGGGAGATGAAAGTGAGGACGATTCAAAACTCACATTCAAGCGTAATGAAAATAATCCTATAGAGGCAGATGTTGTTATTATAGATGAACTTTCTATGGTAGATACACTTTTAATGTATCATTTACTTAAGGCATTACCTAATAATATTCAGCTTATTTTAGTTGGAGATAAGGATCAGTTGCCGTCAGTCGGCCCCGGAAATGTGTTGCATGATATAATTGAATCAGAAAGATTTCCTGTTGTTACACTTTCGATTATATACAGACAAGAAAATAAAAGCCTTATTACTTTAAACGCACACAAAATCAATAAAGGAGAGATGCCCGAACTTAATACAAAGGGTGGTGATTTTTTCATAGTCGGACGGAATACTGCTGATGAATGTTCTAATGCTGTGGTTGAGCTTGTTACAAAAAGATTGCCTGAAGCATACGGCATAGATCCAATTAAGGATATTCAAGTACTGATTCCGTCAAAAAAGGGACCTGCCGGCAGTATTAATACTAATTTTTTACTTCAAGATAAATTAAATCCTCAAGAAAAGTACAAAAAAGAAGTTGCGCTTGAAGATACTGTTTATAGAGAAGGCGATCGGATTATGCAGATCAAAAACAATTATCATATTAAATGGTATAAAAAAGACAGGCCGGAAAGTGATGGTGAAGGCATTTTTAACGGTGAAATGGGTGAAATATTAAGTATAGATGACAAGGCAAGAGAGCTTATTGTTTTGTTTGATGATGATAGATGCGCAATATATAATTTTAATGAATTGAGACAGTTGGAGCATTGTTATGCAATTACAGTTCATAAAAGTCAAGGAAGTGAATTTCCGTATTGTGTGTTACCCTTAGTTGGTAATCCTTCTGTACTTATGACGAGAAATATTCTTTATACTGCAATAACAAGAGCAAAAAAAATGGTAGTTATTGTGGGAACAAGGGAGCAAGTTAAATATATGACGGAAAATGACAGACACCAATTACGCTTTACGGGACTTTGTGGGATGATAGACAGTGAAGCTGATTGATTTTATTTTTCCGCCGCGGTGTCCGTTGTGCGGAACGGTTACTACAGAAAAAGACAAAACATTTCCGTTGTGTGAAAATTGTTTTGATTTACAAGAGAAAGAAAAGTTTGATAAAATAACAGATGTTGCAGATTATTTACCGCAAAATAAAGATTTTTATTGTGCTTATAAATATAATGGGGTTTTGCGTAAAGCTGTGATAAAATACAAGTTTGAAGGCGAAATATGGATGGCAAAGCCGTTTTCCGTATTTATAATAAAAGCTATAGAAGTGTACGGAGGATTTGAAGATATTGATTATTTGACTTATGTACCTGTAAGCAAAAAAAGATTAGCTGAAAGGGGTTACGACCAGACTTTTGAAATAGTAAAAGAAATATCTAAATGTAAGGGCATTCCTGTGATAAAGTGTCTTTTAAAGGACAATAAAATGGGTGATAACGCTTCAGGAAACAAAAACAGACATACAAGAGTGTCAGAAAGAAGATATTTTTTTATCGGTAATAAAAGTGAAATAAAAAATAAAAATGTCTTGTTGATTGATGATATTCTTACAACCGGTTCGACGATTGTGGAGTGTACAGAATTATTACTTGAAAACGGAGCTATGAGTGTTTCGGCAGCAGTTCTGGCCTCCGGCAGAAAGGATTTTTAAATGATAGTTTATTCCTGTGATAAAATGTGTCTCAGCTTTGCAGGCGAGGCAATATTGGAAAATATAAATGTTACGATAAATGAAAAAGACAGAATAGGCATTGTCGGCGACAACGGAGCAGGCAAAACAACATTTATAAAGGTTTTGCTTGGTGAATATTTGCCCACAGATGGTAATATTTACACGTATTCCAAGTTTACTTCTGATTTTGGATATTTGCCTCAAAATGCAGGACTTGAATCTGAAAATAAAGTTTACGATGAATTTTTAAATTCTTTTTCTCATTTAATAGAAGAAGAGAATAAAATTGCGGCATTAGAAGAATCGTTGAAAAATTGCTCACAGGAAGAAGCTATGGTTTTTTCTAATAAGCTAAATGTTTTATATGATAATTTTGTAAAAAATGAAGGTCTTACATATAAAAGTAGGATAGAAAGTATACTTGTGGGTTTGGGCTTTACGAAAGACATGTGGAGCCTTAATATCAGCAATTTGAGTGGTGGACAGAAAACTCGACTTGCATTGGGAAAAATCATTTTAAAGCAGCCAAAAGTTTTGATTCTGGATGAACCAACGAATCATCTTGATGCTGATTCCGTAAAATGGTTAGAAGAAGAAATTAAAGCCTTTAAAGGTACGTTGCTTGTGATTTCTCACGATAGGTGTTTCCTTGATGCAGTAACAGATAAAACATTATTAATTGAAAATACAGGTGCGTATTTATATAATGCGCCCTATTCAAAATATATAGAATTAAGAAACCATGATTTGGCATATCAAGAAAGATGTTATAAGCAACAGCAAAGACAAATTGCAAAAATACAAGCATTTATAGAAAAGCAAAGACAATGGAATCGTGAAAGAAATATTATTGCAGCAGAAAGCAGATTAAAACAACTTGAAAAAATGACAATTATTGAGAAACCTGATGAAAGAGATAATACTCCGGATATTTCATTTGAAATAGAAAAGTTGGGCGGAAAAGAAGTTCTCGATGTTAATAACTTATCTTTTGCTTTTACTGATAATGTACTTTTTGAAGGACTTACTTTTCAAGTCAGAAGAGGAGAAAAAGTTTTTATTCAAGGTCCAAACGGGTGCGGTAAGTCAACATTCTTAAAAATAATTACCGGATATCTTAAAGCAACAAAGGGCGAATATAAAATCGGAAGTAACACATCTTTTTCGTATTATGCCCAGGATTTATCAACACTCAATGAAGATAAGAATGTATTTGATGAAATTTATGATCATGCCAATTTTGGCAGACTTGCAGTCAATTTGATTACTCCGGTCAAAATCAGAAAGGCTTTGGCTGCTTTTGGATTTAAAGGGGAAGATGTTTTTAAACCGATTTCAAAGTTAAGCGGAGGAGAAAAATCAAGAGTTGCGCTATTGAAAATAGTTTATGAGCGTTCATCTCTTTTGATTCTTGACGAACCCACAAACCATTTGGATATAAAAACGCGTGAAGTGCTTGAAAAAGCACTGGCTGATTTTGAGGGAACATTAATTTGTGTTTCACATGACAGATATTTTACGCAAAAGCTTGCAACGAAAGAAATTAATATTCCTGATTATTGCATAAAGGAAATGCAAGAAAACACAATAATTCACACAACCGCAGGAGAAGAATACAGAAAAAATAAAGAAGAAAGAGCAAAAATAAGAAAAGCGGAAACACAAAAATTAAAACTTGAAAAAGAAGCAGATTCTCTTTGCACAGAACTTTGCGAGATTGAGTCTGAATTGGAATCTCCGGAGTATTCCGATAATTATGAAGGATTAAATAAACTGTATAATAAGAAGATTGAAATTGAAAACAGAATGGAAGAAATTATGTTGACACTTGACTCTTTGCGTGATATTCTCCAAGAATAAGTGAACTTGAGGTGTGGAATGAAGAAGGTATTTGTTTGTTTTTTATTACTTGCTATTTTATCGGTTACGGCTATTCAGTTAGGATGTAATTCCGGTGATATATCTGTTGAAAAAAAAGCCGGAACAGAAAAAATAACTCTCAAAGCAGAAGGTGAAGAATATAATAACGGGCTTCTGTTTAAATTTGACGGTGAAGAAAAGGGCTTCGAGTTAGTATCTAATATTTCATCCGGAATGCATGACAGTACTTCTTGCAGTGATTGCGGGTATGTAGAGTATAACGGTAAAAAGGCATATCATATTTGTAATCATGACAGAGGACAAAACGGTTTTTTGTTCAAATTTACATCGTCTGTAAAAGCTGACTATTTTGCCGGTGCCACAATAGAGTATATGACTTCAAAAAAGACAGAAGAAAGTCAAATTTTGATATTAAAAGCTGATGCACAAAATATAAAATCACCTGTCAACAGCGAGACTCTAATAAATGAAGGGTCGGATGAATGGGATCGCATTAATATTGAGATAGATGATCTTTCTAATATTGCTGATGATAATGGTTTTTTTGAAGGATTTCATTTTGTTGTAAAAAGTAATGACACTGTTGATTTTTATTTAACAGAAATAAACTTAAAGATTGATGCAGAAAAGATTTGTAATCCTGATTTACCACAGACTGTTTTTTATGAAAAAGGTGCTGTGGAAACTTTAGCAAATAAAATTAAATCGAATTTTGAAGATTCAAATCTCAGTGCGGAAATTATGGTTGATTGTGTCAGTTATTTACAAAACACAACAAAAGATGATGGTGAAATAATTTATGATGTAGAAGTTACGATGACAAATGGTAAATTCTTTGCATTTCCAAGTATTACAAAAATAATTCCAAGCTTGAAAGACTCTTGGTTAGAGGATTCAAAAAGTATTTATGGCGCAACACAAAAGTTAGCAAAAGGATGGGAAAAGAAATTTTCTGATTCCGGTATACTTACTTTAGAAAATCATGAAATTTCTTGTGCAGAAGGAATAAAGAAAATGCAATATGCTGTTATTTCTCCGGAAAAGAAATTTACTGACGAGGATGTTAAGTGGCATGATGTTCAAAAGCTTATACTAAATAAAAATGGCATTAAGTTTATGTACATTAATTCTTTTCTTGATTACGGTAAAGAATTACAAAACGGGCAGAATTATAAGATGATAGTAAGGGGTGTTACAAATAATAATAATTTTATAAAACATATTGAAAAGTCATTCACCTACAAAGAGTATTCCGCAGAAAAAAACAGGGCTATTGAGGCAGCATACGAAAAAATAAAAACTATGGAATTATGTGGTGAAAATAATGATGCAAAAGAAAACTATATAAAAAATAAGATAGAAAAATCGATTAATGACTCTAAAATTGCTGTAGTTGTAAAGAAAACAGCTACCGGTGGAAGTTCATCTTTTTTTGATATATCAGTAACATATTCCGATAAAGAAGCAAAAACATGTTCGGGAGATGCTTTTAAAATAAAAGATTTTAAGGTATGGCATAATGAACAAGATTTAAATAAGAGTATTAAACTTATTTCACCGTGTGATGCACAAAAAGATATTGTGCTTGCCACGGAATACATTATTGATTTATCTAATGCTTCTTATGATTCTTTTACAGATGTGTCTTATGCCTATCTTCGCGGGGAGTATTGTACACCGCCTGCTGTAAAGCTTCAATGGAGTAATGATGGAAAAGAATTAAGCAGTTATAAAATTTGCATTTCAGAAAGTTACAACTTTGAAGAATGCTTTGAATTTGAAACTGATCAATTGTTTTATGAGGTGTATAATCTAAAAGTTGGTGCAAAATACTATTGGAAAGTTGTTTCGGAAAACATTGAGTCTGCTGTTTTTTCTTTTGAAACAAAAGCAGGGTATCCAAGATTTATTAAAGCTGACGGTGTAAGCAATATGCGTGATATTGGAGGATATCTGACACAAGATGGTAAAATCATCAAACAAGGATTAGTATTCAGAGCAGGTAGTCTTGATAAAATTTCTAAAAGTTCAAAGGAAAGCCTTGCGTATCAGTTAAAAATTAAAACTGACCTTGATTTGAGAGGTAAAACAAATACTGTTTCTCCCTTGGGAAAAGAAGTAAATTATATTCCGAAAGCAGTAAAGTGGTATCATGGTATTTTTGATGAAGAGCCTAAGAAGCTTATGGCTGAAACAATTAAGCTTTTTGCAGATGAAAAGAATTATCCGATAAACTTCCACTGCTCCTTGGGAAGGGACAGAACCGGAACATTAAGCATGCTTTTATTGGGTGTTTTAGGTGTTGATGAAGAAACAATAATTAGGGAATATCATTATTCGTTTTTTTCTGAAAACGGACTTTACAGTGTGAGTGAATTTAGTGCTCTTCAAGAAAATCTTACAGCATTTAAGAGCTATTTAAATAACTATGGTGGTAAAACAGATAGTTTTAACAAACGTGTTGAGGCTTTCTTACTTGACATAGGAGTTACATCAGAAGAAATAAATAAAATCAGAACTATTTTATTGGAGGATGCTCCTAAAAATGAAGAAACTAATGACAGCATTGTTTTTGAAGAAAATACAATATTTACTCCTGTTTTTTATATAATTTTAACAGTCAGTATTCTTACTGTTACGGCTGTCATACTTTTTGTTATTGTTCTTAAGAAGCGGAGGGCGCATTTTGGAAAAAATAGTTAATATAGAAAACATAAATGATTTAGGAAATGTTTTTGGCAGTAATGATGAGAATATTTCTATTGTAGAGGATGCTTTTAATGTTCGTGTGAGTGTTAACAGAGAAAGCTTGGTTGTATCTTCCGAGAATGAAAAAGACTGTTTTAATGCTCAAAGTGTGTTAGAGCGTATTATTTCCGTATCTCAAAAAGGTGAGCTTGTTACGCGTCAAATGGTTGCGTACTTTTGTGATATGGTTTCAGAAGTCGGCATTCATTCGTTACAGAATGATTACATGGCTGATTGTATTTGTATAAATTCAAAGGGAAAACCTGTTAGACCGAAAACCGGAGGACAGGCTAACTATGTAGAAAGAATTCGTAAGGATCAATTGATTTTTGGAATTGGGCCAGCAGGAACAGGAAAAACATATTTAGCCGTAGCGATGGCGGTAAGTGCATTGAAAAAAAACGAGGTTTCAAGAATAATTCTTACAAGACCTGCTGTTGAAGCAGGAGAAAAGCTTGGCTTTTTACCGGGTGATTTGCAAAGCAAAGTTGATCCATACGTTAGACCGTTGTATGATGCTTTATATGATATAATGGGTTTTGATAGTTTTCAACGTAATTTTGAACGAGGTATTATTGAAATTGCACCTCTTGCTTATATGAGAGGCAGAACACTTGACCACTCCTTTATAATTCTCGATGAGGCGCAAAACACTACTCAGGAGCAGTTAAAAATGTTTCTTACGCGAATAGGCGAAGGCTCTAAGGCAGTAGTTACGGGAGACATTACTCAAATTGATTTGCCGCCGGATAAATCTTCCGGCTTAAAAAAAGTAAAAAAAATATTATCAGATGTACAAGGGATTTCTTTTGTTGATTTAAACGAGAAAGATGTTGTGCGTTGTGAACTTGTTCAAAAGATAATTAAAGCATACGAGAAATACGAAAAAAAGGAGACAAATAATGCAAAAAAATAAATGTGTTATAAGATTTGAAAAGAGAAAAATTGCAACGAAAGAAGAACGTGATAAATATAAAGATATTGTTAAGAATACAGTAAATACAGTTCTCGAATCCCAAGCTGCTTCTGATATTTGTGATTCATGCATAAGTTGCGGATTACTTGGATTTGAAGTAAATATTTTATTTACTGATGATGAATCCATACGCATAATTAATAAAGAACATAGAAACATAGACAGAAGTACAGATGTTTTGTCATTTCCGCTAAATGATTTTTCTTTTGGTAGCGGAGAAATATTATTATATAATGCAGATGAAGATACAGGCAGGCTTTTACTTGGAGATATTGTAATTTCTATACCGACAATGTGTTCTCAGGCAAATGAATACGGTCATAGTGTTGAGCGTGAATGTGCTTTTCTTGTGTGTCACGGAATGCTTCACTTGTTAGGCTATGATCATATGAATGAAAATGAAGAAAAACAAATGTTTGGATTTGCAGAGAATATCTTAGATAAAGCAGGGTATAAGAGAATATAATAATCAGAACAGGGAGGAATATTATGACAGAAAATAAAAATATATTTAAATCGGGATTTATTACTGTGATAGGTAAACCTAATGTAGGTAAGTCAACTATAATTAACAGTCTTGTTGGCGAAAAGGTTGCAATTACTTCACCTAAACCGCAAACCACAAGAAGTAATTTAAGGGCAGTTATAACAGAGCCGGATTATCAGATGATTTTTATTGATACTCCCGGTATTCATACGCCTAAAAATAAGTTGGGAGAATTTATGGTAACTGCCGCATCTTCTACATTTAATGAGGTGGATGTAATTATAATGGTATGTGATGCTACTGACAGATCACTGTCTAAGACAGATGAAAAAATTATAGAAAAATTAAAAGAAATAAAAAATAAGCCTGTTTTTCTTGTTATAAATAAAACTGATGCTGTAAAGAAAGAATTGCTCTTAAATAAAATCGCAGAGTATTCCGAGTTGTATAATTTTAAAGAAATTATTCCGATTTCTGCACTGAAAAGAGAAGGTGTAGAATTACTCAGAGATATAATATTAGGATGTCTTAAAGAAGGACCGCAATACTTTCCGGCAAATATAACGGCAGACACAACAATGAGAACTATTGTATCGGAAATAATCAGAGAGAAAATATTGCTTAACACAAATGATGAAGTGCCGCATGGAACCGGTATAGAAATTATTCAATATAAAGAGCCCAAAAAAGCAGATGGTGTTACAACAATAGAAGCTAATATTTATTGCGAAAAAGCAACTCATAAGGGAATAATTATCGGAAAAAACGGAGAAAAATTAAAGAAAATAGGAACTTCTGCAAGGCGAGATATAGAAAGAATTTGCGGAAGTCAAGTTAATCTTAAATTATGGGTTAAAGTAAAGGATGATTGGCGTAACAGCCCGGGAATGTTAAAGGAACTTGGTTTTCAATGACAAAGCATATAAAAGCAGAAGGGATTGTATTAAAAGAAACGCCACTGGGAGAAAACGGTAAATTGCTTGTTGTTTTCACTAAAGAACATGGCAGAATTTCCGTAGCAGCAAAAGGCGTAAAAAAACCGGGTAGCAGCCTTGTGCAACTGTCGCAATTGTTTGCCTACAGTCAACTTGAACTGTATAAAGGAAACTCTACACTTTATACATTAACAGGCGGAAAATTAATTGAACCCTTTTATGGCTTGGCTGACGATTTTGACAGAATATCTGCTGCCGGTAAAATGGCTATAGCTCTTTTAAAAGTAATTCAGGAGGATTTGCCGGACGAAGAAACATTAAGACTTTTTTTGAACAGTCTTTACTTTATTAGTACAGGTAAGCGAGAGCCTAATTTTGTTAAAAATGTATTTATGCTTAAAATGATGCAATATCAGGGCATATTACCTGAGGTGCACGAGATAGAAGAAATATGGAGAAAGAAACTCGAAATAGGTACTGCTAATGCATTGGAGCATATTTTTTCTTCGGAAATAGGCGGACTTTTTGCATTTGGAGTTTCTGATACGGTTTATGGGGAGTTAGAAAGCATTGCAGAAATGTTTTCGTTTGAATTAAATTAAAAAACGGAGGTTATTATTTATGCCAACTTATGTTGAGAAAAAAATAGGAGATTTTAAATCCGGCGATTATATTCAAGGTGTATTTTATATAAAAGAATCAGAACTTAAAACCACTACAACAAACAACAAATACATGAATTTTACATTTGCAGACAAGACAGGAGAGATAAATGCCAAACTATGGGACTGGGATGAAGATAACGCGTCAAGATTTTGTGTGGGAATTCTTGTTAAAGCAAGAGGCAATATTATTGAGTGGCAAGGTCAATTGCAATTTAAAATTGATTTTATTGGAAAAGTTATTGATTCTGATAATGTTAAGATAGAAGACTACATTCCTTCAGCACCATATTCAGGAGAAGCAATGTATAAATTTTTGTTTACAGTGATAAATGAAAAAATGCAGGATGAGGATTTTAGAAAAATATGTACGTATGTACTTAATCAAAACAAGGATGCACTTATGATAGCGCCTGCTGCAAAGAAGAATCATCATGCAATACGTTCCGGACTGTTGTATCATACTTCTACAATGCTTAGATGTGCATTGACATTATCTTCTATTTATAATTTTTTGAATAAAGATTTGCTATACACAGGAGTAATACTTCATGATATGGGAAAACTTTTTGAAATGAAGCAAAGCGAAACAGGATTGGTATCCGAATATACAGTGGAAGGTACTCTTCTCGGACATATTATTCAGGGCATAAACTATATTGATCAAGTTGGTAAAGATATAAATGTTAATCCTGAAAAGATTTTGCTTATAAAACACATGATACTTTCGCATCATTATATTCCTGAACACGGAAGTCCAAAGGCACCTGCATTTCCTGAGGCAGAATTGCTTCACTACCTGGATATTGTTGACGCACGTATGTATGATATGCAGCAAGCTATTGAAGGAACGGAATCAGGGAACTTTAGTGAGCGTATTTGGTCTTTGGAAAACAGGTCTGTTTATAAAAGTCCTGCAATTTACTCAGATGCAGATTAATTGCAATTAAACGGAGAAAATAATATGCTTAGAATTATTATTGGACGTACAGGTAGCGGTAAAAGTGAAAAATGCATAACAGAATTTAACGCCTATATTCAAAAGAACAGGAGTGTTGATACTGCTTCTTATCTTTTTGTACCGGAGCAATATAATATGCTTACAGAAAGACGCTTGCTGGATTTCCAAGTATGTGAAAATTTTCCTGTAAAAGGATTGATGGGACATGAGGTTTTAAATTTCAAACGTTTTGTTCACAGAATTTTAAGCATTTATGGTTTATCAAAAACGAAGCAGCTTACTGAATGCGGTAAAATAATGCTTCTTACTGCCGCAGTATCCAATAAAGCTAATGATATGCTTTTTTATAAGTCATTAAGAGATAAAAATGGAGAAATAACAAAGGTATTATCTTTAATTGACGAATTTGGCAAATACGGCATAACGTATAGTCAATTAAGTAATATTAATACAGATGATATGTATTTAAACAGAAAACTGCATGATATCGCATTGCTTTATGAGGAGTATGAGTCTTTAAAAAAAGATAAATACTCTGACGAAAACGATTCATTTGAAAATATGCTGATGCATGTAGAAAAGAATAACTTTTTTAAAAACAAAAGTGTTTGGATTGATTCATTTACCGGATTCACGGCTCAAGAAAATAAGCTTATAAAATTAATGTTAAGGCAGTGTAAAAGTGTTACAATTACACTGTGTACCGACTATTCAGGAGAGCCTGCGTTTGCTTGTATTGACAGAACATTAGAGAGTCTTAAAGGCTTAGCTGCTGAAAATTCAATAGAAACAGAAATTATTAATCTTAGTGCTGACAGAGCATCAAATAAACAAAAATATAATAAT
>JAFZEI010000004.1 GCA_017560765.1 Clostridia bacterium | reverse complement strand
CGATAAATATAGGAGTAATCATGCTCGCAAAAGCATTTGGTATAGGATTATCAGTGTGCTGTCGGTTATTATGGTTTTCTGTACGACGTATGCGTTGATGTTACCGGCGCTTACTATGGAGGATCCTTCTGCGGGCATCAAGCTTAAAAATGCGTTTTGCTATGAGGATGATGCTTTATCTATTAATTTTTATGTTTCAGGTCGTGCTGTTTTTAAAGATGAAGTTGACATAGATATGCCTCTTGCGGAGAATGTCGTTTTAAATGTTGACGTTTTGGATGATAAAGACAGTGCTTATGCTGAGTATTCCGAATATGCAGTGAAGAATGTCGGTGAAAAGGATTTGGCTCAGGTTATGGCTTTTGAGCTTGACTTTTCGTATCTCGGTCATGCTTTAGATGTTAGCAATTGCGAGATAATTGCTGAGATAAATGCGAAAGAGTCTTTCTTCGTTGATAAAATCGGCGCAATTCCTGATAGGTCTGTCTATGTGGCTGACACATCACATCCTATGGCTACACCGTCAGACAAGAAGCAGCTCGCACCGGCGAAGGCTGTTACAGCTATGCAGGGTACAGTTTTGTCAATTGCTGATCAGCCTGTAGTTTATACTACAGAGGCTTCTGATGTTAAGACTTTAACTATTGATGTTAAAGGTGATTCGCTTGCTGTGTTTACTTCTGAGACTGATAACTATGAGTTCAAGGTTGCATATTATGCGAAGGCTACCAAGCTTGCGTTCCAAGATGATGAGCCGTCTGGCGATAATTATAGATTTCATGACAGAAGAGATCCTGAGCACATGAACAATTTTGATATAGATAATGGTGAAACGGGTTATGTTGGTACTGCAGATAGGACTTATGTTTCCTTAAATAAGGTTGTATCGGATACTAATATACGTGCTTATCAATTTGCAAGGAGAACTGAGTATATCCAACTCTACAAGACTGTTACTTATGATTTTGCTAGTTATTCTATGATTAAAGATATTAATAAGCTTATCAGTAGTGCAGCGTATACTGCAAGCGAACTTATTGTTGGTGCTGATGAGGCTTCTTTAGGAGCAGATATTAATGATTATTACGCTACGCTTTCTGCGGAGCAGAAGTATAAATATAATAAGAATATAAAGTTTACTACGAATGAGAGCCTTGCTACAGATAGGATTTTACACGTAGCTAAGGATAGTACAATGATTCTTATTTATGATCAGGCATCAACTGTTTTGTCCGATGATGTTACTTTGTTTGACTATGATATAACTTCCGGTGTTATTTATCAAACATCGTCGAAGGATTCGAAAACAGCTACAGTTGTACCTACTTCAAAGCAGAACGATTCTTTGTATTCTTTTGCTAGTTCATATCGTCAAGGTATTAACAGCTTTGGTACATGGGACGAAAAGACGAGATTTACTTTTGGTGAGCAGTCAACTTTTGGAGATATGAATCTCTTGGCAGATCTTGGATTTGGATTCGGAAATGTTAAGATTAACCGTAGTGAAGGTACAGTTAAACAAGGTATTGTTTCAGGTATCAAAGTAGATGAAAGTGGTGAATTTACACCGACATTTAAAAATGCAGTTTGTGCTCCTGATATTTTTTCTACGAAGAATGATTTTATACCGAGTAACATGGTTACCGATGGACTTTCTGATAGATATATGATTTCAGATCATGGCGATGACCCTGCTGTGTGGAAAGATTTGTGGGGTGGCAGTCCCAATATTACAGTGCCCAACAACGATAATAGCCATTTTACCGAAGATGCATATATTTTGAGTTATGGCGATAAGATTGCCTTACCTTTTAATTTTAATGGAACTTATGGTGGTTTTGCGTTAGAAGTTAAGTTTGGTGAAATTAAGTTGCCGGAGGGACACCATGGTTATATTAATTTGTTGAGACATAGTAAAAATAATACCCAATTTAATTTGTACATTGATACTAGAGATGATAGCGATAATGAAAACGATTTGTTTATCAATTCGATTGGCAATATTGGTCAGATGAAGGTTGCTGATGATGCTGTTAGCCTCTTATCCGATTCCTTGTTGACAATAGTATATGATATTAAGGGTGGGTATTTAAGGATTTTCGTTGATGGTGTAGAGGTATTTAACTATAAAGCAGCTTTCTCAAAACTTGATTTTACTGATGCCGAGTTGATTCTTGGTAGTTGGGATAATTCTCGTGAAGTTTATATGGAGCTCACAGATATTCGTTTCTACAACCATCCGTTAAGAGCTACTGAGGTTGCGCAGAATGCTAAGAATTTAAAATCCTATGCGCCTGTTGTAACTGATGGTCTTATTGCAGAGTTTGATGCTGACGGATATTCAGCTATTAATAATACATGGCAACCTTCTGTTGGTACAGTTGGAGATATTGATTTGTCAGGTGCGAAGTATTCTTTTGAAAAAAATGCCTGTATTGTTACAGGTGGAGATAGAATAACCTTACCTCAAGAGATAGCTGCTGCACTTAATAATAAGCAAGCTTTCACAATAGAGGTTGAGTTCGGTAATATTAAAAACATACCAAGTCAGTTTGTGAATTTTATTTCAAACTCTGTTATTGAAAGGCAAACTCAATTTTCATTGCGTTCTGCTGAAAAAGATAATAATTTTGCTGCACAAGTTTGTTTTGGCGGTGGTAATTGGGAAAAGCTTAACGCAACAGCTGCCTATACAAAGAATAGGCAACATTATTCGGTAGAAAATATGCAATATTCTACCGTGACGGTCACTTTTGATGGTACGACAACTACTCTTTATATTAATGGTCAGTGCGTAATAGATACCACTGCCGTTAGCTCATTTGAGTTAGATGGCTTGGTATTCGGACCTGATAAAGATGGAGTTATTTGTGAATATAGAACAATGAGATTTTATGATAGAGCTTTAAGCAATCTTGAGATTGTTCAAAACTCCAGACACGATGGCACATATAACCTTGCTTATGATAATTATAATGGTGAGTTGAACACATATAGTGACGGAGCAGTTGGTAAGACTGTAATAGGAGGTCGTTATATTGAGTTTAAGCAAACAGGTGACACATATGTGTTGTCCGCTATAAATGTGTCTACTTCGTCTTCAGATGATTTTAATATTTATCAAGATTCTACAGGCTTTGATTATTTTACAAGGCATACTATCTATTCTCAGGATAATAATGCTAAGACAAATGACTATTGGCCAATGGATCAGGTAAAATCTTTTGGTACTGACGGACATGACTTCAAGTATGGAGATGAAGACTTTAAAGAGTTGAGACGTTTCTTTAAAGGAGATCGCTTTAGCTCTTACCAGGAAGAAAAATCAGCGTTGTTATCGTACAACAGTTCAGATCATAATTCGTTCTTCGGAACAAAGTATAAAATTGATTTTAAATTAACGTCTGACTATGTTGGACCGTTGGAATATATATTCATGGGTGATGACGACTTGTGGGTATTCCTTGATGATAAGCTTGTATGCGATATTAGTGGTGTTCATGGTGCTATCGGTCAGGTCGTTGATTTGTGGAACTATGTTGACAGATATGGCAGAGAGGAAGACACGGATCACACATTGTATGTATTCCTTTTAGAGCGTGGTGCTAGAGCTTCTACATGTTATATGGAGTTTACACTCCCCGCAGTTTCTAATTTGACACCTGAGAATCCTACAGGTACACTTACATTGTCAAAAGAAGTTTTGAACTCTGAAACAGATCAAGCCTTTGATTTTACATTATCATTGACTGATGCTGACGGAGTTGCTTTGGAGGACATTGCTTATAATGTTATAAATGCTGATGGTTCTTATTCAAAGACAAATGTTCCATTTAAAAATGGTGATATAGTTTCATTGGCACATAATCAAACTATGATAATAGAGTATTTACCTATAGATGCAATTTATACAATAACAGAGAAGGAATATGTCGGATATCATACTTCTTATGAGATTCTTGGCGGGGAAACAATTGATAGCAATGTGGCTACAGGTACGGTTGGCTTGAGAACAAATATAACATATACGAATACGACCGGTAGCATGTTACCAAGTACAGGTGTCATTGCTCGAGGCAATATTGTTTACATTATTCCTTTGTGCATAGCTGCGGCATACATGTGCGCAATGCCATTTATTAATCGTCCCAAAAGACGAGAAGTTAAAGATAATTAAGAGGGAGCTAATGCTCGTTCTAAATTATATAAAAAATATTTTATGAAAAGGTGGTTTTTTATGAAAAACGCAAAAAAAATTTTTGCTGTATTGGTTGTTTTAGCATTAGCTCTCAGTATGGTTGTTCCTGCAGCGGCTGCAGAAAAGACTGCTAAAATTAACATTTCAAATGCAACAGCAGGTCAGACTTATACCATTTATAAAATGGCAGACTTAGTAACTTATGATGTTGAGGCAGATACTTATTCATATAAGGTAGCTGCAGGCTGGAAGGCTTTCTTCACAGCACAAGGCATTGAGGTTGATGCTACTGACTTCATTCTTTACAATAATACAATTACAGATTCTTCTGCTTTTGCAGCAGCTGCTGTAAAATTTGCAAAAGATAATTCTGTAGCTGCATATGATACTGCTACTGTTGGTGCTGAGAATGCTCCTGTAGAGTTTGATGTTGAGCCTGGTTACTACTGCATTGATTCTACGTTAGGTACAAATAGTGCCGTAAAACTTACAACTGATCAAGTTGTTACTCTTTTAGAGAAAAACAGCATTCCCGGTATTACAAAGTCTGTTTACGAGGATTCAACAGAAGACTATGGTGTATCTAACGACGCATCAGTAGGTGACGAGGTTGAATTCGTAATTACAGTTAATACAGGTGTTGGTGTTGATTCTTTGAAGATCGTAGACGTTCTTTCAAGAGGTCTTAAGCTTAACTCTGATCCTAAATTTAAGACAAATTCAAAAGGTACACTTAAAATAGACGATAAGAGTGATAATGGATTCACTGCTACAATAACAGGACATGATGACAGTAAGTCAATCGAGATTGTTTATACAGCAGTTGTTACACCTGATGCAATCGTTTCAACAGGTATTGATAACACAGCTAAATTAATCTACGGTGAAAACAATACAGTTACTCCTGAGGTTAAAACAAAAACATTTGTTTGGTCTTTTGATGTTGCTAAGGTTGATTCTAATAACAATGGCTTGACTGGTGCTACATTCAGTATTTTTGCTACAAAAGCTGATGCCGAAGCTAAAACTAATGCTTTGACATTTACAGGTGCTGATGGTGTATATCAGTACAATCCTGCAGGTACAGTTACAGTTCTTGAATCTGATGCAGACGGTAAATACACTATTGATGGTGTTGACTCCGGTGAATATTTTGTAAGAGAAATTGAGGCTCCTACAGGATACAATAAGACAGAGGAAGTTTATACAGCTACTGTTACATCTGATAACAAGTATAATACAGATACACTTTCTGTAGAAATTTCTAGTCCTACAATCGTTAACCATACAGGTACAGTTCTTCCTTCAACAGGTGCTACAGGCACAGCTTTGTTCATCACAATTGGTGGTGTTCTTGTAGTTGCTATGTTTGTTCTCCTTATAGTTAGAAAGAGAATGACAAAGCTTGTTTACACAAAATAATTAATTACTGATACTTTGTTATGAGGCGGAGCCTCTATGGCTCTGCCTCGTATAAAAGTAAAGAAAGGTCCGTAAATAAATGAATAAGAAAAAGATTTCATTAATTATAATGCTTGTCTTACTATTTATAGGCTTTTCTGTGCTTTTATACCCATCGATTAGCACATATTGGAACTCTAAAACACAATCAACTGTTATCTCTAACTATGAGCAGTTTATTCAAAGCTTTAGTCAAGAGGATTACGACAAGTTTTATGCTGATGCTGTGAAGTATAACAGCGATTTGAGTGAGCTTGAGTTTCCTTTAAAAGAATATCCTAAGATTGACGGGTATAATGAAGCAATTAATCTTGACGGTACCGGAGTAATGGGGTATATTACGATTTCCTCTATAGGCATCGAGTTGCCGATTTATCACGGAACGTCAGAAGATGTACTGGTTTTCGCAGCAGGTCATATGCAAGGCACAAGCCTGCCGGTCGGAGGAGCTTCGACACATAGCGTATTATCGGCACATAGAGGTTTGCCTAATGCAAAGCTTTTTACGGACTTGGACAAATTACAAAAAGGTGATGTTTTTACCATTACAATTCTCAATCGTGTGCTTACTTATGAGATT
>JAFZEI010000039.1 GCA_017560765.1 Clostridia bacterium | reverse complement strand
TACTCCCGAACAACAAGAAAAAGCTCATTTAACTGCTATTGTTATGACGGCTATACCTGCTATTAGCGGTATTATATTGTTCTTAACGAGAAAAAAGTAAGAAATCCTCGGTTTTCACACGGTTCTTTTTCGGACACGAATGACAAACGAAAATCCGTTCTCTTTTGAGGGCGGATTTTTGTTTGTATTATTCACTATTCATTTTTCATCATTCATTATTCATTAAACAAGAACAGATTTTCGAATGAATAATGAATATTGAAGCCGCTTCGCTGATGAATAATGAATAATTATTGCGGCTTCGCCGCTTTTTTGCTACAATATATTTGAGACGGTGATTATAGTGAAATTTAAGGCTAAATTGAATTTGAAGTTTTATATTGTTTCTATCCTTTTATTAGGTCTTGTTGTGTTGGGATGGTACGGGATATATTTTCTAAACGCAAATGAAATCTTAATGGAAGATAACACGCCAATGGATAGCCAAACTAAAATTTTGTTTACTATCGCCATTGGTGCAGTTGTATTATCGTGGACATTTTCATTTTTTACATTGATAAGACAAGTGCTATTTGGTTATGCTTTTGTGATAGATGAGAATGGAATTCATAATACTGCAACTGCAATCAATGTGTTAGCTTTTATTTTTGTTGTACCTATAAGGACAATACCTTTTTATGCAATCGAAGGATTCTCAGAAGATAATGGGGTTTTGACTTTGAAAATTGATAAGACAAAAATAGATGTGATTCCTATTCTTCGGATTTTTGCGAGAAAAAGATATCATTTGTTTTCTGGATTTACAGTAGAGAAACAAGATATTATTAAAGTTGAGTATGAAAAGTATATTAGATAAGTTAGAATTAAAGAAATCTGGTTTAAGACCGGTTCCATTTTGAGTGTCGGTCCCAGAAAAAGAACGAAGTTTTCACTTCGTTTTTTTTATCCAATCCGAAGGATTGGTATGTAATCGCCGATAGGCGTATGTAATCACGCGTAGCGCGTATGGCATCACCGCAGGTGTATTCCTTTCGGATTGATTACATACATTTCTTCGAAATGATTCCATACCGCAACTTGTTGCGGATTACATACAATGCTCCGCATAGATTTTTCGTTGTTTCTATGCTATAATACACCCTAGGCGGTGATGATATGAAAAAGAAAAGAATTGCTTTGGTTGTTATTGGTGTTATTGTAATTCTTCTTGCAATAAATTTTTTTGTCAATGGTTTTGAATTTTCTATTTACGGTGTCTGCAGTTTTAATTCGAAATATTATGATTCTCCAAAAATCGCTTTTGAACAAAATGAGGAAATAGACATTTCGGAAGATATAGGAATAGCTGAAATTGATTCGCATAATGTGATGTATTTTGTTAAAACCGAAGATGGAAACATACTTGCTGCTCAGATGAAGTGTAAAAATGACGGCTATTTCTTTATTGGCGATTATAGTTTGTCTTCTGATTATTCTTTTGAATCACTTTTGCCTAATGATTATCCTTTTTCTAAGAACTGTATGTACAAGGAAAATGGTCTATTCAAGTGCAACTTTGAATATTTCATAACAAAAAAACTGGTTGATCCGAATATTGAAGGATGCACAGTTAAAAGATTTGATATAGGCACTGACGAAAATTTATATTTTGTATATAGAATTATAGAAAAATAACCTGACGGTAAAAATAATAACTAAAAAATCCTCAGTTTTCAGGCAAATTTAATTTGTGTCATTAAGTTCAAACTACCCAGAAATCCCGAATGCGTAAGCGTTCGGGATTTTGACATTGCATATTAATAAGACGAGAGTATATATGTTTCCGTTTTTGCGAATTTTTGCAAGAAAGAGATATCATTTATTTTCCGGTTTTACTGTAGAAAAACAAGACGTTATTAAATCTGAGCTTCAAAAAACTATTGCATTTAAATGTATGATGCTTTAAAATGAATACGACAATTAAATAAACGGGAGCTTGTATAACAGGCTGAGAGGAAGGTGCGACCTTCGACCGAGAACCTGATTTGGATAATGCCAACGTAGGGATGCCTGATACAAGGATATTGGGAAGAACAGAGTTTATTAAGGAAGTTACCAAATCGGTAACTTCCTTTTTTGTCGTTTTGGAGGTGTTTTTATGGTAAAGATTAATGGAGCAAAACTGGATATTGCAGGTAAAACATTAGCTGAATACCTTGCAACCACAAATTATGATGTCAAGCGAATTGCAGTTGAGCGCAATGGATACATTGTCCCCAAGGCGATGTACAGTGAAACGGTACTGCAAGACGGCGACAGTGTTGAGGTTGTAAGCTTTGTGGGAGGCGGTTAATATGATTCCGACGAAAAAAGAGTGGGATGAAGCTTTGATAAAGCGGCAAGGGGAGGAAATACAAAAAAAGTTTGCAGGTGCATCAATCGCTATCTGCGGTCTTGGCGGTCTCGGCTCCAATATTGCTGTTTCTCTTGCCCGTGCAGGCATCGGAAAATTGCTTCTCGTTGACTTTGACAGTGTGGATATTGCAAATTTACACCGACAACAGTATAAGGCAAATCAAATAGGTAAATACAAGACAGAAGCTTTGCTTGAAAACTTAAAAGAAATTGCGCCGTATATGGATATTGAAATTCACACCGCTTATGTCACAGAAGAAAACGCCGCTCACTTGTTACAAGGTGCAGATATTATTTGCGAAGCCTTTGATAATGCAGAGTGTAAGGCAATGCTGACGAACATTGTTCTTGAAACAATGCCCGATAAATACTTTGTTGCCGCTTCCGGTATGGCAGGAATGGGTAGTGCTAATTCTATTCAGACGAGAAAAATTACTGAAAAATTTTTTCTCTGTGGAGATGAAACAAGTGATGTGGCAGAAGCAGGCAGTCTTGTTGCACCAAGAGTAATGCTTTGTGCCGCACATCAGGCGCATACAGTTTTGCGTATACTGGCAGGTAAAATTGAAAATTAAAGAAAGAAGGAAAATCAAATGAACAACGATAAACTTGTTATAGGAGGATATGAATTTAACTCACGTTTTATTCTCGGCTCCGGCAAATACTCAATGAAATTGATTGAGGCTGCAGTAAAGGACGCAGGCGCTGAAATTATCACTCTTGCCGTTCGACGTGCAAACACCAAGGAGCAAGAAAGCATCCTCGATTATATCCCCGAAGGTATTACATTACTTCCCAACACCAGCGGTGCAAGAAATGCAGAAGAAGCCGTGCGTATTGCACGTCTTGCCCGTGAGCTTGGATGTGGTAAATTCGTGAAAATTGAAATTATGCGCGATTCCAAATACCTGTTGCCGGATAATCAGGAAACCATCAAGGCAACAGAGATTCTCGCAAAAGAGGGTTTTGTGGTAATGCCGTATATGTACCCGGACCTGAACGTTGCTCGTGATCTTGTGAATGCCGGCGCCGCTTCCGTAATGCCTCTTGCTTCTCCGATTGGTTCTAACAAGGGACTTGCTACAAAAGAATTTATCCAAATACTTATTGATGAAATCGACCTGCCTATCATCGTAGATGCAGGTATCGGCAGACCTTCACAGGCTTGTGAAGCAATGGAAATGGGTGCAGCCGCTATTATGGCAAATACCGCACTTGCCACAGCAGGAAACATTCAGATGATGGCTTCTGCCTTTAAGGATGCCATTGAAGCAGGCCGTAAGGCGTATCTTTCCGGCTTGGGCAGAGTGCTGATGAGAGGCGCTTCTGCATCTGATCCGCTGACGGGCTTTCTTCGTGATTAAGAGGTGAGACAATGGAAAACAGATTTTTTGTAGATTCGGAGTATCTCTCGCCGGAAACTCTTGCCAAAAAGCACAGACTCGAAGCAGACCCGTCTTTCCGAATGAACCATATGGAATATTTGCCGGGGATGGAGGTTATTGAGTCGGATGTTTGCGAAAATGTTATGGCACAGATGAATTCTTACGATTATTCAAAATATACCTCGGCTGACGTAAAGGCGGCTTTGGAGCACGACACTTGCAGCTTAGAAGACTTTAAAGCGCTTCTTTCTCCTGCCGCAGAGCCGTTTCTTGAGCAGATGGCACAGCGCGCAAGACTTGAAACAGGTAAACACTTCGGAAATACGGTCTATCTCTTTACACCTCTTTATATAGCCAACTACTGTGAAAACTACTGCGTATACTGCGGTTTTAACTGCTATAACCATATTAAGCGCATGAAACTCAGCATGGAGCAGATTGAAAAAGAAATGAACGTTATTGCCGACAGCGGCATGGAGGAAATCTTAATTCTCACCGGAGAGAGCAGAGGCAAGAGCGATGTGAAATATATCGGCGAGGCTTGCAAATTGGCACGCAAATATTTCCGTATGGTCGGACTGGAAATTTATCCTGTTAATACAGATGAATACAAGTATCTTCATGAATGCGGCGCTGACTATGTGACCGTGTTTCAAGAGACATACGACACCGATAAATACGAACAGCTTCACCTGCTTGGCCATAAACGCGTGTGGCCGTATCGCTTTGATGCGCAGGAGCGAGCACTTCGCGGCGGAATGAGAGGGGTGGCGTTCTCGGCGCTTCTGGGACTTTCGGACTTTCGTAAAGATGCTTTGGCAAGTGCTCTGCACGTATATTACTTGCAGAGGAAATATCCACATGCTGAAATGTCGCTTTCTTGCCCAAGACTTAGACCTATCATCAATAATGATAAGATTAACCCCTTGGATGTGCACGAAAAACAGCTTTGTCAGGTGCTTTGCGCTTACCGAATTTTCTTGCCGTTCGTTGGAATTACAGTGTCCTCGCGTGAAAGTAGCGAGTTTAGAAACGGTATCGTGAAGATTGCAGCAACAAAGGTTTCGGCAGGTGTTTCTACAGGTATCGGTGACCACGAAAGCAAATATACGGGCAAAGAGACGGATGAAGTGCAGGGCGACGAGCAGTTTGAGATTGACGATGACCGCAGTCTTGACAAAATGTATCAAGATATGGCAGAGGAAGGCTTGCAGCCTGTTTTAAACGACTATATTTATGTGTGAGGTAAAGAAAATGAAAAAGTTTGATACAAGTTTATATTTTATAACTGACAGCACGAATTACACCGAGGAGGAATTTCTCTATCGCGTGGAACAGGCCCTGAAAGGCGGTGTAACACTTTTGCAACTTCGTGAGAAGAATAAGAGCACCGGAGAGTATATCGAACTTGCCCAAAAGGTACACACCATTGCCAAGCGTTACGGTGTGCCGCTGATTATTGACGATCGTGTGGACGTTGCTCTTGCTGTTGATGCGGAGGGAGTCCATGTGGGGGCTGAGGATATGCCCGTTGCAACCGCAAGAAAACTGATGGGTGAGCATAAAATTGTGGGTGCAACAGCAAAGACGGTTCCTTGGGCTAAGGACGCTTGTGCGCAGGGGGCAGACTATCTTGGTGTAGGGGCTGTTTTTCCTACAACAACAAAGGTAAAGACTGTTCTGACTTCGACTGAAACTTTGTATGACATCTGCAAAGCTGTAAAGATTCCGGTGTGTGCTATAGGCGGGCTCAATAAGGATAATATTGATGTTCTTGCAGGTATACCCATTGCCGGTATTTGCGTGGTCTCTGCCATTATGAAAGCAGATTTTCCAAAGACCGCAACTGAAAAATTAAAGGCAAGAGCGCAAGAGCTTGCTCTGATTTAATGAAAATGAGCGGTAGATTGGGGGCACCACCTTATGCCGCTATATAAAACGATGCTGAAAAGAGAAAGGAGAATTTTTATGAAAATGAAAACAGCATTGACTATTGCAGGAAGTGACTGCAGTGGAGGCGCCGGCATTCAAGCAGATTTGAAAACAATGACGATGAATGGTGTTTATGCCATGAGTGCGATTACAGCACTAACAGCACAAAACACGACCGGCGTAAGAGCAATACAGGAAGCAACCCCGGATTTTCTGCGTCATCAGATTGACGCGATATTTGAAGACATTCGTCCGGATGCAGTAAAAATCGGTATGGTGGCTTCTAAAGAACTTATCTGCGTGATTGCAGATATGTTAAGATACCATAATGCAAAAAATGTGGTAGTAGATCCGGTGATGGTGGCGACGAGCGGTTCTTCATTGATGAAGAACGATGCGGTACAGACTTTAATAGAAAAACTGCTACCCATCGCAACTCTTGTTACGCCGAATATTCCCGAAGCGCAGGTGCTTTCGGGAAAGGCCATCGAAAGCAAAGAAGATATGCTTTATGTGGCAAAATTCATCGGTGATACATACGGCTGTGCCGTTCTGCTCAAAGGCGGACACAGCATCAATGATGCTAATGACCTTTTATATGCAAATGGTGAATTAATTTGGTTTGAGGGAAAGCGCATCAACAACCATAATACACACGGAACAGGATGCACGCTCTCAAGTGCAATTGCGTCCAACCTTGCAAAAGGATATGACCTTGTTATGTCCGTTCAGAGAGCCAAAGACTATATTTCTGACGCTCTTTCGGCACAGCTTGATTTAGGTCAAGGTTCAGGACCGTTGATGCACAATTTTCCTGCCACTTACGGATATTACTGATTTTTTGTACTTTATCGGCTCGGTATTCGCACCGATGATTGCAATACAAATTGCAGATTTCTTTATTTTAAAGCAGAACAAGGGAACATGTGCGTTCTGCATTCAAAATCTGATTATTTGGTTTGTCGGATTTGTTATCTACAGATTGCTGATGCACGTTGATATCGTTGTCGGTAACACTTTGCCTGATATGCTTATCACTATTGTGATCTGCGTAGCCGTGAGCAGAATCAGAAATAAAAACAAGTAAAAAATGAATAACTTGCAGAGAGTGCACCAAAGGCGTAAAATAATTAAAAATATACGAGGAGATTTGATTATGGATTTTGAAAAATTGATTTCAGAGCGTTACTCTGTACGAAAATTTAAACAACAGCATTTGCCGCAAGATGTGATTGATAAGATTCTTGAAGCAGGACACAAAGCTCCTACAGGGTGCAATTATCAACCACAAAGAATTTTTGTGTTAAACAGTGACGAAGCTATTGCGAAACTTAAAAACTGCACTAAATGTCATTTTAATGCACCGACGGCAATGCTTGTCTGCCATAACAAGGAAGAAAGCTGGGTAAGAAAATACGATGGTGCACTTTCTTCGCCTGTGGATGCCGTCATTGTTACGACATACATGATGCTTGCAGCACAAAATGAAGGTGTTGGTACTTGTTGGGTTATGCACTTTGACCCGGCGGCAATGCGTGAAAGCTACAATATTCCGAATAATATTGAACCGATTGCTTTGCTTGTGATGGGCTATCCTTCTGATGATGCAATGCCTCTTGATCTTCACTTTAAGAATAGGCCAAAGGCAGAAACGATATTTTTTGTCTAGGCATTCTGCGTTGCTTTATTATTGTTTTTATGTTAAAGTACCCTTGAGGCGGTGGCAGTATGGAAATTAGAGCAAAATGTAATTTTGACATTGAAGCAATCAAAGCTTTAACTCATTTATCTGTTTTCGGGAAATCAAATCCGAAAAGTAAATTTCGTGTTTGGTTCATCATTTCGTTGGTCCTAATATCTTTAGTTATTTTCGAAATGGTATTTTTTTCTGATATAGGTATTTTGTGGATGTTGTGTTTGACACTTTTTATACTCCTGCTTGAATGTTATTTGTATTTCCTTTTGCCAAAAATCAGATACAAAAATTTGGCAAAAATAAAAGGGGCAGAAAACGAGTTTGTGTTTTGCGATGATACGTTAAAAGTATTTACAAGATGTGATGAATATAGAGGCGAGGCAGAGATGGAATATTCTCTGTTTCCGAAGGTTTATGAAACATCAAAATATTTCTTCTTATTTCAAACAAACAATCAAGTCTATATTGTTGATAAATCTACAATAGAGGGCGGAACGGCAGAAGGAATTAGAAACAAATTAGTTGCCAACACAAAATGCAAATATATTATTTGTGAATATTAATCGTGAAATAGAATTATTGGAGTTAACGAGTAGCTTTTTTTATGGAAGGAATCTGATTTATGGGAGAAATGCAAAGAGAAAAATTAGGCAGTCGCTTGGGCTTTATTTTGCTAAGTGCCGGTTGCGCAATCGGTGTCGGAAATGTGTGGAAGTTTCCGTGGATGGTTGGCGAAAACGGTGGCGGCATTTTTGTATTAATTTATTTTGCTTTTCTATTGCTTTTGGGTTTTCCGATATTGATTATGGAGTTTTCTCTTGGCAGAGCAAGTCAGGCAAGTCCTGTTAGGCTTTACCAAAAACTTGAAAAAAAGGGGCAGAAATGGCATATACACGGATACGGGGCATTAATTGCTAATGTTCTGCTTGTTATGTTTTATACGTCTGTTTCGGGTTGGGTTTTATATTATTTTATTAACTTTTTGATGGGCAATATGACGGGGATATCTGAGATTGCATCCAAAAATCTGTTTTCTGATATGATTTCTAATCCTATAGTCAGTGTGGGATTTGTTGCAATCATTGTTTTGTTGGGGTTTTTAATACTTTCTTTCGGACTGCAAAATGGTGTGGAAAAAGTAACAAAATACATGATGATTGCATTAGTTTTACTTATGATTGTTATGGCTGTTAACAGTTTTACGTTGTCGGGCGCAAAGGCGGGATTGACTTTTTACCTAAAACCTGATTTTGGTAAAATTAATGGCAGCGTTGTTGTGGCAGCTATGAATCAGGCGTTTTTTACATTGAGCCTTGGAATTGGCTCTATGGCAATATTTGGAAGTTACATAGGTAAAGAGCGTTCTCTTGTAGGTGAATCAATAAATGTACTTGTACTTGATACTTTTGTGGCTGTTATGTCCGGTTTGATAATTTTTCCGGCATGTTTTACGTTTGATGTAGAACCTACAAAAGGACCGGAGCTGTTATTTGGTGCCATGGCAAATGTTTTTAATAATATGAATGGTGGCAGATGGTGGGGAAGTCTCTTCTTCTTGTTTATGTTTTTTGCTGCAATGTCAACAATTATTGCTGTTTTTCAAAATATACTTGCATGTGTCAGTGAAATTACATCTTGGAAAAGGGGCAAGACTTGTATAATATGCGGTATATCAATTTTTGTTTTGTCATTGCCATGTGCACTTGGTTTTAATATTTTATCTGATATTACTCCATTTACCTCCGGTTCATCAATATTGGATTTGGAGGATTTCTTAGTAAGTAATATCATGCTTCCCCTTGGCGCATTGTGTTATGTGCTGTTTTGCGTAAGTAAATATGGTTGGGGTTTTGATAATTTTTTGAATGAGGCTAATACAGGAAAAGGCTTGAAATTAAAAAGTTGGACACGGTATTATCTTAAATTTGTTTTGCCTGTGATAATTATTTTTGTGTTTATTGTTGGCATACTTAATTTTGAGTTTGCTGACAACTTTACAATAATGGGTTGGCTGAAAACAATTATTTAATGGGAGAAGTGCATATGCTTAATAAATTAATTCAAAAGAAAAATATTATTTTAATTGTTTGTGTTGTTGTTTTGCTTGTACTTTGTGCATTAACTTTGATTTTTGGCAATGGAGAGGATAAGATAAAGACGCTTGTTTTGTCATTGATTTTACCTTTTGTTATATATGGTTTTGTTAGATTGATGTATAAAATAGTTGGTATTAATGCCTCTGTTACAACAATGAGATTTTTCTTTTGGTTTTTCTTAATCGTAGGAACAATTTGTGCGGTTATAATGATAGTGGGGTTCATAAGCGACTTTCCGAATGGTCTATCTCCCACACTTGGTGCTTGTGAAGGGCTTATTATAGCAACGCTTGATAAAGCGAAGAAAAGTATTTGATGTAGATAGAAATTGAATTATATAATGAAATTGCAAAAAA
This sequence comes from Clostridia bacterium, assembly GCA_017560765.1. GTDB lineage: Bacteria > Bacillota > Clostridia > UBA1212 > UBA1255 > Egerieisoma. The sequence goes on along the minus strand of JAFZEI010000039.1, from coordinate 3,010 downwards.
AGAAAAACGTTTTTTTAGTTTATGATGGTAATAGTGAAGAAGTATTAAAGAATTTTGCAAGTTTGCAATCAAACTGTCGGTATGCTATAATTGCCGCCGTTAGAGGTGAAACGAATTGAAAAAAAGTGCATTTTTTTATATTGCCCTTGCAGGCGTTCTGTGGGGAACAAGCGGTCTTTTTTCGTATTGGCTTACTCCTTTTGGATTTAAGCCTGTTCAAATGACAACAATGCGTGGATTTGTATCCATGGTTCTTATATTACCCTTTATACTTATTAAAAACCCAAAACTTTTAAAAGTTCCTAAAAAAGAAATTTTCTTTCTTATTGGCAGTGGTGTGGGACTCTTTTTTACTGCATATACATACTATGCGTCTATGGCGGCATCTTCTGTTTCGACAGCTGTTATATTAATGTATACTGCACCTGTTTTTGTGCTTATTTTTTCGGTATTATTCCTTGGTGAAAAATTAAATGCAATAAAGGGAGTATCTGTATTTCTGATGATAGTAGGTTGTGCTCTCGTTTCAGGTATAGTTGGCGGCATGAAATTCAGTCTTGCCGGAATCCTTTTCGGAATCGCGGCGGGTATTTCGTACAGTGCATATAATATATTCACAAAAATTCTTACAATGCATAAGGTGAATACGCTTACAGTTACAAGCTATAATTTTATTATCATGAGTATTATAGGGCTTGCAGTCGCAAATCCTATAGAAATGGTTTCCCTTACAACTAAAAACCCTGTTGCTATAATTCTGCTTATTGTAGGCATTGGTGTATTTACTTGTATTTTGCCCTATGTTTTTTATACGTTGGGACTTAGAGATGTTCCTGCCGGGACTGCAACTGCTTTGGGGATTATAGAACCTTTGTCGGCTACAGTTTTTAGTGTTGCATTTTTAGGAGAAAAGTTGACTACCCCGCTTATAATAGGAATGGTTTTGATTCTCGCTGCGGTTTTTGCCCTTGCAAAACAAAAGTAGCTGTAATAGAAACAATAAAATGAAATAATTTATGCTTTACACCTTTGCCGATAATATGATAGTATAAGGCAAAGGCAGTGGTGAAAATGAAAAAAATACTTAATAACACAAAATTGTGTATGTTGATTCCGATATTAATTTGTATGGCAGTGCTTTTGTTTACAATGTACTTTAGCTCGGCTTTTGTCATGTCTGACGATTTATTTGACTTTACTTTTAAACTTGACGGTGCAGTTTATCAACTCCCGTGTGATCTTGAAGATTTTACTGAAAATGGTTGGTCGATTTCTTCAAAACATATTACAGAAAAGACAATGGTTCAGGGCGATACACAAGAGCCTTTCACGATGTCAAAAGGTGACAATAAGATTTTTGTAAAAGCATACAATATGAGCGGAAATGCTAAAATGTTGAAAGATTGCAAAATCGGTGAAATTAAGGTGGACGATCATTGTCAAAATGGTTTTGTTATAGCAAAGGGAATAAAAATCAAAAGCTGCATGAAAGAGGTCGAAGATACTTTTGGTGTTCCCGATAACCGAGAGGAATATTCTTGTAGTTTCAGCGAATCAATTTGTTATAAAAATGAAAAAAACGGCAAATATAACGGTGTTTATTTTCTCTTTAATTCTTTTGACAATAAAGAATGCACATTAATTACTTTGCGGAATATTCTTAAAACAGACGATTGAAAATAGCTATTTACCGACATTGCAATTCTTGTTTAAATCCAATTATTATGCTATATTAATCACTGCAGATGGATAAACTCATCTTATCAGTTAAAATTGAATTTCTTTGCAACAAGGAGATTATAAAATGGAAAATTTAAGAAATAAACAAGGCTTTATATGCGATATGGACGGTGTGCTGTATCACGGCAACAGACTTCTTCCCGGAGTTAAAGAATTTGTTGATTGGCTATATAAAGAAAATAAAAAATTCCTTTTTTTAACAAACGGTAGTGGTTATACGCCTAAGGAGCTCCAATTGAGATTAAAACGCATGGGACTTGACGTAGACGAGAGCCATTTTTACACAAGTGCACTTGCCACAGCAAAATTTGTAAGCACACAAAAACCGGGTTGCAGTGCATACGTAATAGGCGAGCCCGGCCTTTACAACGCACTTCACGATGTAGGCGTTGCGCTCAACAATATAGATCCTGATTATGTAATAATTGGAGAAACCAGCAACTATAATTATGACAGTATTTGCAAAGCAGTTACACTCGTAAATAACGGAGCAAAATTAATAGGTACGAATACAGATTTATACGCACCTGTGGAAAGCGGAATGGTGCCCGCTTGCAGAGCACTTGTCGCACCTGTTGAAATGACAACAGGAAAATTAGCCTATTATGTAGGAAAACCCAACCCGCTTATGATGAGAACCGGCCTTCAAATCTTGGGTGTTCACTCGCAGGACGCAGTTATGATAGGAGATAGAATGGATACCGATATTATTGCAGGCATAGAAACAGGACTTGATACAGTATTGGTACTTTCAGGAGTAACAAATTGTGACAATATTAATGATTATCCTTATCGACCAAGAAATATTCTAAAGGGCGTGGGATATATTGTTCCCGGATATTCTGATTAACAAAAAATATTTTAGGAGATGATTTTGATGAAAATAAATGTATTGGGACACAGAGGCGCATCTGCCTATGCACCGGAAAACACGGCACCGGCTTTTAAACTTGCTATAGAATTGAAAGCTGATGGAGTAGAAAACGATATTAGAATGACCAAAGACGGCGTTTACGTAGTAAGTCATAACAGCACAATTCAAGAAATGTCTGATGGTGAAGGTCAAGTAGAATTAATGACTTATGACGAACTCCTTCAATTTGATTTTGGCTTTAAAGCAGGGGAGAAGTTTAAAGGTACAAAGATTCTGACAATAGATGAATTTTTGGATATTGTAAAAGATATGAACGTAATCAATATCGAGATGAAACCTTTAGAACCATGTGTAAACAGACAGCATGCATATAAATGCATTTACGAGTCAATTATT
>JAFZEI010000003.1 GCA_017560765.1 Clostridia bacterium | reverse complement strand
GAGAGAGGGGTAGATCCCGAGACAGATTCTACATATATAAGCATACTGAATGAAAAACCGCCCCATACTGAAAGGCCCAAAAGACTTACGCGCGAAGAAAAATATGTTTTTTTAGCTAAAAAGATAAAGGACATAAATATTGATAATGGTGAAATTCTTTCCTGTAAATTATCTAACTATAACTCAACTTATGAATATAGAGATTTAACATTTGAGGAGTTTTGTTCGTATATCTTTTGGAGAACTCAAATAAGGAAAAAGAAAGAAATTATTGCCCCCAAGCCCTATCTATGGTTGTACCTTGTGGAGCTTTGCAATTTTGTTGAGTTCGATACTGTCGAAGAAACGTATGATATGCTATTGTTTTTATGTTCAATACAAAAAGCATATCAAATGAAGGATGTCGTGAAAGAGGTACTATCTGCTTTTTCAATATGCTATGGAACTATAGAAGTTGCCCAAAAACATCTTGAGCGTAATTATAATTATGAAAACACTAAAAATTCTGTATTATTTCTGAGTGGAAAACATTTGAATTCATTTTACTTTTTGATTTCCAAATCCTCCTATAAATTAAATGAAAGCGAGACATTTATTGAATGTCCGCAAACTGTTGAAAAGTGTTTTATGCATTTTTTTGATATTATAGTAGATAAGCTTAAATTTGAGGGGATAGACCTGCTGTCGCTATGGCTTGGTAAATACATGCTTGTCAAGCCTTATAAATATTTTGTAAAGGTAATCAATAGTGATTTAGTAATTGAAAAAGAAATTATAGAAGATGGTCTCCTTTTGAAAAAAGTAGATGAGGATGGCGTTCAAGAAGCTATAATGGAATGTATAGGGCAAGATGTAGATCCAGGAGCGCGAATATTTAATAGGAGCTACATCATTACTTATTTGTTTAGACTCTTTGATAATGAGTTGAGAAAGTTGATGGGAAAAGAGCAGATCGTAGTTTCTACTGAAAGTATTTGCAAAATGGTGGAAAATCGAGAGCATCCTGTTCTTTGCAATATTATAACTTTCTATGAGTCGGAGATAATAATTAATTGTGCGAAAAGCGCGATAAATATGTATAAATCCGAATTCGAATTCGAACGACAAAAGTCTGCCATTAATCCTCAATTAGATTTTGAATTTATATATTGTAGTGTTGAAATAGAAGGACGAAAAAGATCTTATTATTATATAGCAGAATATGATAACATAGTTGAAGGGGATACGGTCATAGTTCCGTTTGGCTTTTACGATTCCGAAGAAAAAGGTATTGTTAAGAGTATTAAGAGATGTAACGAATCTAATGCTCCATTTCCACCTTCAAAAACAAAAAGAATAATAAGAAAATACTATAGGTAAATTAAGAGGTGAGAAATGTATATCGATACACATACCAAAGAAAGTATGGAAGCATCTATATGCAATCTTTTAAATATGAATTCTTTGGAGTTGCACGAACAACTAATGCTATTAGACAAATCATCAAAAGATGAAGATGATTTTTCAAACAATTTAGACTTGTTTATTGTTGAAAAAGTTACCATGTATCCCGACGAAATATTATTGTTTCATCTTGCGCGGAGGTTACGTGGTGCAGAAGATGAAATAGAAGGACGCAATCTTGCAGATTTGCTTTTGTCTGAAAATCAATTTAGCAAGTTTATGAAAGAAAATGGCGTTGCGTTTTCAAAAGGCGATCAACATATCGATGTGACATACAAAGGTAAGATAGTTGATTGGGATAGGTGCTGGAGTGGCAATGCTGGTTATATGAAATTGCGGCTGGGATACTATAAGGGGCGAGAGGATTTTTGCTTCAATGGTTTTCTGCTGAAGGATTTATTGTATAAAAATAATTATGCGAGAGAATTATCTGGCATTCCAGAATTTTTGGGCCAACTGATCGAATGCTTACAATGTAAATCTGTTGGATGGAAATACATGGATAATAGCGATTATTATTGTTATGAATATAAATTGCCAATGGCTGTTGTAATGTTTGACGATCACGACCAATATTCTGATTCGCTAAAGAAACGCTATTTGTTGCGTTGTGTTCTTCAAAGATTGCATCAATATCAAGTAACATCTCTAAAATATATGTATGATCACGATAATCCTGTTCTGCGACTTGCGGACGACTATACAATCCCATCCAAATATTATGTAGGAAGAGAAAAGATTACATCTGAAATGTTGAGAGATTGGTAAGTCGATAGGACTACTAAAAAGGAGATTACATTACCGAAAATAAACCAAAAATCTCCGCAAGTGGTCAAACATGTGGTCAAAGGCGAAAAATGGGCTTGTTCAACCCCGAAAGCAGGGAAGAACAAGCCCATTCTTTATATTGCGAAAACGCGAGATTTCAAGAGAATATGCGAGAAAATAAAACAAAATGGGGCTGTAAAAAAATAGACTCATTTTGGTCTGAGTGACAAGACTTGAACTTGCGGCCTCTACCACCCCAATAAGTCACTTGTGAAACGGCATGTCTGATTATATTTTGTCGACTTTTCGGAGTACTTTTGTTAATAATTTCTTTGAATATGAGAGTTTGTAAATGTTGCCAATTTTAATTTTATTTACATGCATTATTGAATTTGCTATAATTTTCTGGGTTTTTGATTTGGTATCAAAGTCAAAAACTGAGTTTATTTTGTACGATTGTTATGTACAGATGAATGGAGTAGATTTTATTATGCAAAACAAGTCAGATTCAAGTATAAGAGATAAAAAGAACATTTTGGCTTTGATCGGAGTCATCGCAGGATTAGTAGTTATTACAATTATAATCGTTTTGTGTTTGCGCGGCTGTAATTCGGAAATTAGTGGCAGCCCCACACCTAGTAGCGTTGCGTCAGCAGAGACGTCAACTCCAACAGCTACAGATTTGATATCTGATACTACTTTGGAGCCTACAGCTACATTAGAACCTACTGCCACATTAGAACCTACTGCTACATTAGAACAACCTACTGCTACATTAGAACAACCTACTGCTACATTAGAAGCTACTTCTACACCTACAACGGTAGTTACTGCTACTATAAAACCGACAGTTACAGTTAAGCCGACACAGAAGCCTACGCCTGTTCCGACACCAACGCCTACTGCAACTATTTCTGTAAATGTGCCTCCGCTTTCGACGCAAATTGGCGATGTTGTTAAATTCGGAAAGTATGAACAAGACAATGACGTCTCAAATGGTAAAGAAGATATAGAGTGGATTGTTTTGGCAAAAGAGAACAACAGAATACTTGTTATAAGTAAGTATTCACTTGACTGTCAAAAGTATAATACCTCATATGTCGATGTTACATGGGAGATTTGTTCGCTTCGCTCTTGGCTTAATAATGATTTTATAAGTAGTGCATTCTCAAGTGCTGAAATAAGCAAAATACCAACAGTGACGGTTACTGCAGATGAAAATCCCAACTACAGCTCTGATGCCGGAAATGACACACAGGATAAGGTCTTTTTGTTAAGCTTACCGGAATTAAAAGAATATTTCACTTCGAGTAATGAACGTATTTGTTATCCAACAAAATATGCAATAGAGCAAGGTGCAAAAACAAATTTAAATCAATCTTGGTGGTGGTTGAGGTCAGCCGGTAGCGTTCAAAACTGTGCTGCCTATATTGACTATGAAGGCGACATATACTATGGTGGACGCCGTGTCGACAGTGATTCGGTTTCTGTTCGACCTGTTTTGTGGATAGATTTGAATCCTTGATATTTATATGTAAATAGCAAAGTGAGTATTTATGCAAACAATAGAGCAAGTCTTAGAAAAATTAGGCAATTCAAAATTCAGAAGCAGTTTTAAGCTTACGAGAAAAGAATTACTGTATATAGACGAAAAAGGGATTGACGTCATTCGCATGCATGCAGCAGATTTCGTACGGAATAGACTTGCTCCGGCAAATCCTGTTAATGACGGAAAGCAAACGCCAATGCACGGACATCCTGTTTTTAAGGCAATGCACGCAACTGCTTGTTGCTGTCGCGGCTGTATGCAGAAATGGTATAAAGTTAGTCCCAATAGAGAACTTACCGAGGATGAACAGAGGAGAATCGTTAATTTACTTATGGCCTGGATTGAGAACAACAGGAGGCTTATTTATGAACATTGAATTTTTAAACATTGACTTCACAGTATGCAAAGTCAATGATTTATCAAAAGTTAATTTTGATTCTGATTTTATTTTTGTGGGCAAGACAGATAACGAGCTTTCCGTTGTTTGTCCAACTGCAGACTTACCCACAAATGCGGCTTGCCGGGAAGATGGGTGGCGAGCTTTCCGTATTGTCGGAACGCTCGACTTCTCGCTTGTCGGTGTGATTGCCAAAATATCAAGTCTGCTTTCGGAAAGTGGCATCCCGGTTTTCGTTGTGTCTACGTACAACACTGATTATGTTTTGGTAAAAAAGGAAAACGAAGCAAAGACGCTTGCAGTTTTTAACCAAGCGGGATATAGAATTTTAAACTTAGATTAGTATATTTATCTTGTTCTTTCGTAAAAGATAAATATACGCTAATAACGAAACAACACAATCGAATGCATTGCCAATACCGAATAGTAGTGCAATGCTAGTAAGGGTAGGAGTCCATACACCAAAAGAATATAAAACGAATGCTGTTCCGTAGTAAATGCTGTTTGTAATAATCGATTCAAACAGCATATAGTTTGTTTTACCAAGTCCATAAAAAGTCGAATCAAAAATGTTTTGAACAGCGAATAAAATATAAAATCCTATTAGGATTAAGACCAATTTATGTAGTTTTTCAATCTCGTTAAAACCTAAAATAATTGTAAAAAAAGGTTTCCAAAGGGGAATACTAATAAGCCATAACAAAGATATAATTGTGGTTATAGCTATGTATCCAAGTGTATTTTTTTGTATGTTGTTTTCGTCTGTTGCTACATCTTTCTTTATTAGTTCACCGAGCTGAAGCACAGGCAAAAGCAACCATCCCCAGATAAAATTATTTGCTACCCAATAGGTTCCTTGTTCTCCGACAACATTTACCATTCTTGAAATCATTACGATATATGCAACGTTACGAACAAATGATTCAAAGCCCGAAATTGTACCGATTTTAAAGAAATCTTTAATCCATTTAAAGTCAAGTTTGCTTCTTTTAAAAATGGGTATGTTTTCTTTTGATAAAAATAAAAGCGATGTAGCAAAAACAAGCGCATTAACTACAATATTGGAAAATCCTATTCCGTTGACACCAAGCTGTAAAGACAAAGGTAACGATGAAACGAAAAACAAATCAAAAAGCACGCAAAGCACGAATCTGAGCGCAGTTAACCCATAAAGATATTTGCTTTTATTAAGTGTAACTAAGGCAACTAAAATAAACTGTGAAAGCACTGAAATGACATTTGCAATGCTTTCAATTCTTATATACCGGGCAGAAGCTGAAATAATCGAAGGATCGGCTGCCATGCTGAGCAACAGAGGCTTTGTAAAGATAAACACTACGGCTGACAGTGCGGAATATATTCCGGCGGTTACAATCAGTCCTGTCCGTGTGCGATTGACAAATTCTACATTGTTATCTTTTGCTTTGCCCATAAAAAAGAAAAGAGGCAAAAGAATAGCTTCCATTAGTATTTCATAAATTAAATTAACCCAACTTAGCTGTCCTGCAATGGAATACGACCACTCACTCGGTAATTGACCGACGAAAAATACTCTGAGGGAGGTATAAATTGTCGGGACAAAGCCGAGAATCAGCAAGGCAAAATACATCTTGTAATCAATTGATTTTAATGAGTTGTTAATTTTTGAAATCATAGGATCTCACCACAGCGCTTGGCATATTAAGCCAAGCGGAGTATAGAAATTCAAACTTAGATTAGTAACTATTCAAAATAAAATTATTTGCTATGCTACTGCAGGAAGCTTCTTATGTAGAACGAATATCGTTCCTACAGTAAGCGCAATACCTACACCAAGACCAATAAATGGATTCGGCACGAAACCTACCAGCAAGTATGTTATAAATGAAATAACCGCGCAAGTAACAGAGTAATATAGCTGGGTCGAAACGTGTGCTATATGGTCACATTGTGCCCCTGCTGAAGACATGATAGTGGTGTCGGAAATTGGTGAGCAATGATCACCGCAAACAGCACCGGCCATACAAGCAGAAACGCAAATTATAGCCATGGGGTTGCCGCTTGTGATAGGGAAAACTTCCAGTGTTATAGGAATCAAAATACCAAATGTTCCCCAAGAAGTACCTGTTGCAAAAGCCAAAAGTGCAGCTATGGCAAAAATGATGGCAGGAAGGAAATTAAGTAGACTGCCGGCACTTTTTTCAACAATACTTGCGACATACTCTGCTGCTCCCAACGAATCGGTCATAGACTTAAGAGTCCAAGCCAGAGTTAAAATAGTTATTGCCGGTATCATCGCTTTAAATCCGTCAGGTATACATTCCATGCAAGCCTTATATCCCAGCACTCTGCGTCCCAAGTAATAAATGATTGTAATAATCAGAGCTGCAAAAGAACCAAGAACAAGTCCCATTGATGCATCTGAATTTGCGAAAGAATTGACGAATGATTCGCCGGAGAAGAAACCTCCCGTGTAGAGCATTCCCACAACACAGCTTATAATAAGAACGACAATAGGAAGAACGAGATCTATTACTTTGCCTTTGTTTGTTAATGGCTGATCTTCTTTATATGGTGGAGCTTTTACGGTAAAAAGATCTCCGTTGAGTGCATTTTTTTCATGCAGTGCCATAGGACCGTAATCTACCTTAAAACAAACTAAACATATCATCATAACTATCGTCAAAATTGCATAATAATTATATGGAATAGCTTTGATAAAGAGCATAAGACCGTTTGTTCCTTCAGGAGCGAAACCTGAAACGGCAGCAGCCCAAGATGAAATCGGAGCAATAATGCAGATTGGCGCTGCAGTAGCATCTATCAAATATGCAAGCTTGGCTCTGGAAACTTTTGCTCTGTCCGTAATAGGACGCATAACTGAACCTACTGTCAAACAGTTAAAATAGTCATCTATAAAAATAAGAGCTCCTAATGCAATATTTGCAAGTTGCGCTCCTATACGAGTTTTAACGTGTTTGGATGCCCATCGTCCGAAAGCTGCCGAACCGCCTGCCTTGTTCATCATCGAAACCATAATACCAAGAAATACTAAGAATATAAGTATTCCCACATTATATGGGTCTGTGAGCTGAGCTATCATACCTTTACTGAAAATATGCTCTAGCATTCCGGGTATGTTTCCGCCGGCATAAAACAATCCGCCCACCAATATTCCGATAAAAAGTGAGCTGTAAACTTCTTTTGTGATTAAAGCCAAAACAATGGCTACAATAGGGGGCACTAATGCCCAAAATGTTGCATACATATTAATTCCTCCAATTTAAAAACAGTAATATTATAAAATTTATATAAAAACATGTCAATTACTATCTATATGTTGCAGTACTCATAACAAACATATCCTTTAGTTTATTTTGTTTGCTATTTTCAGATTACTGGCGATCACTGACATAACAATAAAAATAAGGTGGCAAGTAAAATTTGCCACCTTAAAATTTTTTTCGTTAGTTTAATTCCCATTAAGCCTTCTCTAAAGCCAATGTCTTTGTTGTTGTGTCACATACTTCGCTGGGTCCAAAGTATTGAATAGCACCGGGATATACGTAACAAGTTTCAACAGCCCATTTTTCTCTGTTAGCTTCAAAGAATTTGAAAGGCTTGCTGTCAAGCTCAACAAGAGCCTTGCGGATAACAGGTTTGTCATGTCCGTGACGTCTTTCGATGTTCATCATCTTAGTAATAGGCATACCGCCTGCAACCCATTCCTCAGCAGGTTTGCTCAAGTTTGAAACCTTAGAAAGATATCCGTTAAAGCCGTATTGAATAAGCATAAATGCGTTGTATCCCAAAGAATAACAATAGTCAGCATCAAAGTTTGAAGGGAATGCACAACGTCCCTCGTATCCCAAGAAATGGTGAATAGGGGAGAACTTTCCTTTGTAAATGCCGGCAGCTTTACGAGCAGCCAAATTCTCTTTAACCATTTCAGAGAAGAGCTTCTCAGACTCAATCAAAGAAACTTGAACATTTCCGTGAGGGTCACGATCTAAGAAAAGCTGCTGCTGAATAGCCTGAGGTAAAATCTCGAAAACAGCCATAGATTCAGCTGTCAAGCCTGCCTTAATGAAAGCGTATTTGTCGTTCCAAGAGGGAAGCTCGTTGAAAGCGTCAGCTTTTTCGCCTGCCAAAAGCTCGTTGATTTCCGCAATAAGAACGGAGAACTCAGGAACAAACTCAACAATACCCTCAGGGATGATGGCAACACCGAAGTTACCTGCGCTTGCAGCACGTGCAGCTACGGAATCAGCGATGTAATCTGTAATTTGCGCCAAAGACATCTTTTTAGCAGCAACTTCTTCGCCGATGAGGCAGATGTTAGGTTGTGTTTGAAGAGCTGTTTCTAAAGCTACGTGTGAAGCAGAACGTCCCATTACTTTAACGAAGTGCCAGTATTTTTTAGCAGAATTAGCGTCACGCTCAATGTTGCCTACAATCTCACTGTAAGTCTTTGTAGCTGTATCAAAACCGAATGAACACTCGATATCTTCATTCTTTAAATCACCGTCGATTGTTTTAGGGCAACCGATAACTTGTACGCCGCTGTTGTGAGCAGCAAAGTATTCAGCAAGAACTGCAGCGTTTGTATTAGAGTCATCACCGCCGATTATTACGATAGCAGTGATGCCATGTTTTTTGCATACTTCTGCAACTACAGCAAATTGTTCTTCTGTTTCTAATTTTGTACGGCCTGAACCGATAATATCAAAACCACCTGTGTTACGGTATTGATTAATATATTCATCATCAAAAATAATGTAGCTGTCTTCTAATAATCCGCTTGGGCCGCCTTTGAAACCGTAAAGAACATTGTCTTTATCAGTAGCTTTTAAAGCGTCGTAAAGACCGCAAATTACATTGTGTCCGCCGGGAGCTTGTCCGCCGGAGAGAATAACACCTACAACCTGCTTTTTAGCTTCGGAAGTGTTAATTCCTTTTTGGAAAGTAATCTCATTTTTTCCGTAAGTATTAGGGAAAAGAGATTTGATTTTTTCTTGATCATCCACACTCTGTGTGGGGTCGCCGTTTTTTACACATATTTCAGAAATACCATTTCTTAACATACCCGGCAATTTGGGCTGGTACTGGTATCTGGCCAGTTGCAGGGAAGATACGTTCATTTTTAAAACACTCCTTATTTTTTATGGTTAAATAAAACCTTCCGTGAATTATACTCTATTTTAGAAAAAAGGTAAATAGCCCATTCACGATTTTTTTGGTAAATCGGCCAAATCAGTGATTTGCAAATCGACATAGTAAGATGATATAATCCGTTTGTAAAAATTACTTCTTTAAAGATACAAGGAGAGGATAATAAATGAGGCAGTATCTTGAATACTTCTTTGAAGATTTTAAATACGATAAAAGTGATGCAAAATATTTTTTGGAAGTATACGATATAATCGCTTCTGATAAAGACGCAATAGGATTTTTGCAAGAGGCATTAATGTTATATAATAACAATATTAAATGTGATTATAACAAAATATTAGAATATTGCGGCAGAATTGCTCAAAAAATTAAAATTCATGAGTTTACCATTGAGCTTCTTATGTTCTTTTGTCTTTCTAAAAGATTGTCTGAGGTATATACAGAAAGAGGCATAGACCGTGAAATTTTTTATAATTCAATGCTTGATTTAAAGTACAAATTAGAAGAATGCAAGTTGGTAAAAGGAATAAGAGGCAGCTTTGTAGCTTTCTGGTTTATAGGTTTTTTTGATTTAACAAGATTTGCTCTGGGCAGATTACAATTTGAAGTTGTAGAATTTAAAAGAAACTACGAGAAAGACGGCTGTAAATTATTTCCCGAAAGTAAAGTTTTAAATATGCATATACCAAGAACAGGCATACCCCTTGATAAAGAAAGCTGCATAGAATCATACAGACAAGCCGAGCAATTCTTCAAAGAGGAATTAGGTGATAATTGCGTTTTTGTATGTGATTCATGGCTTCTTTACCCTGAGCATAAAAGACTGCTTCCCGAAAGCTCAAACATTCGACGCTTTATGGAGCAGTTTGACATAATTGACCACGGAATATTTCGTGAAAACCGCGAGTTGTGGCGCTTTTTTGACACTAACGAGCAAAATCCATACAGATTGCCTACAGATACCTCTTTAAGAAGAATTTACGTTGATTATCTGAAAAAAGGCGGCAGAGTAGGATGGGGCTACGGAGTAATTTGTGACTATAAAAAATTATAATTACTGTATAAAAGCTTTTAAATCTCAGTTACGGAGCCGTAAATTTTAAGTGCATCAGCAACGTGATTAGGCGGAGAAGCTTCCCAATAATTGCCGGGGGCACCTAAAGTAATAAGAATATATTCGTTGGGGCTGCCTGAGGAAGATGCCAGGCTTGCCAAACACAAGCCTGCTTTTGATGTATAGCCCGTTTTGCCGCCGAGAATTGTTATTGAATTATCAGGCTGTCTGCCGTCTAAAAAATTAAAAACAGTGCTGACAAAAGTCAATCCGTTGGGATAACCGCTGTACGCTTTTGTCGTATATGTTTGAGTAGTAAAAATCTTTTTGAACGTATCATTTTTAAGAGCAGCCTTTAAAAGAATGGCTATATCATGGCAAGTCGTATATTGTTCGTCATTATGCAGTCCCGTAACATTAGTAAATTTTGTGTTTTTCATACCAAGCTCAGACGCTTTTTTGTTCATTAAATCAACGTAATTTTTTTCACTGCCTGCAGCACCGATTGCTAATGTAACGGCTGCCTCGGCACCTGAAGGCATAAAAGTGCCGTATATAAGATCCTGTACGGTAATTTCTTCTCCTATTGGAAGTTTCGCCATAGAAGCATCTTGCGCCGCTAAATAATCATACGTTTCTTGAGTGATTACAAGAGTATCATTATAATTATTGAATTGCTCTAAAGCTACCAAAACTGTCATTGCTTTGGTAATTGAAGCAGGATATGCCTTTTCTGTAGCGTTTTTGTCAAATAATATATCATTATTGTTAAGACAAATCAGCAGTGCGTTTTTGCTTTTTACTGACGCGCTGTCCAATGAAACGGAAACGGGTACGGAATAATCTGTTTCCGGGCTTGCCGGGTCTGTAACAGTAATATATATGGTTTTTTCGGCAGAACTGCCAATCGCATCAGTAACAGTAAATGTTACGCTGTATAGTCCCGGAACGTCAAAAGTATATTTACCATACCAATTTAACTTACTTGTTATATCATTGCCGCAAGTATCATACGCTTTTACGCCTGACATAATGTCAACAGCAGTGCCTCTTTCAGTAGTTATGTTTGATGCTTCTATACGGGCAGAAGCTGTATGCCATGGATTTTTTGAATCGGGGTCAGTAGGATCCCAATTTGCCCAAGTATGGTTAACAGGGATTTTAATTGTATCCGGTTTGCCTAAAGGTCCCGGGTTGCCTAAATCGTCGTATATTTCTGTTGTTGTGCCGATGGGGCAATTGTCGTAAATCCATTTGGCGTCTGCTACAGTAAGACGTACACAGCCAAGAGAAGCAGGTGAGCCTAACTTGTTAAATTCTTCTGTCTCTAATGTATTTTTTTTGTTTTGGAAACAAGGAACGGAATGGAACATATAGCCTGTTCCTTTTTTTATTCTGTAAGCAAATTGGGCATAAGTGCCATCTTGCATGGGAAGCATCCAGTTGTAGTTTTCGCACATTTGGAATGTGCCGGTTATTGTTTCGTGTCCTGCTCTGCCTACGGAACATGCAAAGGCTTTAACCGGAATTGTGTATTCTCCGTTGCTGTCTATTCCATAAATGGTAACGGTGCAAAGGGCACGGTTGACCTTTATGTAGTAGGGTAATTTTGCGTTTTCAGGCGGTATATATTCAGCCTTTTCTTGTGGCTTGGATTGCTCATGCCATACAGGCTTAGCTGTAGGTTCGGGGTTAGGCTTGCTTGTGGAAGGTATATTTACCGTTGCTGTTGGGTTGCTCGTTTGAGAGTCGGAAGTGCGTTTTGATATTTCGTCGGCAATAACGAAGCCTGCGAGAATCAATACAACAGCCAAAAGACAAGATAAAATAATTTTTTCTGTTTTTTTCATAGAAGCCTCCTTCTATCAATCGATTATATATTCGATTGAATTAACTTTGTTGTTTTTTATAAGAATTGACAGCGCTGTGCCGTCTTTTGTGAATTTGTATATATTACCGTTTACTGTATAATCATTACCGTAAAGCTCAGTGAGCTTTTCAAATGAATCGCCTATTTTAAGTCCCTCGGCTGTTTTTACCAAATCATCCAAGATAGATATGGTGGTAATTACATTATGACCGTCAATGGTGTTTACCATTACCTCAAAGCTGTCAAAAGTGTAAAACATATCCATTCCTTGGTATGCACAGCTTTGTGCTTCGTAATAGCTGTATTCCAAACCGGCTTTTTTGATTTCCTCCACAAGCCAAGCACCGCAATTAACACCTATTTTAACTTCTGAGGCGTTAAAATAAAAGCCGTTGTGCGGGTGTTCGTTATATTTGTCGTCCGGTTTTATATTAATATCAGGATCAGGGGTGACTTCTGATTTCTTTTTGTCTTCTTGGTATTTTTTAACTTTATTTGCCCATATTTCATTCAAAGTTTTTTCTTGACTATGATTGAATATATCGCTACTTGCATACTTTTCTGTAAGGAATTTACCAAGATATGATGTATATTTCTCAGCACCGTACACATTTAAATGCATGCCCATATCATAAGTATCTGTTTGCATATCAATACCTATTTCATCTGATTCTTTTATGAAATTGCGGTATGTTAAGTTATTGTTTTTGGCATACTCGGCAACTTGTAAATCCCATTCTTCGTACCAATGAGGATAAAGGCTGGGGGACTTTACGAGTACAAGCTCTGCACCGTTGTCCTTGCAAAGTTTCGCCATTTTATCAAGATACTCAAATGAAATACTTGGGAGAGTATAATCTTCTAAGGGTTTTACTGCAGGCAAAGATTCCATCGGGCGTACTGCAGTCTGCATAAGATAACCATTATGAGAAATTACATCTCTGTCGAAAATGTATTTTATATCTTCTTTGCTTAAATCGCTCCATCTTGAGTGATATCTGAAAATCGGGAAAATATAGCTGAGAAAACTTTCATCTTCTGTCATAGATGCCTTTATTGCATTGATTTTTGACGATGACATTTTAAGCCCATCTAATGTCATGCGATTATAAGCTTCACTTTGCGGCTTACCGTAAATCATTGATTGTACATTATAAATAACAATATCAGGTTTTTCGTGATTAAAAGTATCTTCTAAAATGTAATATGATTGCCAAATAAGCTGCTGGGCGCTTCCTCTGATGTATGAGGTGATGCCATATTCCGTCCAAAGTGTGATAGGAGATATATTTTCGTAAACTTCACAGTCGCCCACAAAAATAACGTCATGGGAGGTAGTTTCGTTATAATATTCAGATATTAAAGCCCCTTCTTTTATTTCGCTCATGTATTTTGGCATAAGCAGACATTGAAGCAACCAAAGTACCACAATAATCACAAGTAGAGTAACAGAAATGCAGGCAGTAATTTTTAATTTGTTTGTTTTTTGCTTATTTTCCATTGCTGCCTCCTTAGAATTGGTTGTATATAAATTGGCTGGAATCATATCCTACACCATAAGCGCCAAAAATAATTATTGTAATAAGCAGCAAGGCTATTACAGCACATTGTACTACAGCAGGACGTCTGAAAAGTCTCTCTCTTATGCCGCCTTTTCTTTGTACCATGCTTGTTGAGAAAACTATTATTACAGCAATTAATACGATAATATAATCGGCTGCCGTAATGCCTAACTCTAAAAATCCGCCTTTTAACACTTCAAGGTACTTGCCGCCGGTGAAAATACTTGCAAACATACGGAATGTCAGCGGTACATCTCTATAACAGTCAAGCATACGCAAACTGCTCAATATAAAAATTGTACGCAGTATCTCAAAAGATTTATATGGCACAGTTGCCTTTAAAGAAGGGAATTTATTGTGAAATCTCTTGTAAAGGGGAGAAAGCTCTTGAGAAATCAGTATAATAATGCAGTTGCCTAAACCCCAGACAATAAAATTCAATCCTCGCCCATGCCAGACACCTGTCGTAAACCATACGAATATTGTACTTATATACACAGGTATACGCTTACCTACAGCGTCCCCGAAATGATCTCTTGAAAATTTTGAAAGCTTAAGCATCGGCTTGGCTACGGAAACAGGGTAGAAGAGGTATTCTTTAAACCATTCACCAAGTGAAATGTGCCATCTTCGCCAGTATTCTGTTATGTTTTTTGAAAAATATGGTCTGTCAAAATTTTCTTGTAAGCGAATTCCGAGCATTTGAGAAATGCCGATTGTAATATCTATGCCGCCGGTAAAGTCTGCATGGAGCTGTATTGCGTATAAAATCATGCCTAAAAGTGCGTATGCACCTGAAAATTCACTTGGCAGGCCTATTATTGTACTTACAGCAGTTAACAATCTGTCTGCTATAACAAGCTTTTTAAAGTAACCCCAAAGTACGCGTTCAAAACCCAAAAGGAAATTTTTGCCGGAAAAGGATAAGGGCGTGTATAATGTTTCGGAAAGTTTTTTATAATCAGAAATCGGACCTTGTACAAGTAGAGGAAAATATGATGTAAAAAGTGCCATTTTGAAGATGTTTTTCTCGGCGGCTACCTTGCCTCTGTAAACATCAATTATATAACCCATCGTTTGAAAGGTATAAAAAGATATACCCATAGGTAAAATGAAATCTGTACCGATAAAACCTCTGCCCACAAGAATGTATTTAAGCAAGGCAAGTATGCCAAAGTTTACAACAAGACAGGGAACAAGAAAAACACGCATTCTTTTCTTAGAATGCTCCTTGTACTCTTTCTTTTCTTGACGTGATATGTCTTTAGCGTTTTTTAGATATTCTGATTGGGATGTATGAATACTGCCTATAAAACGAGCTGCGGCATAAGTGGTTATAATCGTAATTCCTATAAAAATAAAACCGACAACTCCTGCAAAGGCATAAAAAATACCACTGAATACCAACAAAAGCGCCCATCTGAATCTATAGGGTACTATGTAATATACAGCAAGGAGTAAAGCTAAAAATAAAATAAAACTCAGCGATGTGAAAAGCATATATTAATCTTCGAGTCTTTGAATAAGCTCATAAAGTTTTTGTGCAGAATTGAAGTTCTCAGGTATGATCTCTTCTGCAGGAATTGCAATATCAAACTCCTCATTAATCTCTGAAATAATAGTTATTATATCAAAAGAATCAAGTATTTTACCATCAATCAAATTCGTTTCTTTTCTGTAATCCACATCGGGATTTATTGATTCTAATATTTGAATTAATTCATCCATTTTTATGTCCTCCGATTATTTTTCTTGGCTATACATTTTTTTTAACGCAAGCCTGTCGATTTTGCCGTTTGGTGTTAGAGGAAGTGTTTCTAACTTTATTATTTTACTCGGAATCATGTATCTGGGCAAGCTGTATTTTAAATAAGATGAAAGCTCCTTCTCCTCTCCGGCACCTATATAGTAAAGAATTATTTTGCTTTTTTCTTTGTCAAAAATGCAACAGGAACACTCAACAGACTCATGTTTGTTTGCAATCATTTCGATTTCGCCTAATTCTATTCTGTGTCCCATGTGTTTAATTTGGTAATCCTTCCTGGAAATAAACATAAGATCGCCTGCAGAATTGTACTTTCCCAAATCACCTGTGCGATATATTATCTCCGGATAAAGCTTATTAAGGGGATTTTGCACAAAAGCCGTACTTGTCCTTTCAAAGTCATTATAATAGCCTAATGTTACAGCAGTACCGCGTATGCATATTTCACCCGGTTCACCGGGAGCAGCCTCTTTATTGTCATCCGTTAATAAAAGAATTTGCGTGTTTTTAAAAGGTTTTCCTATAGGAATGGACTCGTCTTCTTGAAATTCCCTTGTTGCCTCGTAATAACAAGACATTCCCGTGGCCTCAGTCGGTCCGTATAAATTTATAAATCGGCAATCAGGCAGAGTTTTGCGCCATGTGTTAAATTGCTTTATAGGAAAAACTTCGCTGCCGAAAGCAATTGTATGAAGCGATTGCGGAATAACACTTTTAAAAGTATTAAATCCGGAAATCATCGTAAGAGCCGGTACAACCCAGCAAATCGCATTGATTTTGTGCTCATTCAAATATTCCACTAATTTAACAGGGAACATAAAAAGCTGTTTTGGTATAAGATACGTTGTTGCACCGTATTTTAAAGTTGAATATATTTCTTTAAGGCAAGCATCTACGTAAAGGGGAGCTTGGTTTCCGAAAATAAAGTCTTCTGTTACATTTAACACGTCGGTCAAGTTCTCTACGTAATCTATTACGGAACGGTGGCAGGCAGCAACACCTTTTGGCACACCTGTAGAACCGGAAGTAAACACAATATAAATAGGATCGGTATCTATTGCCTTATCTCGTATTTTTGAAAGAGCAGACGGATTGTGCGGGTATTCAGAAATTATAGTATATTCTTCTATATCAAAACATCCGTTTGATTCTTCTTTTAGTTTCTCTGCTGAAACTCTTGTTGTACTATCGCAAATTATGGTTTCAGGTTTTAATGTGTCAAATATGAGCTGTATGCGGTGACGAGGCATCTCGTCATCAATCGGAACATAATAACAACCTGCAGCGATTACCCCAAAAAAGGCAGCAATCATAGCAGGGGATTTCCTCATAAAAACTACAATAGGCTTAGAATAACAGCCTTTGTTTTGTAAAAAGCTGCCAATTGAATTAACCTTATTGTAAAGCTGCAAGAAAGTAAGACTTTCATCTTCGCAAGAAAATGCAGTTTTATCGGGTAATTTTTTATAAATATCATCAAGATATGATAATACATTAATTCTGTTCATTTAAATAAAGTCTCCTTTTATTGTAGGCGTACTATTTATTCGCATAACTGTCTCTGTCCCATTCAAAGGGTATTTCCGATACTGCCGGATAACCTGTTTTGTCATAAGTGAAATAGTTATATCCCGGATTGTAGTTTTCTTGTTTTAAAGTGTAAGCCTCGAATTCTGCATCAGTTCTTAAAAAGGAGTTATAAATCGGTCTGTGAATACATGTATCGAAATGATACCAACCTTGCTCTGTTTTTACCATATGCCAATAGTGTCTTGATATACCACCGTGTCTTTGGATAGGAAGTGATTCAGCGCCTATTTCATTAAGTAACACTTGGCTTACAGAAAAATACGTAAAGCAATCACCAAAACCTGTTGTAATACCTCTATAGGCTTCTGCTCTCCAGTCATTTTTATCTGACGAATTCCAATACGTTAAGTGTGAATTAGTATATTTGTAAATTGCCCAAAGCTTCTCTTCAAATGTCATATTCTCGTTTGTAATTTCAGCTATTACTTCTTGTGCAACTTTGTGAAGACTTTCCTCTGTTACTTTTACTTCGCTAAGTGTAATTGTTGTTGTCTGGGAAGTGGAGTTGCCTGCATCGTCTTTAGCAACATACGTTACTTCGTATGTGCCTGCCTTTTTAGTATCTACCGATGAACGGTCTACCGTGATTTCTACATCCTTATCTATATTGTCTGTTGCAAAAACACCGCTTAAATAGGAAATACCTTCGCCTACGTAAAATTGTCTTTTAACAACACCGTAAAGCACCGGGGCTTCAAAATCCGGAACGGGTGTGGGAGTAGGCTCCGGAGTGGGAGTTTGTTCCGGTGATTTTGTAGGTGTGTAGAAATTAATGGACACATCACTGCGATTAGCTTCTTTTTGAGTATCGTCAGAACCGCAGCCGGAAGCCAAAAAAATTATACAAGTTAATATTAAAATCAACATAGCTATAAGAAATTTTTTTATTCTATTATTTATTATAAACATTATATTACCTCACAAGCCTTTTGCCTTTCTTTTAGACGTCATTTAACTTTTTTATGGTATAACTTTAAGCGCCTTTTGTCAATGGGAAAAGAGATTGTTTTGATGTACGCTTTTTGGGACATCACATATTGTATACTTTTGTCGTAAAAGAAAATAAATGATTATTTGATTTATAAATTTAAGGAGTGTTACAAATGATATTTAAAATTACAACTGCAAACAATTCTACAACAAACAACCTTTCTTCTGACTTGTTTTTTACAGCGCCTACGTGGGAAAATGAGGACCTTGCTGCAGAAAACATAGCAAAAATATGTCGCGAACGTGCAGGTGAAATATACGGAACGATGCATTCCGTAGCAGACAGACTTGATTTTGAGCTCTCTATGATGGAAAAAACAGAAACAGCTTTTTATTTTTTAGTATTAAAAGAAATTTCAGACTTCTCTAAAGAAAAAGGTTATCCTACTTTGGCTTCAGGCAGCTTGGCAGGATCACTTATATCATTTTTGTTAGGTATTACAAATACTAATCCGTTGCCGGCACATTATCGCTGTGATTCTGATTGTTACAGATGCCTGCAAAAAGGTGATGGTTGCCGCTACGGAATAGACATGCCTGACAACTACTGTGCTACTTGCGGTAAGTTAATGATAAAAGATGGTTTTGACTTGTCTGCCATAACTGCATGGTCTTCTTTTGCAAATCCTCAGGCGCCTGATTTTTCTTTGCGCATTGCTCCTTCGATAAGACCGTTATTACAAAAAAGATTGGAAGAAAAGCTCGGTTATGCAGATTCTGACTTGACAATGTACAGACATATTGAGTTATCTGATTCCACTGTGTGCGAGGACATAGGAAAGTTGGCTGCAATAACGGGTAAAACGCCGGTAAATCAGCAATATAATAATGAAACATACATTTTGATTTTAAAAGAGCTTGCAAGCGAAAATGAAGATTTATCTGATGAACTTGAAAGCATTACTGCTTGTGATTTTAATACGCTTGTAAAGATTTACGGATATGTTATCGGCTCTTTTAAGGGAGTAAAGACTTTAAAAAATCTTGACGAACCTGACTTTTTTGTTTTGCGTGATGATTTAACGGAAAAGCTTGCTTATTACGGAATTCCCATTGATTTAGCCAACAAAATTGCAAAGACAGGTATTTACAGCGGTGAGAAAAATTTACTGAATAATAAAATTATTGAAATAATGGATAACTATAATGTACCTGCGAGCATAAAGGAATACTTTGATAAAGTCGGTGGTTTGTGGAGCATATCAAGTTGCATAAGTCGTCTGCAATTGATGTGTACTCTTGCTTGGTACAAAATTAAATTCCCTAATGAGTTTGCATCCTTGTAATTTTTCTTGTTAAACAATGATTAAAGTGATACACTTCAAATTGTTATAAGCTTTATTTATCAAACAAAATGAAAGGCAAAAAGTCATGCTGACAGTAAAACAACCGAAAAAACTTCTGATTATTAATATACTTGAAATATTGCGCAAGTATTCCGACGAAGAACACAGATTAAGTCAACGTGATATTGAGGAAATACTTGCAAAAGAGTATGGCATGATTGTAGACAGGAAGGCAATCAAGCGCAATATTACGGACTTAATTGACTTTGGGTATGATATTGGGTGTCGTGAAATTGTAAGACAGACGCCTGACAAGAAAACGGGTGAGCCTATAGAGAATGTTCTGCTGACTGATTTTTACCTCATGCGCGAATTTACGGACGGAGAGCTTCGATTGCTGATAGACAGCATTGTTTTTTCAAAGCATATACCTTATGAACAATGTAAGGAGCTTGTAGAAAAGCTGGCAGGATTGTCAAATAAATACTTTTCTTCCGGTATAAAGCATATAGCAAGAATGTCTGTGGATAAGACAGACAACAAGCAACTTTTTTTAAATATAGAGCTGATTAATGAGGCTATAAGCAAAAAAAGGAAGGTTTCTTTTAAATACGCAGAGTATGGTACAGATAAAAAAGAACATGCCAGACGACGCGTAGACGGCACGGTAAGAGAGTATAAAATTTCTCCGTACCAAATGGCTGCTAAAGATGGCAAATATTACCTTATTTGTAATTACGATAAATTTGAGGATATATCAAACTACCGTGTTGACCGTATTCGTGAGTTAAAAATTCTTGACGAAGCGGCAAAGCCTTTCGAAACTCTCAAAGGTGCTAACGGACAAAGATTAAATTTAGCCCGATATATGCAAGAACATGTTTATATGTATGCCAGTGAGGCAGAAAGAGTTATTTTCCGAGCAAATAAAAATCTGATAAGTGACATAATAGATTTATTTGGTAAAGATGTAAAATTCAGTGAAGAAGGCGAGGAGTTTATAACAGTTACTGCTATGACAAATGAAATGTCGATAATTCATTTTGCCAAAAGCTTTGCTCCTGATGTAGTGATACTTTCTCCGCAAAAAGTCGCGGACAAAGTACGAATGGATTTAGAAAAAACCTTAAAACTTTATATGTAAAAATATATACGAAAATGGGGCTGTAAAAAACAGCCCCATTTTTATAAACAATTAAAAAATCAAAGATTATAGTACTTTTCAAACTCAGCGGGGTGAGGAATTTTTGAAAGTTCGCTGCACTCTTTACGTTTTGTAGCAATGAAATTCTTAATAAGAATCTCAGGGAATACACCGCCTGCAGTAAGATACTCATGGTCTGCCTCAAGTGCATCAAGAGCAGATTCCAATGAAGTAGGCAAACCTTTAAGCTTTGCTTTTTCTTCCTCAGGTAAATTGTAAAGATTTACATCATAAGGACCCCAACCGTTGGCATGAGGATCAATTTTATTCTTAATACCATCAAGTCCTGCCATTAAGATAGCTGCATAGCAGAAGTAAGGGTTACATGTAGCATCAGGATTACGAAGCTCAAAACGACGCTCAGAGGGCTGCTTTGCGTAAGCCGGAATTCTTATAACAGCACTTCTGTTAGAAGTTGCATATCCAACTGTTACAGGTGCCTCAAAACCGGGCACAAGACGCTTAAATGAATTCGTGCTTGGATTTGTTATAGCGCACAAAGAACTGATGTGTTTAAGTAATCCGCCTATAAAGTAATGAGCAGTTTCGCTAAGATGTGAATAACCATTATCGTCGGAGAAAAGGGGAACACCGTCTTTGAAGAGCATTATGTGTACGTGCATTCCGCTGCCTGCTTCACCGTAAACGGGCTTTGGCATTAATGTTGCACTCTTGCCGTATTTAGCTGCTGTGTTATGAATGATATATTTAATCATCATTGTAGCATCTGCCATTTTTGACATTTCGCCAAGCATAGGTTCAATCTCAAATTGACCTGAAGCTGCTACTTCAGGGTGATGATATTTTACAGGTATACCTGCTTCTTCGATAAGCATACACATTTCACTTCTGCACTCATAAGATGTATCAAAAGGTTTTGCGATATGGTATGCTTTTTGCTTAGGAACAACTTTTCCCATTCCTTCTGTCATGCTGTTCCAATAGGACTGCTTTGCGTCAACAAATGCAGCTACGGAATTTGACTGCACTTCCCAACCTACCTGGTCAAAAAGATAGAACTCGAATTCGGGAAGAATGAGCATTGTGTCAGCAATACCGCAATCTTTCATATACTGTTCTGCGGCGCAAACTATATTTCTCGGATACTGTGCCAAAGGTTTGTTGCTTGGTGTATCAATAATCATAGCGTTACCGCTCATTGAAAGTGTAGGAATCTCGCAGAAAGGATCAATTAAAGCAGTATCGGGGTCGGGAATAAACACCATGTCGCTTTTTTCAACTACTGCATATCCGTAGTTTGAAGCGTCAAATCCAATACCTTTTTCAATTGTCTCTGCAGAAAAATGTTGTGCCGGGATAGTAACATGACGGTACTGACCGTTAATATCTACCATTTTAAAATCAATCATTTTGATATCTTTTTCTTTTATAAGATTTATGATATCCTGAACACTTTTGCTCATATAAACACTCCATTCTTATATTGGTATAAAATCATAGAAATTTTAACATAAACAAGTTGCTTGTGCAATAACAAAAAAGCTCTGAGATTTACATGAATCTCAGAGCCTTTGACATTGCTTTTTATATTTATTTATCTAAGGAAGAGTTAACATAAGCTTCTGCATCTACTGAGGCACTGCCGGCATTAAATGATTTAATCTTGAAGCATCCGTTGAAAGCTCTTTTTCCAATTGAATTAATATTGCCGCCTGTTACTTCTGTAAGGTCTGTACAGCCTGAGAAAGCGTACTCAGGAAGCTTTGTTATTGCAGAAGAAAGCTTGATTGTCTGAATATTAGCAGAATCAAACGCACCGCCGGCAAAAGATTTAACTTTTGAAGAAAGTACAATATTTGCAGTGGGGGCGGTAACTTTAAGAAGAACACCGTCACCAACAATCATCTCTTCGTCTGTATTATAATAGAACCAGCTTGTGTTCTTAAATGCATTAGAACCAATGTATTTAACAGAAGCAGGAATTTCTATCTCTGTCAACATATAGCAATCATAGAAAGCATAACTTCCTATAGAAGTAAGTCTTGACGGGAGAACAATCTCCGGAAGAGAACTGCATCCGTAGAAGGCATAAGGCTTAATCTCTGTGAGAGAGTCAGGAAGAGTGATAAGCTTAAGATTTTTACATCCGTAGAAAGCTTTTTCACCGATATTTGTAACAGTGTTTGATATAAATACTGTTTCAAGATTATCACAGAAATAGAAAGCATAATCACCGATAGAAGTTACACCGTCAGGAATTGTGATGCTCTTGGGGAGTTTAGAATTGTAAAATTCTCTGTCGTTAATTTTTCCCCAATTTGTGAATGTAAATGCTGCAATTGATTTTACATTTTCGGGAATAACAATTGATGAATTGTCAATGATGTCTGCTTTAATAAGAACACCATCTCCGTAAATATGGAATTTATTCTCTGTTGGTTTCTCTTCGTAAACGCTGAGATTAGCATACCATTTTGTATTATCAAAAGCCTGTACGCCAACATTTGCTAATTTTAAAGGAATGATAACTTTTGAAAGATTCTCGCAATCCTTAAAAGCATAATCTCCTAAGTTTAAAATGGAGTCGGGAAGAGTAACTTCTTTAAGTGCTTTACAACCATAGAAAGCTGAGTCTCCGATAGTTTGAATATCATCCGGCAAGAAAATTGAGGTCATCTTTTGGCAATTATAGAAAGCCTTGTTGCCGACTGATGTAAGCTTACTGGATACGTTAAAAGTTTCTATGTTGATACAACCGCTAAATACTTCGTCATTTATAACTACAACTTTAATCGGTAAATTAAAGCTTGTGAGCTTAACTGCATTTTTGAAAGCACCATTGCCAAGGAAAACAAGGCTGCTTGATGTTGAGAAGTTAACTGCTTCGATTTTATCTATACAATGCTCAAACGCACCGGAGGCAATACCATATGCTTTGTCGGGAATATTCAATACATTACTATTATCATCAATATAGTAGATAATAACATCACGACCTACAAGAACATACTTGTTGATGTCTGCATTGTTGTTCTTTCCTTCTTCGCCTTCTGCAGTAGGTGTATCAACAGGAGGAAGCTTCTTTTGAGCTTCAACTTGATTGTTAAACCATGCTGTATCATTGAAAACAAAATAGCCGATATTTTCGAGAGCTCTTTGGAAATCAATATTTGCAAGCTTTTGGCAACCTTTAAATGCATAGTCACCGATTACAGTTGTTTTTGAAGGGAACTTAAATGTTTCAAGACTTGTGCAACCGTCGAAAGCATGAGCTCCTATAGCTGTAATCTCCGTATCGATTAATACTTCAACAAGAGAAGAACAACCATAAAAAGTATAGTCGGGAATGGTTGCGAAAGTTTTCGGGATAATAACTTTTTTAAGTGATGTACATCCTTCAAACACATTAGTGCCGACTTCTATAGGCTTGTTTTGAATTTCGATCTCTGTTAAGCCTGTACAACCTGCAAAAGCGTAATCGCCAAGGTAAGCAAGGTTTGAGGGGGGAACAAATCCTGCAGAAAGACCGGAACAATTTTCAAAGGCTTTTTCTCCGATAGAAACAACATCTTTTGTAAAAGTTACTGATGTAACATCAGAACGTCCGCTAAATGCCATATCCCCGATTGCAGTTACCTTTTCGGGAATTACAACGTCGCCGCCTTTACCTATGTATTCAACAATCGTTGTTTCTACGATTGTGAATTCTGTCTCATCATAGTCAATTTCTACTACGGGCTTAAATGTTGAAACTGCAGGTGGCTCTGTTGCAGGCGCCGGTGTAGTTGTAGGTTCTTCTGTGCCACTACATGCACAGAAAGAAAAAACAAGCACTAATGCAGCTAAAAGCATCAAACAAACCTTAATTGCCGATAATAAGCTTTTTTTCATAATAGTGTCATCCTCCGATTTGCTTTATATACAATATCTATATAATTATAATTCTCTTAGAGGATTAAGTCAATAAATTTTCAAGTGTTTTTAATATATCAAAAGCCAATTCCTTTCCTTGCTCTTCGCTTAAACTTTCAACGTACACATGAAAAGCTTGTTTTTCTTCTTCTGCGCACACTCTGGCAGCAGAATCTGAGCCGTAAATGTGTATTCCGTCATTGATTTCGTAGCTGTTTTTAGCAATATCGGAGTTTGTAAACTTTTTGATAATTTCTGATTTATTGGTGTTTTTATTTTTGTTTTTTACCGGAATTTCCCATTCTGAACGGAATAGTGGATTTTTTATGAGACTTTCTGTTTCTAAATCATTTTCTTCACTAATATAACTGTCTATACAACATAATGCCAAATCAAATGCTAAATCATCAAAAAACATAAGATATTGGGCGTATACACCGTCAATATGCATAAATTTTTCCATTTCTGCCATTATATCTCCCGGTTTGCAACTGCATTTTATTGTGTAACGATCATACTTGTAGGCGATTTTCTCTGCCGCAAGAGAGTCAAACGCAGGCAGAAAAACAGGCGCATCTTTATACAATTTTATTGTCAGATATGCTGCAACAGCGTATTTTTGGCTTAATGTGAATTTCCTTCCGATATAATTTAAGTTTTTATGCGGACACTTAAAAATATCCATCAAAGACGAAATATAATAATCCTCCGGATTAGTCAATTCTTCAAAAGCCGGAATGCTATGGCGGCTGACTGTTGCAAAATCCTCAGAGTCATATAAAGCTTTGAATTTTCTTCTCTCATTTTTACACAAATCATCACCGAAACCGTTTAAGAAATGAACAGTGTTGTCTTTTTTTTCTGTTACATGAACGGCTCCATCGCATATTCCGGAGCGGCATATCCACCTAACAACGGGTAGGGGAACAGCTTCCAATGTTTTTACGGAAATTCCTACGCTTGCCAATGCTGCCTGAAAGCCTGCTGCTATCATTTCGCTGCTGCCACTGCCGTCAGAGCATACTACTACAGACGCGTTTCTGCCAAGAAAAGTACCAAACGCTCTTCCCAGACGCAAAATTGTTTCGGGTGAATAGCTGCCTACGGAACTTTCGCTGCTGCCGGCAGAACTTCTGACTACTCCGCTGATTATGCTTTCAGGTAAAATATTAATATTATCCCAAATTTTTGTTCCTTTTTTTATAGTTACGCAATTGTTTACTGTGGCTTTTTCGCCTATTGCAGCATCTTCTGCTTTGACGGCTTCTTTTAAAACAGCAGCGGGACAAATTACAGAGTTTATTATTTTACAGTGTTTTCCAATGTAGGAATTGGCCATTATGACAGAATTTTCTATAACTGATCCTGCTTCTATTATGCAACCATGGTTTATCACACTGTTGATTATTGTCGCATCTTTTGAAACACTGCAATTTTCTCCGATATAACTCTGATTATGCTTTATTGAGAATCTCAGATTTACCTTCCTATATGAATTCAAATCACCAATGTCGCACCAGAAGGCGTCTGTATTGTATGATGCTAAATTTTCACTTAAATCAGGAATTTTTGTAAAAATATCTTTTGCAAAATCACAAGGACCATTTTCGGAACACAGCTCCATCAGTTCAGGCGAAACAATATAAATTCCTGTGTTAGCAAGATTGCTTACGGCTTCACTGTATGCAGGCTTTTCGATAAAGCCTGTAATCATGTTATTGTCGTTTGTGAGTACTACACCGAATTCAGTCGGCTCATCTACAGCCTTTACTGCGATAGTTGCCATTGGTTGCTTTTCTTTATGAAATGCAATCATGTCTCGTATATTAATATCTGTCATTGCGTCTCCGCTTATTATCAAATAATCTTCATCAGAATTGTTATAACACTCTCTTATACAATTTTTCACGCTGCCTGCCGTTCCCAAAGGTGATGTTTCTATGCAAAATTTAATTTCTGTTTTTATTTTCCCTTGGGCCAAAGCACTTGCAATAATTTTTTTTATTTCAGATGGTAGATATTTTAAGGTTACGGCAATTTCATCTATGCCGTGTTTTTCTAAAAGTTCGATTATATGAATAATAACTGCTTTGTCGCATATAGGAACAGCCGGTTTTGGCATTGTACAGGTGATAGGTCTGAGTCTTGTTCCTTCTCCTCCTGCCATAATAATAGCTTTCATTTGTGGCACACTTCCTTTTCTCTTGCTTTGAATAAGGTTTAGTGTGCTTTAAATGAAAGCTTTTATACTTTACAAAATATGGAAATTATTACTCTGCCGGGTCAAGATGTAACAACGCGCGTCTTACCATGTCAAGAGCATTTATTACGCTTAGTGTTCTTATTCTGTCTCTGTTTCCGGAAAAACGGAATTCTTTGACAGTTCTGCAGCCGGGTGCACAAACTCCTATGCAAACTTTACCTACAGGCTCATCATCATATTGGGGACCGGCATATCCTGTGATTGAAACGGCTACATCTGTGCCTGATTTTTTTATCATGCCTTGTACCATTGCCAGAGCTGTTTCTTTGCTCACCACACCGTATTTTTCAATGATAGTCGGGTCAACGTCTAACATTTCTGTTTTGGAAACAGTCATGTATGTTACGGCAGCACATTTGAATACTTGCGAAGAGCCGGGAATAGAAGTGATTTTTTCAGCCAACATTCCTCCGGTGCAAGATTCCGCACAAGAAAAGGTTAAATTATTTTCAGCTAAAAGTTTAAAAACGGTAAGCTCTATTTCTTCATCATTATCGGTATATACGGAATCTCCCAATATGGATGCAATTTTACCGCACATATCAGACACTAATAATGTTGCCGGAATTTCTCCTTCGTCATGAGCTGTTACTCGTATTGTTACTATACCATCCTTGGCATACGTGGCAATTGTTGGATTAGTTTGCCCGTCAACAAGTGAATACAGCTTTTTTTCTACCATTGATTCGCCTATACCCACTACTCTCAGAAATCTTGAAGTAAGAGGTGTGGCACACTTTTCTCTGAAATAGGGAATTATGTGTTTATTAAACATTGGTATAAGTTCCCTTGGCGGGCCGGGAAGGAGTATTATTACTTTTCCTTTTTGCTCAATCAAACATCCCGGAGCAGTACCTTCGTCATTATCGAGTATCTTACATCCTTCGGGAAAGTATGCTTGCCTTAGGTTATTGTCTGTCATTGTTTTACCCATTTTTGTAAAATATTCTCTTATCCATTCTTCACTTTGAATGTCAAGAACCATTTTTAAACCTAAAGCTTTGGCGATTACTTCTTTTGTTAAATCGTCTTGAGTTGGGCCAAGTCCACCTGTTGTGATTACTACGTCGCTTCGTGAAAGGGCATAGTGCAAGCATTCCGTAAGGCGTTCGGGGTTATCTCCCACAACGCTGTGGTAAAAAACGCCTAAGCCGACTTCCGGCAATCGACGAGAAATAAATTGTGCATTTGTGTTTGCAATCTGTCCCATAAGAAGCTCTGTTCCTACAGAAAGAATCTCCACTTTTTTTTGCATTTTTAAACTCCTGTTTTTTGCTTATTCTTAATACGTTCTATGATTCTCTTGTTCGTTTTTGTTCTTACAAAGTTAATTATAATGAATATAAGGGCTAAAGTGTTAAAAAATGCACCTAAAATAATTATTCCTATATTGCTGCATCGCTCTTCAACTGCCTCTATATCTGTGTAAACGAGATTCATATAATTCTTTGTTCTTTTGGACATAGAGAAATTAATGATGGTAACAGGAAGATATAAAATTAATGATAAAAATAAGTACAGGAAACCTATTCCGAAAGAAAAAGTCGCAGGCATCGAATTGAAATCAGATTCTGAAAAAGCAACAGCTCCTCCTGCAAGTGCTATCAAACCTATCATAGCAAAAATTATTGTGGCAATTAGAAACAATATTGCACTAAGTTTCCAACCGAATCTTTCCCATTTTAAAAATGTATAGAAGTTATCAAGACATTCTTTGTCTTCTTGTGCTTCTGCGTCGCTGTAACTTCCTGTGGTGTAAACCTCGTTAGTGCTTTGCTGTGTTCCTCCGCAATTGTGACAAAACTTAGCGTCGTCACTTAGCTTAGCTCCGCAAACAGTACAAAATTTCATAAAAAAAACCTCCCTAAAGAATATAATTTAATTTAAAACAATTATATCCTATTATAGGTGTCTTTGCAAAGAAGAAAATTTTTGGG